>NZ_JAUBDI010000032.1:0-25408 GCF_033253735.1 Sporosarcina saromensis | reverse complement strand
TAAGGGAACTGATTTAGTCGTCGCTTCCTTACCTACATTAGGAGTTTTTTTGTCGTTCTTCAAGTCTTTTATTCTATTTTTTATATAAATCATCTATTTTTTTACTGTGGTGCAACGCTAGTGAGCGGTACCTGTAAGAATAAACGAACTCCGAATAATCGTCGCAACTTCCGTATCTGGCAAATGAAATGCAGCACCGACCGAAAGAGGCACAACAATCGTATTCGCAAACATGAAAAACAGCCATTGCACACCTGCTAACGACAAAGCAGGTTTTGATAATCGTTCCTCCATCTCCATTTCCTTCTTTCCATCCAAGTAAAAGCGAAAAGTCTGACTGAAATCGTCAGACTTCCCACCATGATTATTTACTTAACGTATCAATAAGTGTCGAAATGAAACGTTCACTATCCACTTCAAGACATACATCGACATTAGGCTCTTTTTTCGTCCAATTTTTAAAATCACAAACCGTTTGTCCATCACATAAGTCACTATTCGTTTCAACGTCAACATACAGTTTTTCTGTACGAACAAGTGATTTATCTAAAGCCACACCTACAGCTAGCGGATCATGCATGGAACAAGCACGTTTTCCTGTCAACTCCATGTAGCGATTCATGTAGTGATTCGTCGAGTCTTTTACAAACTCACTAATTTCACTCGGACGCATTTTCTCAATATCCGCAACAGTTAACAACGTCTGGCTCGTGACATCCAATCCGACAAGCGTAATTGGAATACCTGCGTGAAGAACGATTTTCGCTGCTTCGGGATCGATGTACATGTTGTATTCCGCAGTCGGCGTAATGTTGCCAGGATGGTCAACTGCTCCACCCATAATGACAAGTTCTTTCACCCATTCTTTTAAGCGGGGTTCCTTGCGGATAGCAAGCGCCATATTTGTCAATGGCGCAAGCAATACAATCGTCAATTCGCCTTTATGTAGCTCCGCTTGCTCAATGATGAAATCCGGTGCAAATCCTTCGTCCTTAATTTCTACTTCCATCTCTTTCAGTGCCCCACCGATTCCATCATTGCCGTGTACACTTACTTCAAAATGCGGTTCACGCATTAACGGACGGCTCGCTCCTTGGACAACTTTAATATCATCGCGACCAAGCAATTTAACGATTTTTGCCGTGTTAATTGTCGCTTGTTCAAGGGATGTATTACCATTTACCGTTGTAAATCCTAAAATATCCGCTTGGCCACTTTTCGCCGCCAACAACAATCCAATTGCGTCATCAATTCCTGTATCTACGTCAATAATGATTTTTTTCATCGTTATTTCCCTACCTTTTCTGATTGGAGTAATGCTGTAATGCTTTCAACTGCTGTTGCTACACCGTATTTTAGAGCCTCTAGATTCACATGGTAATACGCGTTATGCCAAGGGAAATTCTCTTTTTCATCCGAGCCAGTTCCCCAATACATGAAGACGGATGGAACCGCTTGTGCAACGACCGAGAAATCATCGCCACTCATATAAGGATGCTCGTTTTCTACGACTTTATCTTCACCAAAAGCTGTCTGAATCGCTGTTGCTACGACGTCCGTCAATTCCGGATCATTCCAGCTTGCAGGATAGCCTTTACTGTAGTTGTACGTATACTCCCCGCCCCAGAAGTCCGTCACCGACTTCAACAATTGCTCAATTTGGGCAATGATTTTGTCTTGCGTTTCCGTTCTAATTGTGCGGACTGTCCCAGCAATATCGACACGGTCGCACATGACATTCGAAGTCGTTCCACCGTTAATTGTGCCGAACGTAATCACCGCATTGTCAAGGGGCGATGTTTGTCTAGACACAATGTTTTGAATGCCGGTAATGAACTGCCCTGCCATGGCAATCGCGTCAATCCCCTGTTGAGGAGCAGCAGCATGTCCACCTTTTCCAATGAGGGATATGTAAACCCGGTCCGTGTTCGCTAACATATAGCCTTTTCTCATTTCAAACTTGCCAGGAGCTAAAAACGGATTCGTATGCAAACAAAGTCCCGCATCGACTGTCGGATTTTCAAGAATCCCTTCGTCAATCATCGGCTTCGCTCCACCTGGCTGAACTTCTTCGGACGGTTGGAACATGATTTTCACAGTCCCTTTCCACTCGCTTAACCGTTCTTTTAATACCGATAAAACACCTAAACCGATTGTCGTATGTGCATCGTGACCGCACGCATGCATGACACCTGGTTTTGTCGAAGCGTACGCCAAGCCGGTCTGTTCATCAATCGGCAATGCATCGATATCGCAACGGAGCAAAATCGTTTTTCCAGCTTCCGCGCCTTCCAGCACTGCGCAAACACCCGTTTTCGCCATTTTTTGATACGGGATACCCATACGATCCAACTCTTTCGTAATGAACGCCTGTGTTTCGTATTCTTCCGCACTTAATTCAGGATGCTCATGCAAGTGTTTATACGTTTCCTTTAAATAACTTCCTAACTGTTTTTCAATCTGCTCAATCGAAACTTTTACCATCGTACTTCCCCTCATTTCCTCTAGGATTAATGAATGTCCTCGTAAAAAGGCATGCCTTCTTGTGCACCAAACTTTGTCACTGCCAACGCAGACACTTTCACTGCAAAGTCGACCGTTTCCTTCAACGATTGACCCGTTGAAATCCCAACCGCCAATGCGCCATTGAATGAATCACCCGCACCTGTCGTATCCACAACTTCCACTTTGGGTGGTGGCGTTACGACAAGTTGACCATCTTCTAAAATGGCACAGCCGCGCTCACCTAACGTGACGATTAATGTATGATGATACGTTGATTCCCATTTCAACATTAGAGCGGATAATTCCTCATCCGTTGTAGAATGCTCACCTGTTAACAACTCAAACTCCGTCTCATTTGGCGTCAAATAATCAACAAGCGACAGCAATTCCGGTGATAAAAATTGAGCAGGGGCTGGATTTAAAATCGTTTTCACGCCGTGCTGTTTAGCAATCCCTAACACATATTGTACGGTCTCAAGTGGGATTTCTAATTGAACGACCAACACATCCGCAGCAGCAATCGCTTGGACGACTTCTTTCGTAATGCGTTCTTTTGTCACGGTATAATTTGCACCCGGAATGACAGTTATGCAATTATCACGGTTCACATGGAAAATATTCGCAATGCCCGTTTGTACGCCATCTACAACGCGAATGAAATCCGTTTTGACACCGTTACTTTCCATTTGGTCCTTAAGGCTACGGCCGAACTCGTCGTTACCAACCGCACCAACCATTGTCACATCACCTTGCAAACGAGCCATGCAAACCGCTTGATTCGCACCTTTTCCACCAGGCAAATAGACGACTTTCTCACCTAAGATTGTCTCTCCAATTTTCGGCAACCGTTCCGCCGACATGACAATATCCATATTCATACTTCCGACGACAACAATGTTATTCGACACATTCATCACCTGTTCTATCCTCTATAGTTAACTGACCTTTTCTCAGTAAAAAACCTTCTTTGTGTAACCGATTCCACATCTCAGAATAGCATATTATGCGATTATACAGCAAATGTTTTTAGAAACTTCTCGAACTTAGCTTCCACTTCAACAGAGAGAACTATGCATGTTTTTCATGCCTATCCTTCATTAGAAAGCCATACAGCTAAAAAATCTACTGGAGTTGAAAAAGAAAAACCCAGTTGCTCCCTATCGAGCAAACTGAGTTTTTGTGCGAGTCGGCTATTCTTTGAGAAACAACTTATACCTTAAACTTTTCAATTTCTCTTTGTAAGTCTTCCGCAATATCGGAAAGGTTTTTCGCTGCATACGCTACTTCTTCGACGGTTGCTGTTTGTTCTTCAGTAGAGGCTGCAATTTCACCTGAATGGCTTCCTAACTTCTCATACAAACTTGCAATTTGCTGAATCGATTGAAGTAAGTTTTGCATGACCTGTTCCACTTCTTTTGAAATCGATGTCGCTTCCGTCGTCTGACTGGATACTGATTGGACCGCAGTCAAAATATCTCTGAACGCTTCTCCAGCTTCATGGACAAGTGACGTGCCATTTTTCACAGTTTCGTACCCTTCTGTCATACTGTCGACCGTCTGTGAAATATCTTCTTTAATCTCCGTAATTAATTGACGAATATGATTTGCTGCATTACTCGATTCCTCTGCGAGTTTCCGCACTTCATTCGCAACGACCGCAAATCCTTTTCCTGCTTCCCCAGCTCGTGCAGATTCAATTGCTGCGTTCAGCGCAAGCAAGTTCGTCTGATCAGCGATGGACGTAATGAACGTAGAGAAGTTTTCAATTTGGGAAGATTTCTCATGCAATTCAATGACGGTCTCTTTCGATTGCTTCGTATAAGTGTTAATGTGCTCCATGCTTTTTTCCGTATCCGTTACAATTGCATTTCCAGTTGTTGAAGCCTGTACGGTCTGTTGTACGAGTTCATTCACTTTTGAAATGTTTGCTAGTAATTTACCAACTTCTTCGGTAATCATTCCGATATCGGTAATGGATTGGCGTACAGTTTGTGTTTGATTTTCCGTTTCATAAGCCATCTCCTGCACGGAGCTTGAAATTTGGACAGAAGCCGTTTTCGTTTCATCCGCACTTGACGTGAATTGTTCTGACATGGCCATTAAATGATGTGTCGAGTCAATTACTTTTTCAAATGCGCCTCTTACAGAAACAAGCATTTGCTCATACTGTTCGGCCAATACGCCAAAATCGTCTTTTCGCTTTACTAACGTTGCCACGTGCTCATTGTCCGTAAAATCGAGTTGCGCTGTTCGCTCAATGACTGCACTGAATTGGTGGATCGGTCTGGACACGCGACGGCCGATTACAATGGATAACACAACCGCAACAATGACGGATACAACGACCATAATTAGTGCTGTTACACTATTCTTCTTTAATTGACCAGCAAAATAGTGATCATCATATGTCAAAACAAGTAGACGAGATTGGCGGTACTTGTTCTCATCATCAGATGTCAAATCGATTTGAGGAATAAACTTATAGAGCGTATTTGAAGATTTTTTCTCCATAACTTTATTTTCGGCAATGGCTTTTGCACCAATGTCCAACAACGAATCCGGCAATACTGCGGCCTCACCTTCATCGTTTTTCTTATTCATCGAATACGCTGGAATCCCCTCGATATTAATCGTATAAATACCGATATCTTCAACATATGGATGTTTTTCCATCAGATTTTTCGTCAACAGTTCCAAATCCATCGACTGAATCAAATGCGAAAACTGATCAGCCGTTGCAGCAATTTGAATCATATATTTTTTATCGGGCGTCGCTGTATAACTGAACTTATTCGTCTCTTTCGTTGCTTCACTAATTTCTAAACGATCGTCAAAATACGTTCCAGCATCCATACGCTCCTGCAATAATCCTTCAAGACCGAACTCTTTTAAATCTAGTCCTAAATCTGCTTCTCTTGTTGCATAGTCAATCACGAATTTGTCATTCAAAAAGAATATGTCAAAGCCATCAAATTCCGTTTTGAACTGTTTCAAATCCCACGTTGATACATCAGGATTTTGCTTGTACTCTTCCAATAACACATTCGTATACAGCTCCATTTTTTCGGACAAAGACTGTTCGATGATGGAGTACGCAACATCAGACCCTTCAATCACACTCAGTAAATTCTCTTCAATCAGTTTTTCTGTCTGCGCTTTTTCATCCTCTAACGTTCCCTGACTCGTTATGTAATTTATTGAAACAATTGCAATGACGAGAAGTGAAATGGAAATCACTAACGTACCAATCAAATTCCTCTGAAATACACCCATTTTCTTCATTAGATTCTCTCACCTCAAGTATGTAGTATGAACAACATCTATATCGGGTCGAAAGTCTTAATGTTTAGCTCGAAATTAAACATTTTTTCTGTAATTAAATACCTATTCATTTTTTATTTTTGGATAGCTTGTTTTAAGCAGTTGATACACAATCTGAACACAAAAAACTGTACGATCCAATCAATGACTGAATCGTACAGTTGTAGTCTAACTCATTACCTACTTGTGTAAGTGTTAGGCTAATTTGTCTTCTTGCACAATATCTTTTGGCTCTTCCGTCACATAATACTTTCCTTTCGTCATCACAGCAATGATAACCGTCAATATGGAGGCAAGTAAGGCTGCAAAGAAGGCTGCCGTCGTTTCTAAAAACAATCCCATGTACCCGAGCGCTGCTATTGTTCCAAGGACACTTGCTACAATAAGCGACACCGTACCAACGGGATTCCACTTATACAAGTACTTTTGACGAGCGACGTAATACGTAGGACCAATTTTCAACCATTTTTTAACGACTAATGCATCTGTCACAAGGACAGCGGCCCATGCAAGTAAAAATACCCCTTGGAAAGTCATTAATTTATCGACATGATCGACAATGTTGAGCAACATGAGAAGGATAGCGGTCAGACCTGCTACCACGACCCAAAAACGTCTACCTGGTGTAAAACGGAACATGTTCTCAAAAAAATTAGAGAGCGATAAGGAACCACTGTAAATGTTCGTGACGTTAATACGTAATTGCGTTAACATCGTGAATAACGCTCCACCAATTCCGAGCAAGAGGACGATATACACACCTGGATCAGATTCTAAAAATCGAACACCAAACCAAATGCCAAGGCCACCCATCACGCCAAAACAGAAAAATTGTGGGATGAACCCAATCATGAAGGAACCTACCTTAACATCCGTTGGTTTCAGGAACCTCGCATAATCAGATGCCAATAACGCGGTCAATCCCATAATGCCATGGTGCATGCCGATACAAAGTAAGAGGGCTTCCCCACCGATTTGGACACCGTCAGGCATATACGTAAATACAGAACCGGTATAAATAGGCGGTTTATAGAAGGAAACAACAACTGCAGTTAATAAAAAGATGATAAATAGAGGTAAGGACCACTTCTGTAATTTATCTAATTGCTCGATTCCAAACCAGTTTAGAGGGATAACGATGGATCCAAATACAACAATGAGAATCCATTTTGGAAGTGAAGGAAAGAAGTGATGAACTGCGGATACTAAGATGAGTCCTTCAAACGCGCAATACATAATGAAGTTCGACGCGTAAATCAGTGACGTCAAGGACGAACCGATATAGCCGAAACCTCCACCGCGCGAAAGTAAATTTACGTTCATACCGGACTTGGCAGACAAATAGGCAATGACCGTTCCGAGCAATCCTGCGACAATGATTGCATAAGCGGAAGAAATCAATGCATTCACGGCTCCAAATTTAAGCGCCATCACGCTTCCCATTTGGAAATAAAAAATGGCGGTAGCAATCCCGAATGTTATATTCGTTATACTCAACCAACTTTTCGTCCGTTCGTTCCGTGGCACACGGTCCAACGAGTAATCGTCAGATGTTTCCACTGCAATCGTAGAGTTATTATGAAGTTTTTCTGGTGACTGGATACACGTCAACCCCTTTCTAGTTATCTAGGACAACATAAATTGTCAATCTACTTGGTTATTCGTCAACTAGTCGCAAAATTCGCCGCCCCTTCAGCATAACAATGATTGTGCGGGTAATCAAACGATTACGTTCACCTACGTATTATAACGTTGCGCATCAAATCCCCTTCACGCCTTACAAATCAAGTATTCGCATAACCCCATTTTTTCATGCAAACGTATATGACTGAAGTTGCAAAGTGGGTGAACATTCTACATGTTGTGACAGGATTTTCTAGCGGAACAAGAGAAAGGTCGTTCATTCCCCAGGAAATAACGACAAGAAAAAAGGATTGGTGCGGAATGTGTTGAACACTGGAACTTGTACATCACGGAATAAAACTTCACTTCTGTTTATTGCAAAAAATCGGTATAATAATAGTGAAGTGTTTTTCTACAATTTCCTTTGGAAGGTGGTCGCTCTCCATTGTCATATAATCTCGCTAATCTATTCCCTTCTCTAAAGTTATTGACCCAAAAACCACTATGCAACTCAGATGACTATGTATTCTTCAATGACAATACGGATACTTGGATAAGTATACATAAGAAAGACGTTTCAGCGCGTGACTATCTTTTACTCTCTACACTATTAACCGAGGAAACTTATTCTTCAACCTCACTCACTCATACAGAAGAAAATTGGTTGTACTATTTAGAAGGGGACGGTCCTTCTCTCCTATCAAACGAAGATCAAATTCGTATCATCCAGTTGTCACTAGAAGCAAATGACTCCCTTGAAGTCGATTTAAAAGAAGCAATGCAAGCATTTTTTGATGAACAAATGATCATTATCTTTTCGTCTGAAAGACATGTATTATTAATTGAGCGTAAGACTATACACTCGTATTGTGATGACGATTTCAATTCATTTGCAGCTGTATTAGAAAGTGACTTTTACTGTAAGACGAGGATATACATAGGGAAGTTTCAATGTGCAGATTCAACATACCCTTCTTATTATCAACAGGAATGTAATTGGTTTAGGGAGGGAATTTCTGAAATGCCAACAAAACGGATTTTTACAATGGAATCAATCTTTCCATTGTTTTTAGAACGTGCAATAACGCCCACCATGGAGCATGCAATGCATCAAGAAATTATTGTTCCCATCCGAAAAGACTTAGAATTATTACATACAGTTTGTAGTTTTTTTGAAAATGGATTCAACGGTTCGATTACAGCAGAAAAGTTACACATCCACCGAAATACATTAAACTATCGGTTAACGAAATTTCAGGAGCTAACAGGCATATCTGCTCGAAGTTTTAATGGCGCGCTCGTTGCCTACATCGCACATTTACGTTTTAGCAAATAAGCAACGCTTGCACAATTTTTCTACATACGATTTGTGCAACGTGTACATACCTTGTTATCCCTAACATCTGTATCCTTATAAGTAGTACATACAAGGGGTGAAGATGATGGGAGAATTGGTACTAGAGAATGTATTTAAAAAGTATAGTGATGATGCGGTAGCTGTTTCCGATTTCAATTTACAAGTGGAAGATCAGGAATTCATCGTTCTTGTAGGACCTTCAGGCTGTGGAAAATCAACAACATTACGTATGATTGCTGGATTGGAAGAAATTTCAGATGGCCAGTTACGCATTAATGGAAAAGTAATGAATGATGTTCCTCCTAAAGACCGGGATATTGCCATGGTATTTCAAAACTATGCTCTTTATCCACATATGACGGTTTATGATAATATGGCATTTGGCTTGAAATTACGGAAGTTTTCTAAAGCAGAAATCGATCAACGTGTTAAAAATGCAGCAAGTATATTAGGATTGGAAGACTACTTAACAAGGAAGCCGAAAGCGTTGTCTGGGGGACAACGACAACGGGTCGCACTTGGTCGAGCGATTGTCCGGGATGCAGGTCTTTTTCTAATGGATGAACCTCTTTCAAATCTGGACGCTAAATTACGCGTTCAAATGCGCGCAGAAATCACAAAATTACATCAACGTTTGAAGACCACAACGGTCTATGTAACACACGACCAAACAGAAGCGATGACAATGGCTACAAGGCTTGTCGTAATGAAGGACGGTTTTATCCAACAAATTGGAACACCGAAACAAGTGTATGAAAATCCCGAGAATGTATTTGTAGGAGGATTTATTGGATCTCCCGCGATGAATTTCTTTGAAGGACAAGTGATTGATGGTTACTTTGTAATGGACCAAACTGCACTTAAAATTCCTGAAAACAAACTCACACTTTTAAAAGAAAACAACGCACTCGGATCATCCGTTATCCTTGGCGTAAGACCTGAACATATATATGATAAACCAGAAACGCTCAAAGACTTAGTGGATGCAACAATAGATGTGCATGTGGACGTGGCAGAACTAACTGGCGCAGAGCTTATGGTCTATTCGTCAATCGGATCTCAATCGTTCGTCGCACGTTTAGGAGCAGATACGCCATTGCAACCAGGACAACAAGTCTCATTAGCGGTTGATATGGACCGTGCACATTTCTTTAATAAAGAATCTGAAATGAGATTCCGATAATCCATTCATCGAACAAAGTACAAGAAAACCCTCATCCGCTGTAGGAATGAGGGTTTGTTTATTTATTCATCGACATCTTGCAAAAGCACCTTGCAAACCAGCGTTACCTTTATAAATGCTTGCTTCAATTCGCTTCTCTTTTCCTTCTAATAGCGGATGATTTAAGTACTGTCGCAATTCAAGTCGAACGGCTTCCAATAAAGAAGGATGGTTATTGAACACACCGCCGCCTATCACGATGCACGTCGGATCGACAAATAAAAGGATATGAAAAATCTCTTTTGCCAAAGCCACAACAGCTTCACCTACAATAGACGTTGCCCGAAGATCCCCCTCATAGTAACGCAGCATCATGTCCTTTAAAGACAACTGCGGATCGTTAAATGCAACTCGGCCATTCTTTTCAAGAATTGGGCCAGCAACAGACGCTTCCAATGTATGACCAGATTGAGATGTCAGACTAAACCCGATTTCACCAGCCATCCCTGCCCCTCGAATAAACTTCCCTTCGCTAATCGTGCAACAGGAAATTCCAGTACTTACTGTCACATAAACAAACGTCTCTACTGTAAAGGACCGAGCTACAAACTCACCGTAAGTGGCCATGTACACATCATTATCTATACTAATTTTCGTGTCTGGGAATATGTTTTGCAGTCTTTGTTTAAGTGGAAAATCGCGCCATGGTAAATTGTTTTGATAGATTGCTATTCCCGCATTCGGATCAACAATACCTGGGACACCAATTCCTATACCGCCGATTTTGTCAAAAGACAATCCTTCAACCGCCAGTAACATTTCGAACGATTCCACTAACTTCTTGAAAAGAAGTTCTCCATCTTTATTCTCACTCTTGACCTCTTTACTTCCAATTAGGATTCCCTCATTTGTAAACAACGCTGTCGCTAGTTTCGTTCCACCAATATCTGCTACAAGGAAATAATTCATCACAATTCCTCAACCTTTTACAACTTTACGACTTGCGTCAAGTTCCGAGGATGATCCGGATCAAAACCAAGTCGAATTGCACGTTGAAAAGCAAGAAGTTGCAAAGCAGGCATATAGACTGCATGTCGATTTTTATCGCTAATACGGTCAGTTAACACGACTGTTTCATCCGCTTGGAAATCACTATTTATCGGACCGATTACAAGGACATGGCCACCTAAACGCTGGATATCTTTTACTAAATCCTGATCGAAAGCAACTGTTTCTTGTTGAGACAAGAGAACAACCGCTGTTGACTTGTCAACAATTGAAATAGGACCATGTCTGAACTCAAGACTCGAATAACTTTCACATTCTGTCTGCGTCATTTCTTTTAATTTCAACGTTGCTTCCTTTGCCAATCCGTTATAAGATCCGGAACCTAGGAAGATGAATCTAGTCTTTGTTAAATCATCTGCTAACGCTTTTGTACAATTTTCATCGGTCAAAGCGCTCTCTACAATTCCAGGTATACGTTTAAGATCTTCAAAATCAAGGGAAGATCCAGCTTGCTTTGCTGCGTATAGTTGTAATGCATATAACATATTGGTAAATGATTGTGTCATTACAACACTTTTTTCGGATACATGATCGAGTGGGATTACTTGATCTGCTGCTTCAGCCATCGGTGTTTCCTTATTACAAGTAACAGCAAGCGTGCGAATATGGTCATTCCCCTTCAAATGTTCCAACGCTAAAATGATTTCTGAAGTTGTGCCAGATCTTGAAATCGCGACGATTAAATACTTTTTTTGAGGAACGATGATGGTCGATGTATGGAGAAATAATTCTGAAGCTGGTACTGCGGCAGTAAGCTCTCCAGTCACTGCTTGATAGTGCTTAGCCGCCGAGGAAGCTAAATAAAATGAAGTGCCACAGCCCGTGAATAGCACCTGATCAACTTCATTTTTTTCGAACTCCATATTGTTCAATACATCGAATGTCACCTTTAATTGTTCTGCTTGGTTCATGATTTCAATAAATGTATGCATAGAATTTTACCCCTATCTCATTTCATATTTGTTGTACAGTCAACTCACTCATGATTGATTCCACCAACTCTGTTTGAATGAAGCCAATTTCTCTATGCATCGCGTTGACTGCGCCGCATGCAACAGCTCGTTTGTAGGTTGTAAAAAGATCACTTTCTTCGCTAAAACCGAACAGGAGACCTCCGACAAAAGCGTCTCCACTACCGACGGAATTTACGACGTCTATTTGAGGGGCTGCTATTTTATACGAACCTGTTCGATTGACAAAAATTGCGCCCGCACCACCTAATGAAAAACAAGCATGCTCGATACCACTTGCAACGAATTGTTTTCCTGCTTCTAAAAGATCCTTTTCACACGTTACATTTTTCCCTAATAGACTCTTAATTTCTTGTTCATTTGGCTTAATGGCGTAAGGTTTCGCTTGAATTCCTCGTTCCAGTGCGTCACCACTCGTGTCAAGGACTGCCTTTGCACCATTCGTATGAATGATGTGAATCATTTCTGCATAGGCATCTACTGGCACTCCTTGAGGTAAACTGCCTGACAATGCGAACCATTTTACGCGCTTTGATTTATGTTCTAACCAATAGAGCATAGAAGCCCACTCACTCTTAGAAATGACGGGTCCACTTTCTAAAAACTCTGTTCCCGTCTCATTTTTTTCATCGAGCACCGTCAAACAGACACGACTTTCACTACTTATTTGAATGAGCTCACTTGGAATTGAGCGCTGCTTTAGACACTGTTCAATTCGCTTACCATTACTTCCCCCTGCAAAACCACCGACATCCACTGGTGCCCCTAAAGCTTGAATGACTTTTGCAACATTAATCCCTTTGCCTCCAGCATCACGAGTCACTTCGGCTACACGATTCACTCCGCCAACAGTCATTAATGGAATTTCGTAAATTTGGTCAATGGCTGCATTCAACGTGATGGCAGTTATCATCCTTGCAACACCCTTAACTTCTTCTCGACTAACTCGGTCAACGCCTCTCGTGCAGGAAGGAAATATTTTCTTGGGTCATTTTCAGTTGGATCTTCAATAAAATAGGATCGCAATTGTTCAGCGAAAAGATCTTTCAATTCTGTCGAGAAATTTACTTTACTAACGCCTAAACGGATGGCTCTTTTTACACTTTCATCTGGCACGCCTGATGCGCCGTGCATAACGAGTGGAATATCCGTAGCTTGTCTGATTTTATCCAGCAATTCGAACTGAAGTTTAGGTGTTTGCCGGTATGCACCATGAGCCGTTCCAAATGCCGGTGCAAATGAGTCGATGCCCGTTTCCCGCACAAATCGACCAGCCATTTCAGGGTCTGTAAATAACGCAAGTTGTTCATCCACGACAAGGTCATCTTCCACTCCACCGATTGTCCCGAGTTCGGCTTCTACAGGTACACCAATAGGCTTCGCTACTTCTACAACACGCTTGACGAGTGCAATGTTTTCTTCAAAAGGAAGTGTGGAACCATCAATCATCACGGATGTATAACCTGCTCTAAGACATTCCATTACATGATTCAATGATTCTCCGTGGTCTAAGTGCAAAGCCACTGGTACCGTTGCTTGCTTCGCTGCTGCCTCAGCCATTGCCATCAAATAAGGTAAACGAATATAGTTGTATGTACTAGAAGTAGTTTGCAAGATGACTGGGACTCCAACTGCCTCAGCACCAGCGATAATCGACTTCATAATCTCCAAGTTATGCACACCAAAGGCTCCGATTGCATAGTGGTTTGTGTATGCATCTTTTAATAGTTCTTTTGTCGTGACTAACGCCATAGGTAAACCTCTTTTCTATTAGTGGGTTGTTGGTACAAGTATAAGCAATGACTTGGACACATAGAAGTCTATGTGTCCTAAACTAAATCTGTGTAAAATCTACAACGATCCCCTCTTACGATTGAGATGCAGAATTCAACAGGACAGCCATCTGTGTCAAATGCAGTTCTTTCAAGCAACAGAGCCGGTTTGCCTACTTCTGTGTTTAAGTGAATACTTTCATGGTCTCGAATTAGCACTGGCTCAAATGCTTCTTTTGCACGAATCACAGTTACACCATAACGTGCAGATAGCAAATCATACAGCGAAGAGACGCCGACTTCACGTAAATCTTCTTTGTTTTTGACAACTGACTTTGGCATATACGATGTTTCTAGAATGATTGGCTCTCCATCTGCACAACGGATTCGTTTCATTTGCACGACTTTCTCTTCAGTAGAAAGTTGTAAACCTTCTCTCACTCTGGCTGAAGGAGTGACTTCATCCACTTCCAATACGATATCAGTAGGTTTGAACCCCTTTTCTTTCAGCACTTGACTAAAGCTGTAAAAGCCGCCTAACGATTGCTCAAATTTAGGATGGGAGACAAATGTCCCTTTCCCCTGAATTCGATAAAGAGTCCCTTCTTGTACCATCTCTTCAATTGCCTTTTTTGCTGTATTTCGACTGACATTAAAAACCGTCATTAGCTGGTTTTCTGAATCGATTTTATCTCCGGGTTTCCATTCACCTGATTGAATACGCTCATCCAATCGTTGTTTAACTTGATAATATAATGGAATGATGCTTCCTTGGTCCAACGGTTTCATGCTGATTCATCCTTTTGTATAGTTCTTATATTCCAATATATCATCACTTTAACGAAATTCACATTATTTCGCGGTTTTTATATCAGATTAGTAGATAATTCTTCACAGTTATAAGCTACATTCCCCCGGCAAATCGTCATTGTTACATCCCCATCTCCGTCTAAGATTACGATATCTGCATCCTTACCTCGCGAAATACTTCCTTTACGATGATCGATTCCCAATCTTTTTGCTTGATTCAGCGAAGTGATTTTTGCTTGTTCAAGCATCGACAATTCGAGCCAACTCGCCATATTCTTCCTGGCAGTATTCATTGTCACAATACTTCCAGCAAGTGAAGAACCATGTTTGAGCGTACATTTGCCGTTAGCTACGATAACCTCGTTACCCCCTAAATCATATTCACCATTATGCATGCCTTTTGCCCGCATCCCATCTGTAATAACGAGAATTTTATCAATCCCCTTCATCTTGCATACCAATTTTACTAAGTCAGGATGAAAATGAATGCCATCTGGAATAACTTCTACGTGCACCGATTCACGCAACAAAGCAGCACCCAAGACACCTGGCTCACGGTGATGAAGTCCTCTCATTCCATTAAAGAGATGCGTCGCATGGCTAATTCCACTTTCGATTGCTACTTTCACTTCATCATAAGTAGCATCTGTGTGACCCATAGATCCAATAACCCCTGTTTCATGCAAAGTACGAATTAAAAGATGTTGGTCATCTAATTCAGGGGCAAGTGTAACAATTCGAATCGCTTCCCCCGACAATCGTTGCCAGTTGTTAAACTGCGTATGATTTGGAGGAAGTATATCAGACGCAAGTTGTGCGCCTTTTTGCTTTTCATTAATGTAAGGGCCTTCTAGGTGAATACCGAGCATTTCTGCTGTACCGGGTTTATTCCCAACTTCCATGTAAGATGCAATATTGCTAAGTGCTTTTTCAATTTGTGTCACTGATTGGGTCATTGTTGTCGCTAGATATGATGTTGTTCCTTCTTTAACGAGCGTGTCAGCGATTGTCGAAACAGCCTCTGGCACCGCATCCATAAAATCCGCACCACCTGCCCCATGGACATGGATATCTATCATGCCGGGCATAATCGTTTTACCTGTACAATCATATGTTACATAGCTTTCATTTGCTGACGGGCAAACCTCCATCGGGCCAAATGACTGAATTTTATCGCCTTCAATAAAAAGAAATGAGTTTGCTAGCACTTCATTTTCCAGCACGAGTTCGGCATTTTTAAACAATAATTTATTCAACCTGTATCCCTTCCTCTATAAAGATCTTCACGAGCTCATCGTTTCAACATCAAGTGTACCATCTAATTTACCCTTTAAATGGAACGTTTTTGAGGACATCCATGTAAGGAATAGGACAGTTAAACTGATGCCAAAAAACGGGAGCAGGCCTGGGATGATCAGAAATACTCGATACAGTAAAAACAAACCGAGTATTGAAGCTACGGCCTGGACTGGAAATGAAATCGTCAGCAACACGGATGCTGAGAAATAGCGTGAAAACGGCAAATCATAATGAGCAAACACTTGAAAGATGTTCATGACAATTAAAGCATACAACACCATAATCATCACCATCACTGTCAACATAACAAGACCGAACATTCCATTCATAGCTGTAACAATACGGAAATTCACGACGAGAAAGTAGCCAATGCCAATCAATACAAGGCCAATTTTGTTAGATGCAATAAATTCTGTTTTATAGGACTTCCAATAGATCTTCACAAGTGTTTTCAAGTCATCCTCACCTTGCAATCGTTTCCGAGTTGTCATGAACAGGCCAACTGTCGCAGGTGTTATCCCGATGATTACGGCACCAAGTATTGTTAAGCCAATCCACATCATCTGTAACACCGCGAGCAGCGTGACAAATTCGACAAATTGATAGAGTTTCGCTTTCCAACCGTTCATCAGCATTTAGCCACCTCCGACAAATGGTAAAGCTCATACAAAGGTTTTAACAGCATCACAACCTCCTGTATAAGCTTACACCGTTCTATTTACTGATCATTTTTCCATTCGATCGTATGCATTTTGAGCGATTTCCAAATATTTGTCTACACCCATCTTTTCAATTGTCTTCACATAGTCATCCCACTTACTGAAGTCCTGTTTACCAGTGATGAAAGCAGCTGTACTTTCCTTAATATACGTTTGAATGTCCGTCATAATTGCACTCACCTGATCGTTCTCTTCAACTGTATAGTTTAACCCTGGTAAAATATCGTCATCTTTAATACGATAAGGTTTCACCTTTTCAGCATTCAAGCGTGAATTGTCTTTCGACTCGGCTCCTTGGAAAAATTGCTCTTTTACAATACCAGGGTAGTACCCGCCCGGCCATGTCAAATACTCACTAATCGCCTGGTCCATGTTCAAGCCATCAGGGTTGTCCGTGATTGTTTCAAGGTATTTAAACTCGCCTTGTTCATTTTCTTCATACGTTACGCCTTCAAAGCCCATAAAGAACATTTTAGTTCCTTCATCACCGTAAAAATAATCCATCCAACGGACCATCGCTTCCGGGTTTTCAGCCTTGTCCGTCAACACGAACATCCCTAAATTCCCTAGCCCATTAGAAACCGTATTATAAGCGCGTTCACCTGTAGGACCTTCCAACACTGGTAAGCCGACATATCCGTCAAGCTTCAGTAATTCGGCAGGATCAATTGAATTGAGGACTCCGAAATGTCCTTTAGCAGATTCTGCAGTAAATTCCTGCGGAGTTGTTGTAAAGACGTCTTGGTTGATTAAACCTTCGCTATACAGCTTGTTTACATACATTAATAGCTCCTTATATTCATCCGTTGTAGGGACAAAACGGAACTTTTCTGTACCTTCCTCAAAGTCCAGGTTAAGATTCATGGAGCCTTGTTTGTTCAGACCGAAACTTCCACGCAAATAGTTTATAAAGGAATCAATGCCGTAACCGCTGCCCCATCCCATCTCATCCTGCTGACCATTGCCGTTCGGATCATTGTTCTTCATCGCCTTTAGCATTTCATAAAAGTCTTCTGTTGTTTCAGGTTCTTGTAATCCTAGCTTATCGAGCCATTCTTTTTTCACCCATGGTGCACCTGCACGCAAAGCCTCAAACTTTGGATCGTAAATTGTTGGAAAACCATATATATTCCCATCTGCCATCGTAACCCCTTGCTTCACAGACGGATACTCTTCGAGAATTTTTTTGAAGTTCGGTGCATACTCATCGATATACTCATTTAACGGGAGGAATATCCCTTGTTGACCGTATTTAATCAAATCCGTTTTGGAGAATGCCGATGCAAAAAACAACTCCGGATAATCCCCGCCCGTCAGTAACAAGTTCCGTTTTTCAGCGAGTGCTTCGGTCTGAATTGTTGTCCAATCCACTTCTATATTCGTCATTTTCTCATACTCATTCCATAACATAAGGTCGTTCCAATCTTGTGAAGCGAAGAACTTTGCCGCAAAACCTTCCACTTTAATCGGCTCTTCTACAATCGGCATACCCGTAGCATTCACATTCCCTGCATTTTCCCCTTTTTCTTTTGCACCATCTGTTTTTGTACAAGCACCCAAAATACTTGCTGCTAGCAACATACTTGCCGCCATCCCCATATAACGTCTTTTTTTCATCAACTTTCTCCCCTTTTTTATCCTTTTAGTGAACCAATCATGACACCTTTTACAAAATATCGTTGTAAGAATGGATAAAGCATAAGCATCGGAAGGTTTGCAACAATAAGAACCGCATATTTTAACCCTTCCACGCTCAATTGTTGTGCTAGGAAACTCTCTGATGTTGTTTGGATCATGTCATCCATTTGCCCCTGAATAAGAATCTGACGCAAGATGAGTTGTAGTGGGAACTTGTCTTGGTCTTGCAAATAGATTAATGCTTGGAAGTAGGAGTTCCAATGTCCGACTGAATAGAATAACACCATAACCGCAATGACGGGGAAGGATAGTGGAAGAACAATGCTCCACAATATTCTAAAATTCCCACAACCATCTATCATTGCTGACTCTTCCAGTTCATGAGGAATCGATTGGAAGAACGTTCTCATAATGATGATATTCCATACTGCGACTGCGTTCGGAATAATCATGACCCAAAACGTATTGAGCATGCCCAAATCTTTTATTAATAAATAAGTTGGGATCAATCCTCCGCTGAAAAATATTGTAAAGACGATGAAGGCCATGATGACTCCGCGTCCTTTCAAATCTTTTCGGGATAGCGGGTACGCTGCAAGAATTGTCATGACGACGTTTAGTGCAGTACCAACAACTGTATATTTCACTGTGTTCACAAACCCATTAATAATGTCTTTGTTCTTGAAAACTTTTTCATAAGCTTCCAATGTAAATTCCTTCGGCCATAGCCACATCTCTCCAGAAATGACGTATTGCGGATTGCTCACTGATGCGCTTACCACAAACACTAATGGATAGATGACGAGTAAGGCGACGATGGAAAGGAAAATGTAGTTGAATATAATGAACGTACGATCCGTCTTAGATTCTCTCATTCCATTCACCCCTTACCATAGACTTGTCTCATTCACTTTTTTCGCGATTTGATTCACCATAATGAGCATGATGAAGTTAATAATCGAGTTGAACAGTCCAACTGCTGCTGAGAAGCTATATTGTGCTTCTAAAATCCCACTTCGATAGACAAAAGTGGAAATGACATCTGATGCCGACATATTTAAGTCGTTTTGCATGAGATACACTTTTTCGAAACCAACAGCCATCACCGAACCTGCATTTAAAATGAACAAAATAACAATTGTTGGCATAATAGCTGGAATGTTAATATGAAAAATCCGTTGTAACCTCGATGCCCCATCAATCATCGCTGCTTCATGCTGGGCGGGATCCACAGCTGCTAAAGCCGCAATATAGATGATTGAGCTCCACCCCATCGTCTGCCATACATCAGAAAACACGTACAAACTTTTGAACCAAGCCGGTTCAGATATGAAGTCAATTGGCGTCCCCCCGAACAAACGAATGATTTGGTTGATTAACCCATCTGTTTTCAAGAATAAGAGAAGCATACCGACAACTACGACAGTTGATAAGAAATGCGGTGCATAAATAACGGTTTGAACGAATTTTTTATAACGTAAGCTTTTCACTTCATTTAATAGTAAAGCGAGTATAATCGGAACTGGAAATGAAACAACTAACGTAAACACACCGATTCCAATCGTATTCTTTATAAGTCTCCAAAAATAATAACTATCGAAGAATCTTTCAAAATGCTTAAAGCCTACCCATGGACTGCCTATAATCCCTTTGGAAGCTATGAAATCTTTAAATGCAATTTGTAAGCCGTAAAGAGGAACATAGTGGAACACAATAAAATATAAAATAACAGGAGAGAGTAAAACGTAAAGCTCCCAGTTTTTCCATATGGATTTTCGCCATCTCGCACGGGCTTTCCTGTTGGCTTCTCTACGCTTCTTTTGCTGTTCTTCTTTCTCACTTACTTCAAATTTCTCAGCCGCTTCACTGACATTTGTCATACCAACACCCCTTTCACTCTACAGCTGTCAGTTTTTGAGTAGACTTGAAGTTTGAGAAATATGCATCACTTTACCACCAGATCGAATAGACTCAGTCGCCGCACATCCTACTGCAACACTCATTCTTCCAGCGAAAGGAGAAGTAAGCGGCTCTTTGTTGTACAAGACCAGTTCAACAAAATCTTGCGCAATTTTCGGGTCCGCACCTCCATGGCTTCCTTCTTCAGGTTTCATGTCATAGGTGACATCGCTAAACTCTTTCCACGTGTTGGTCTTGCGTGTTTTTAAATAGACTTTTCCATTCACATCATCATTTTCAATACGTCCCTCTGTACCGATGAACGTGTAATTCCGCTCATAGTCTGGCGTAAAGTGACATTGTAGATAAGAAGCCTTAACGCCACCTTCAAGTTCCATAATGAGCATGTTATTATCTTCCACATCAATTTCTTTACGGAATGCACATTCTGTGAAGGTATGGGCAACATACTCCGGACACGTATACTTTAATGAACATTCCGGGCACGTTAAATCGTTCGGCATATCACCGCCATAATAATCCAACCCGCCAAATGCCGAGACCTTCGTTGTATATCTGCCAGTTATCCAATGGATGACATCTAAATCATGCGAGCCTTTTTGTAAAAGTAGAGACGTCGTATTTTCACTTTTCCCATGCCAGTCGTGATAGTAGAAATAACCACCGAATCCCACGAAATGACGTACCCATACCGCTTTTAATTCTCCAATTGCCCCAGAGTCGATTAAGCCTTTCATCGTCTGGTACATGCTCATATACCGCATATTAAAGCCTACCATCAAATGCTTGCCCGACCTCTGCCAAGCATCAAGAATTCGATCGCAACCTTCCACTGTAATGGCAAGAGGCTTTTCAGAATATACATGTTTTCCTGCTTCCAACGCTGCAATCACATGCTCTTCATGCAAGTAATCCGGTGACAAGACCGCAATTGCATCAATATCGTCACGCACAAGTAAATCCTTATAATTCTTAGTTAGAAAGATGGGTGATCCAATCTTCTCTTGGAATTTCTGCTGTCGTTCTTCAGATAGATCGGCAAGCGCTACAATTTCCGACTCACCTTCCGGCTTATGCCAATAAAGTGCTAAGCTCCCTCTTAACCCTGCACCAATTACACCAATTCTCACTTTTTTCATCTTTGCACCTCTTTTTAGTATGTAATTTCTGTTATTCAAATTTCTTTAATTCCATTCGCAAATTTACACAGGACTGACTTGATACCGTTTATATTTCGCAAAACCTATTACCAACCATTTGAAAACAACCAACATACTGTTGTTAGGTTGTAGGTACAAGTTTAGGCAAAATAATAATGCTCTAGAAAAATCTGAACATTATTATTATAGCGATTATATATTCCTGCTTAAATCGTGTCAAGTTCTTATTGAAAATTAATATTTTCGCATAAATAAAGAAAAGTCCGATGAGGGTCCTTCATTATTACAAATAATTTTGGTAACTCCCGGTCAAAACTTCGGCAAGTCATCTTCAAAAGTGGACCAATCCATATTTATTTCTTCCTCCGTTAGTAAACACTTATCCAAACTGCCTTCAATTTCTGATTGGTCCATGTCCAGCCCAATGAATACAAGCTCGTTTAGTCGATCGCCATATGTAGCATCCCATCGTTTCAACAAATGAGGATCCTCTTGAAAAATTGCTTCCTGTTCTTCTTTCGGCAATGCAGCGACCCATTGGCCGGCAGCTTGAAAGACGAGTGAAGAACCCGCTTGTGAGAATATTCCTGACCAATCATTCCGTGACGCAAGCCAAAAAAATCCTTTTGCCCGAACGACTTCTTGAGGAAATGCTGTTAACCACGCATGCCACCTAGCAGGATGGAACGGTCGTCTTCTTCTGTAGACAAAAGACGTAACGCCATACTCATCCGTCTCCGGCACATGTTCTTCGTTTAATTCTTTTATCCATCCCGCACCTTCGCTCGATTTTTCAAAATCAAATAATTGTCGATTTAATAGTTTAGATGGCGTTACTTTTCCGAACGTAGTGAGAATGATTTCAGCATCCGGATTGACTTTCCGAAGAAATGCAACAAATGCCTCTTCATATTCCTTTTCTACGAGATCGATTTTATTGACGACCACAATATTTGCAAACTCCAACTGGTCCATTAGTAAGTCCGAGATGTCACGCTGATCGTTTGGATCTTCTGTTTGCTGACGCTCTAAAAGCGTCTCACCACTTTCATAATCCTGCCAGAAATGATACGCATCAACAACAGTCACCATCGTATCCAATGTACAAATCTCTGTTAAATCAATGCCGAGTTCTTCATCAATGTAAGTAAACGTCTGCGCAACCGGAATCGGTTCAGAAATGCCCGTAGATTCAATAACAATGTAGTCAATTTCACCTTGTCTCACTAACTTCTCTACCTCAATGATCAAGTCCTCACGCAATGTGCAACAAATACATCCATTTGACAACTCGACAAGCTTTTCCTCGGTACGGGAAAAACCGTTGTTCTCCAATAACTTCGCATCAATATTAATTTCGCTCATATCATTCACAATGACAGCAATTCGCAAGTTTTCTCGATTGGCCAATAAATGATTCAACAAAGTCGTCTTCCCTGCACCAAGGTATCCACTTAACACAGTCACCGGTATTTTCTTAGTTTTCATCGTCTTTCTCCACACTCTCTTTCCTCAAATAGTAATGATTACTATTTAAAGAATACATGAGTGACTTCCCCAATGCAACCTACTTAATTATCCACTACACAAATTTCTCATCTTCGTGTATTCTTAACAACCGTACAAAGAATTTTCGGCAATGTACTTTGTAAGTTACTGAAAAGAAAGTAGGATCACCATGAAATCATTTATATTGAAAAACGGTGAGGAAGTCCTCATTAGAGAAGCTATACCAGCAGATGCACAGCAAATGATCAATTTTTATAACGTAGTAGGCGGAGAAACTGATTTTCTTTCATTTGGCAAAAATGAATTTACAATAGACGTCGCAGACTTTCAAACTAGCATCCAAAAGGCACAACAGCTACAAGGTTCCGTCATGTATCTAGCAATCGCAAACGGCGACATCATTTCCATCGCAACCGTTGATTCTCCTTTGAAAAAACGCGTAAAACACGTTGGGACGTTAGGAATCGTTATAAGCGAAACATACACCGGCCTCGGTTTAGGGAAAAAAATGATGCAAGAACTCATCGAATGGGCCCAAACAAACGGCGTCACTGAAAAAATCACCCTCTTAACACGCGAAGACAACAAGGTCGCCATCCAGCTTTACAAAAAACTCGGATTTGAAACGGAAGGAATCCTAAAAAAAGATTCCCTCATCAACGATACCTACTACAACACTTTGTCGATGGCTTTATTCCTTCAAAAGAACTAAAAAACTGGTGCCTGTCCCCCAAACAATTCGTAATTGTTTGGGGGACAGGCACCAAAACAATTCTGAATTGAGTCAGCAGCAAGCACCAAAAAAGCCCCCAAACAAGGAGGCCATTTGCTGCTATTTTTTCTTACGGTTTGAAGTTTGCGATTTGTCGTGATTCGTTTTATTGTTTTTGTTTTTCACCTTTGCGTTGAACTCGGTTGAAAACTCTTCATTTCGGTTATCATACGGATTATTATTGTTACTATTCGTATCGTCCTTATCTTTACTTTTGTACGTACCAAAAGGATTATGCGTACGCTCATTCATCGTTTGGTTGTTATTTTTATTCCCCAAAGATGTTCACCTCCTACAGCTACTATGCGCCAATACAAGCTTTTCATGCCTCTATTGATGAGTTTGAATGAACACCCCTACTTCGTGCTGTATTCAGCTTTTCACGAGACGTTTTGGATTCTTCCCTAGCCACGTTGCAATGAACAAGACACCTAAAAATAGCGAAAAGAGAAAAAGATAGCTAATCCCTTTTTGCATTTCAAGAAAATAGCCTCCTAAAATAGGGCCCGTCAAGCTACCGATACTGAAGAAAATGCCACATAACAAGTTCCCCGTTGGCAACAAAGACTTTGGTGTCAAATCAGACATATATGAAATTCCTAAAGAGAAAATTGAACCTGCAAACATGCCCCCGATAAAGAACATGATTAAAATACCAACAGCATTACTTCCCATTAACGCAGAGCCGCCAAAAGCCAGACTCGAACCGCCGAGCGCAAGCAACATGACGGGTTTTCTTCCAATCTTATCCGAAAGAATACCTAAAGGGATTTGCGTAATAATTCCGCCTGCAGCAAATGCGGGAATGATCAAGGACACCATCGCCAACGGTATATCAATTCGCAATGCATAAACCGGAAACATGGAATTCAATGAAGACTCAAGAAATCCATAGCCGAACGGGCCAAGGAAGGCAATCCAAGCAACCGCAACCGTTGCTTTCGCTCTCGAGATGAAACGTCCTTGCACCACATCCCCCGCCATCACTTCAGGATGATCGTTATCTAAAAAGAAGACAAGTGACCATGCCAAAAAACTTAAACAAGCTGAAACGATGAACGGCAACCCTTCATAAATATCAACAAGTGGAACGAACAATGGACCTACAGCGAAACCGACGCCTACCGACAAACCGTATATGGAAATATTACGGCCTAATCGTTCTTTTGATGAAGTACTCGTCACCCATGTTTGCGTGGAAAAATGCAACGCATGATCTCCAATTCCAATCATCAATCGTAGCACAAACCAGAATACAATACTCTTCCAAAGCGGGAACGACAAAAGTGCCGCAATCACAAAGATTCCACCTGCAATAATCGTCGGTGTATAACCGAAACGCCGTAATGGTGCTTCCATAATAGGCGAAACAAGCAACGTCCCAATATACAGTGCCGTCGCATTTAGTCCATTCAACGCACTCGACACTCCATCCCGCTCAAAAATTGTCGAAATAAGCGGCAATAACATCCCTTGTGAAAAACCTGAAATCGAAACAATTAACACCAACACCCAAAAACGATGCTTATTTATGTATGTACGAACAGTCATGATGCATACTCCTTTTTCCTCTAAAACTCCTCTCATCGTAGCATATTTTCCAACGTCTCCTCCGATATTTTTTCAAAAAAATATAAACAGCTCTTTCATGGCGCACTATTCAGAATATATCAAGGGACCACTAGCGTTGCACCACAGTAAAAAAATAGATGATTTATATAAAAAATAGAATAAAAGACTTGAAGAACGACAAAAAAACTCCTAATGTAGGTAAGGAAGCGACGACTAAATCAGTTCCCTTA
>NZ_JAUBDI010000031.1:0-26007 GCF_033253735.1 Sporosarcina saromensis | reverse complement strand
ATTAGAAAAGAGATTATCGATTATACTAGACATAGATAGTGCATCCTCCTTGGTTTTTGTAGTGATTAACCTTGAGGATGCCCTATCTTTTTTGTGTTTACACAGACTATTGTACGTCACCGACTCATGCGTCGATAACTCCGCTAAACGCCGCATACTTCCTTGAAACGCGGCATAACTCTGCCAAATGCCGCATACTTCGCTCAAACGCCGCATATTTCGCTGAAACGCCGCATAACTTCGCTCTAATGCCGCATAACTCCACCAAAAAAAATCCCCTCACCAATAAAGCCGGCAAGGGGATGTCATCTTCATCATCTCAATTTCACACGTTGCAAACGCAATGCATTTAAGACAACCGATACGGAACTGAATGCCATCGCTGCACCTGCTACCCATGGTGCCAATAAACCGGCGGCGGCAATCGGAATACCGATTGAATTATAAGCGAGCGCCCAAAACAAGTTCTGTTTAATGTTCTTCACTGTTAAACGACTCATGCGAATCGTATCCGCCACACGCAGTAAATCTCCGTGCATTAAAGTGACGTCAGCCGCTTCCATGGCAACCGCTGTTCCTGTGCCCATCGCCATGCCGATATCCGCAACGGCGAGTGCAGGGGCATCATTGATCCCGTCACCGACCATCGCGACACGCTTTCCTTCAGCTTGCAACGAGGCGACAATTTCCGCTTTACCCTCCGGCAAAACACCTGCGTAGACGTGATCCACACCTGCCATAGCGGCAATCGCTTTAGCAGTTCTTTCTTGGTCGCCTGTCAACATGATCACATTGAGCCCTAACGCATGCAGTTCCTGAATCGCTTGTTTTGACGTCTCTTTCAACGTATCGGCAACAGCGATTGTTGCAACGTGCACGCCGTTCATGGCCATATACATGACGGTTTTCCCTTCGTTTTCCAATGGGGCTGCATCAGAAATTGAAGGGTCCATCTCAATTGCCTGATCCGCTAACAGTTTCCGCGTTCCCATCCAAACAGTCGAACCACGGACGACACTATAAATACCGTGACCTGGTATCGCTTCAAACTTTTCAACATTTGGAATATCACCAACTGTATCCAATCCAAAAGAAGTAATTGCTTTTGCGACAGGATGTTCTGAATCACTTTCTGCTGCTGCCGCTAACGCAACAAGACGGTCCTTGTCTCTGCCATGCGCAACGAGAAAATCCGTTACTTCAGGTACACCTTTTGTTATTGTTCCGGTCTTATCCAATACGACTGTGTCAATCGCTTTCGTCTGTTCCATCGCTTCAGCCGTTTTGAATAAAACCCCTTGTTCAGCCGCGCGCCCAGAACCCGCCATAATGGAAGTCGGTGTCGCCAAACCAAGCGCACATGGACAAGCAATGACTAATACAGCAATCATTGCTGTTAACGCTTGAGCAAAATCACCAGGTGTCACGGCAAAATACCAAACGAGGAAAGTGACAACCGCAATCCCGACAACAATCGGTACAAATACGCCTGATATTTGATCGGCGAGTCGTTGAATGGGTGCTTTAGACCCCTGTGCTTCTTCGACAACACGAATAATCGTCGATAGCATTGTGTCCTTTCCAATCTTACTTGCACGAACTCTTAAAGAACCGTTTGCATTGACAGTTGCGGCGTAGACAACATCGTCAACTGTTTTTTCCACTGGAAGACTCTCTCCTGTAAGCATTGATTCATCTACGGCAGATTCACCTGATACGACCTCAGCATCGACCGGAATGGATGCCCCTGGGCGGATGACGAGAATATCCCCGATTTGTACATCCCCAATTGGAATTTCGACAACACTTCCATCTTTTTCAACGAGCGCCATCGTAGGTTGTAAGCCCATAAGCTTTTTTATCGCATCTGACGAACGGCCTTTTGCACGCGCCTCAAACAATTTTCCAAGTAAAATCAGTGTAATTAAAACGGCGCTTGTTTCAAAATAAAGGCCATGCGTCGAGTCGATTAACACTAAATAGACAGAGTAGAAGTATGCTGCAGATGTTCCGAGTGCGACAAGCACATCCATATTTGCGCTTTTATTGCGCAGTGCAAAGTATGCTCCTTCATAGAAAATCCACCCAATGCCAAACTGGACGGGAGTAGCTAAGAACCATTGTACATAGGGGTTCATGAGCCAGTCTGGAACAGGCATCCATGACGTAAATGAAAAATGAGCGAACATCGTCCAAAGAAGAGGGAAGGAGAGGAGAGCGGAAACATAAAAGAGGCGTGTCTTCTGCTTAATCTCTTTTTGGCGATGATCCTCTGAGCCTTCGGGAATTTCGTTTTTCAATGCAGCGTCATAGCCTAAACGCTTAATTTTATCAATAATTTCAGCTGAACGAATGACAGTTGGATCATACTCGACTTTGCCAGTCTCCAATGCCAAGTTAATTGCTGCCTTTTGCACGCCTTCCATTCGGGATAATCCCTTTTCAATCCGTGTCGAACAGGCAGCACAAGTCATTCCTGAAATTTGTAAATCAACTTCTTCTTTTACGGTATCATATCCGAGTGAACGAATCTTTTCTTGAATTGCTTGGCTATCGGTTAACTCCGTATCGAATGAAACAGCTGCTTTTTCAGTAGCAAAATTTACAGTGGCGGACTTCACACCATCCAAGCGTTGCAACCCTTTCTCAATCCGATTCGCACATGCACTACAAGTCATGCCCGTAATCGCAATGTCTTTTTTCACTTCAGTCAATGACAACACCTTCTTTCTAACAAACTAATATAGGGGTAGGGGGTATGTTGGAGCGCGAAAGAAACTGCGGAAATCCGCAGTTAGGCAACATCGTATCCTTGGTCTTCAATCGTTTCCGTAATTTCTTTTACACTAATTTGACCTTGTTCGAAAGTTACTTCAACCGTTCCCGCTTTTAAGTCCACTTGGACAGCGTTGACTCCATCTAATTTGCCGACACTCTCTTCCACTGCTTTTACGCAATGTCCACAAGACATACCTTTTACGTGTAATACTGTATTTTCTGCCATGAATAAGTTCCTCCTTATTTTCGCATCAATTTTGTCATCGTAATTAACAGTTCATCCAGCACTTCATCATCGCCTTCTGCTAGACGATCTTTGACACAGCCTTTTAGATGGCCGTCCAGTAGAACTTTAGCAACGCTATTAAGTGCTGATTGAGTCGCAGACAATTGGGTAATAATATCATCACAATAAACATCTGTCTCAACCATCCCTTTAATGCCTCGAATCTGTCCTTCGATTCGATTCAAGCGATGGATTAAATTCGTCTTCACACTATCGGGATGATGACTTTTTCTGCAGGACTCTTCTAACGTACTATCATTGTTCATCAGATCTTTCGTCAAACTCATGCCTCCTCCACTACTTGCATCATAATATACCTATAAGGGGTATGTCAACCGAGACAAACGCATAGTAAAAATAAGTTTTACTAATTTCTGTTCAATGCGTTTGATGAGCGAAACAATTGGGCAAATAAAAAACATGAAGTGGTATTTTACGGAATGTGTATAAAGTATTTACAAAAAATCTATAATTGTAACATAAATGAAAGATTTAAAAGTGGACAGGAGTGGTATAATGTGTATAGATGAAGAATGGAATGAATTTCTTAACCATATTGAAACTTTCCATTGCACAATTACGTCAACAACATATAGAAAGGTCGAGGTGGAATAGATGGCGAACGAGAAAGTTGATTTAAAGAAAATCATCTCCAACTTGGCGAAGTTGGGTGTTTCGGCAACTGCAACGAAATCCCGTCTAGACATGCTGAAAGCCCTCGCGCCACCTGCAAGTGACCCACAAATACAGTCATAACGGAAAGCTCCCACATAACGTCGGGAGCTTTTCTTTTTTTTCTAATGTAAGAAGGTGCTTGTCCAATTGTATTCTACAGCTGCCATGATTTATGACTGTTTCGCCAGTTACTATTTTGAAGAGAAAAAAACACTCACACCAGTGAGCGGTGTGAGCGTTCAATTAATCCTCATCATCTGAACTGAACATATACGTCCGATGGTGGAATTTCATACTAAAAACGAGGCCGATTGCAAGCATGTTCCCCATCAGTGAACTTCCGCCATAGCTGATGAAAGGCAATGGAATACCAGTGATCGGCAACAGTTGAATCGTCATGCCGATGTTTTCGAACACATGAAAAGTAATCATAGCGATAATACCCGCACAAATATACGTACTGAACATATCTTTTAATTCTAATGTGATTTTCGTCATATGATAGATTAGGAAGAAATAAAGACAGATGACAAGACTTGCCCCAATGAAACCCCAGTCTTCCCCGATTGTACTAAAGATGAAATCGGTATGGCTTTCAGGCACATATACTTCACGTCCTTGGAATCCTTTCCCGAAAATCTCGCCCGAACCGATAGCGTTTAACGAACTGATCAAGTTATGGCCTTCGTTTGAAGCGTACGAATAGGGGTCCACCCAAGAATAAATTCGCTCAAAGTGATAGGGTTTCGCCCCAAATTTCGCGAGAAACTCCTGTGCATACAAAGCCATCCATAATAAAGTCAATCCAAGCGCAGCCGTTCCAGTGAAAATCGGTAATATTATGCGCCATGATATCCCGGCAACAATGATTAACGCAATCGTGATAGCAATAAACACTAAACTTGTTCCTAAATCGGGTTGCTGCATTATGAAGAATAACGGGATGAAGAGAATGACGGCAATTTTTCCAAGTAAGAGAAAATCAGTTTGTATGGTCTTCTCCACATATCGCTCGTGATGCTTTGTGATAGCACGCGCTAACCCGATAATGAAGAACGTTTTCATGAATTCAGCGGGTTGGATACTACCGAGTTTTGGTATGTGAATCCAACTTTTCGCTCCGTTACGAGGCTCAACAATTGATAAACTGTCAGGTAATATGAACAACGTGAATAAGAGTAAAATCCCGCCTCCATAAATAATCCATGCAGCTTTTTTATATTGTTCAGGTTCTAAATACATCGTAATCGCGATGATGACACAGCCTACAACATACCATTGGATTTGAGAAGGTATAAAGTTCGTTTTGTATTGTCCTGTAGTTTGAGCAGAGGCGATTGCAATAATACTAATGACGCCGAACAGCATTAATATGAATGCAAGTGTCCAGTCAAAACGTTCTACAGGTTTCTGATCTATTTTCATTCAATTCACCTATTTAACAGTTAGTGTTAGTTTTGTAGAAACCAATGACTATTATAACGGATAATGTGTCGTTTGTACGCATTTATTACGAATCAAAGTAGGATGAATCCAAAGTAGGGAGTCGATGTGTGCACGATACGCGGAAAAAAGAGTTCACACGCCCACAGTGATGAAAAAGTGACTTGGAAATAATGTTTACAATGTGCATACACATACTTATAAAGGGCTCTTGAAATGTAAGTATACAGGAAACAAGGAGAGGTACCTGTCTCCTACTTGACGCATTCCATCGTAGAAGGTTGCCGACAGACAATGCACGTAGCTATCCATTTGAAAGATACATCTTGAATTTAAAAAAGCAATCGTATGGTGTTTTTAGAAAACTTCCGATCTGTTCACTGAGGGGAAATTTGTCGAGAAGCAATGGTTTTCATGGTAAACTGAAAGAATGAAATCTAATGTGAGCGAGGGATCTAGATGAAAAGAAAACTAGGGTTAGTATATGGTGGGAAATCCGCTGAGCATGAAGTATCCCTATCGACAGCAAGAGCTGTGACACATGCAATTGATTATCGTAAATACGAAGTGATTCCAGTATATATAACATACGATGGTGAGTGGAGAAAAGGGGAAGCATTAGCAGGTCCGGCTGAAACGATTGAACAGTTGCGTTTAACACGTGACGAATCTAAGCCTGATAGCATTCAGGACTTTTTAAATAACAATGGAACACCTGACATCATTCTTCCTTTATTGCACGGAACGAATGGAGAGGATGGTACGGTTCAGGGCTTTTTTGAAGTGATGAATATACCGTATGTCGGAAACGGAGTACTTGCCTCTTCGGCAGGTATGGATAAAGTCGTCATGAAACAGCTATTTGCACATGTCGGCTTGAAACAAGTTCCTTACGTGCACTTCATTCGTACACAATGGCAAAAAGACCGACAATTGTTGATTGATAAAATGGAGCAAGAGTTGTCGTTCCCAATGTTCGTAAAACCTGCAAATCTCGGTTCAAGTGTTGGCATTAGCAAAGCAGTCGACCACGACAGCCTTGTAAAAGCGGTCGATTTCGCCTTGAAATTTGATCGTAAAATTATTGTGGAACAAGGGATTACAGCACGTGAAGTTGAGGTAAGTGTATTAGGGAACGATGAACCAAGCTGTTCCGTCCTTGGAGAAATTAAACCTGTCGCCGCGTTTTATGACTATGAAGCGAAATACCAAGATGGCAGTACGGAGTTGTTAATACCGGCACCTGTCACAGATGGCGTGGAAAAAACGCTTAAAGAGATGGCAATCCGTGCGTTCAAAGTGCTCGATTGTGCAGGACTAGTACGTGCTGATTTCTTCGTAACCGAACAAAACGAAGTGCTCATCAATGAAGTGAACACGATGCCTGGCTTTACGCCAACGAGTATGTTCCCGTTATTATGGCAACATTCTGGTCTGTCGTATCCGGAATTGATCAATCGGTTAATCGAACTGGCGATTGAGCGCCATGAAGAAAAGAAAAAAATACAATATACAATGGATTGAGTGTGATGAACCGTGAAAAGACGTTTAACTGAATTAGCTGGTTGGCTTCAAGCAGAAGGACAATTAATGGATGATGTTCTCGTTACAGGTGCATCCATTGATTCACGAACGGTATCACCTGGTGATTTGTTCATTCCGTTTCGTGGAGAGCAAGTGAACGGCCATCAATATGTGCAACAAGCGATTGAAAAAGGTGCGGTTGCCGCGTTATGGATGAAAGACGAACCCAATGCGCCGACTACAATCCCACTCCTGTTCGTTGACGATCCTGAACAGGCACTTCAACAGCTTGCACGCGCTTTTCGGAAAGAATTGACGTGTAAGTTCATCGGAATTACCGGTTCAAATGGAAAGACTTCGACGAAAGATTTAATGGCTAGTGCGCTTGCACCGTATTTTAATGTGCAAAAAACGGAAGGGAATTTTAACAATGAATTAGGGCTACCGTTAACAATCCTCAATTTAAAGGAAGATACGGAAATTGCGGTCTTGGAGATGGGTATGAGTGATTTTGGAGAGATCTCCTTTCTATCCACCTTGGCAGAGCCGCATTATGTAGTCATTACAAATATTGGCGAAGCCCATTTGCAAGATTTAGGTTCTCGTGAAGGCATCGCTAAGGCGAAATTTGAAATTATCGATGGCTTGCAGAAAGGCGGAAAGCTTTTCTATGACGGTGACGAACCGTTGTTGCAAACGCTTGTTGACCAAACACCAGAACTAGAAGCGGTGTCATTTGGATACGGACAATCAAATGATCTAGCTATTACAGAAATCATTTCTGGTGATACCGGCAGTCAATTTACCGTCGCTGGAGTACTTAGCGGCAGTTTTACAATCCCTGTGTATGGTGCACACCAAGTGAAAAATGCATTGGCGGCAATTTTGGTGTCAAACGAGTTGCGGCTAGACGGTAAACAAATTGCTTCTGCGCTCATGCAGTCCAAACTAACGGATATGCGGATGCAACCAATCGTAGCGGATAACGGAGCGCTTCTCATCAATGATGCATACAATGCTGCACCAACATCTATGCAGGCAGCATTGCAGTTTTTACACGAAACATCCCTGCGCTCTAAAAAATGGGCGGTATTGGGTGATATGCTTGAACTTGGTGACAATGAACGTCATTACCACGAATCAATTGCAGAACAGTTACGCACAATAGAACTTGAAGGAATCCTTCTATATGGTCCGCGAATGAAATGGCTATATGAAGAGCTGCAAAATAACGGGGAACAAACAACGGTAGTTTGGTCAGAAAACCAATATGAACCATTAATTGAGAAGCTGCAATCCTTAACAGATGAACAATCGATTGTATTGTTCAAAGGCTCAAGAGGAATGGCGCTTGAAACAATCGTAAAGGCATTAGAAAAGCAATGAAAACGGGTGTCCTTTTTCTTCATGGATTCACCGGCGGACCTTTTGAAGTCCGACCGTTTATGAATTATTTGAAGGATCTGACGGACTGGACGCTAGCAGTACCCGTTTTACCTGGCCATGATTTCCCGCTGGACTTGAAGAACGTTTCGGCGGAATCGTGGATGATGGAAGCAGAACTTGCGCTGAACAAGTTACGTAAACAAGTGGATCGGGTAATTGTTGTCGGTTTCTCAATGGGTGGGCTCATTGCAATCTACTTGGCGTTACGCTATCCAATCGATAAACTTGTCCTATTAAGTGCAGCTGCAAAATACATTAGCCCGAAAATTCTCATCGAAGATGCTGCAATCATGCTAGCGGAATCGGTGACGAAGAAATACCCGCCGAACACATTTTATCACTTGTATGAATACAAATTACGGCATACGCCACTCCATGCAACAAAGGAGTTTCTACGTCTTGTGAAGATGGTGGAGCCGTATTATTCAAAAGTGACGACGCCTGTTTGTGTCGTTCAAGGGAAAAAAGATGGGATTGTTCCTTTCGCTACTGGAGACCATCTCCTTAAAGCGCTAGGCTCGTCCAAAAAGCAATTGATCGTTTCAGATAAAGGAAAACATCACATTTGTTATAGCGATGATTGCCAAGATTGGTTTACGAAAGTGTACACGTTTATGTGTCAGGAATAAGACAGGAATCTGATTATTACTATTAATGCTATATCATTGCGGATGGTCCGCAGACATGGTAAACTACTATGAGTATTGGATACATTTACACGAGACTCTTCCGGTGGCGAAGAGTACTTTTTTTTGAATAAAACGATTTTTCACCTAATCACAGGGATGAATCGATCGGCAAAGACCAGCTTCCTTTTCAACTATAACCTCTGATTTTATACGAAGTTCGATGAAGAGCTTCTGCCCACTCCAGAGTATGCAAAAATATCGGAAACGTTCCCATAGAAGTTAAAGGCTCGAATTTGCCGTGCTTTCATTTGCAAATGTAACCAATTGCTAAATGAAGAAACCAAAGGAGATTGAGAAGTTTGACGAAATTTTCAGAACTTAATATTAGTGAGTCTACACAAAACGCTCTAACGCGTATGGGATTTGAAGAAGCGACACCTATTCAAGAAAGCACAATTACATTTGGTATGGAAGGTAAAGATGTAATTGGTCAAGCACAAACCGGAACAGGAAAAACAGCTGCATTCGGTATTCCGCTAATTGAAAAAGTCGATGTAAACAACCCGTCCGTTCAAGCGCTTGTAATCGCGCCTACACGAGAATTGGCGATTCAAGTATCTGAAGAACTATATAAAATTGGATACGGAAAACGCGCTCGTGTATTGACTGTGTATGGTGGCCAAGAAATTGGTCGGCAAATTCGAGCTTTACGCAACAACCCGCAAATCGTTGTTGGGACTCCAGGACGTATCTTAGACCACATTAATCGTAGAACATTGAAGTTAAGCAACGTTCAAACACTTGTATTGGACGAAGCGGATGAAATGTTGAACATGGGCTTCATTGAGGACATTAACACGATTTTGGCTGCTGTACCTGCTGAGCGCCAAACGCTCTTGTTCTCGGCTACAATGCCTCCAGCAATCCGTAAAATTGCAGAAACGTTCATGAAAGATCCAGAAATCGTAAAAATCAAGTCCAAAGAGATGACGGTAGAAAACATTGACCAATATTTCGTAAAAGCACATGAAAGAGAAAAGTTTGACGTGCTTTCCCGTCTATTGAACGTTCACCAGCCGGAATTGGCAATCGTTTTCGGACGTACAAAACGTCGTGTCGATGAGCTTTCTCACGCATTAAGCATTCGTGGATACCTTGCAGAAGGCATTCATGGTGATTTGACGCAAGCGAAACGTATGTCAGTTCTTCGTCAATTCAAAGAAAATAAAATTGATGTATTAGTGGCGACTGACGTTGCTGCTCGTGGTTTGGATATTTCTGGCGTAACACATGTTTACAACTTTGATATTCCACAAGACCCTGAAAGCTACGTACACCGTATTGGCCGTACAGGTCGTGCGGGTAAGAGTGGAATGGCAGTTACTTTTGTAACGCCACGTGAGATGGGGTATTTACGTGTTGTTGAAGAAACAACGAAAAAGCGTATGACACCACTACAACCACCAACAGAGGACGAGGCTTTGATCGGTCAACAACGCGTTGCGATGGAGCAGTTGAAAGAAGTTCTTGCGAAAAACGAATTAAATGACTACTTGCCATTAGCGGCTGAGCTTCTTGAAAACTTCGAAGCAAAAGATATCGTGGCGGCAGCGATTCGTGCATTAACGAACGAGCCGGATGATACACCAGTGAAAATTACGGAAGAGCGTCCATTGCCTACGCGCAAAACGCAATCCCGTGATCGTGGTGGTTACAAAGGTAGCCGTGGCGGCGGTCGATCCTTCGGGGGCGGACGTGGTTATGGTAGCGGCGGTTCTCGTCGTGGAAACCGTGAAGGTGGAAACCGTAGAGACCGTTCAAGAGGAAAATCAGATAGATAATATTCAAGAACCTTGGGAGAAGTGTACACACTCTCCCAAGGTTTTTTTGTGAAAAACGAAACATTATTCTTTGCGCTACGTATACAATAGAAAGATAGAAAGGGGTGTCGGCTCTATGAGAGCACAACCTGCTAATCGGATTTCTCCGAAAGGGTTAAAAGTGTGGCGTCTATATGGCATCATTCAAACGATCATTTTAGCGCTCGTCGCAATCGGTGGTGGAGTACTTGTATACATATTTGACTGGCCTTGGTGGATTTACCTAATAGAAGTGGGTGTCCTCATCGTTTTTGCGTATTTCATGATTTTGTTATTCCCGAAAGTAAGATGGATGCGTTGGCGTTACGAAGTGCGTGAGTCGGAAATTGAACTGCAACACGGACTCTTTGTTGTGAAAAGAACGCTCATTCCGATGGTTCGAGTCCAGCATGTCGATACATCACAAGGACCGATTCTCCGGAAATACGGATTAGCTGAAATATCCATCTCGACAGCGGCAACAGTGCATACAATTCCCGCACTCATCATGGTTGAAGCTGATGAATTGCGAGGCAGGATTTCGGTGCTTGCAAGGGTGGCGGAAGACGATGTCTGAACAGCAACGTTATAAGCTTCACTGGGTATCTGCAATTATTGAAATGTTAAAAACGATGAAAGAAGCAATTTTACCACTTATCGTGCTTGTCTTTGCAAATGGTTGGAAAGACGGCGGAACAGGGCTGTGGTATGTAGATTACTTATCATTCATCATATTTGGAGCGCTCATCATCTTGTTATTCATCAGTGGTGTGATTAAATGGAGGCGATTTGTCTATTGGTTCGAAGACGATGAACTTCGAATAGAATCGGGGCTCTTCGTCAAAAAGAAGCGCTACATTCCGTTTGACCGTATTCAAAGTTTGGACTATACCGAAGGGATTTTTCATCGACCATTCGGACTGGTGAAAGTGAAAGTGGAGACGGCTGGCAGCTCCACTGCAAAACAAGCTGAAGGTGAATTGACTGCCATTACAAAAGAAGCGGCGAAACAGATTGAAATAGAAATGGCGGATGCGAAGAAACGGAAGAAACACGCGCCTCGTGAAGCGGTTGCTGAAGGAGAAGAACTACTTGTAGACTCACCGGTTGAAGAAGAGACATCGGCATTGCGTCAACTCTTCACGATGACGACAAAGGATTTGCTCGTTCTGGCTACTACATCCGGGGGAATCGGTGTCATTCTGTCGGGTGCAGCGATCTTCCTGTCCCAGTTTGGTGAGTTGTTGCCGTATGAGCGTGTATTTGAAGAAGTGTCAGAGTTCATTAAGTTCGGTGTACTCATTGTCGCCATTGTTGTCTTCCTCGGATTACTGGGCGTATGGATTTTGTCAGTAGGGATGACGTTTTTATCTCATTATAACTTTACCGTTTCGATGGATAAGGAAGATATCATCATTACAAGAGGTTTGTTGGAGAAAAAAAGGGTGACGGTCCCGTTGAAACGAATCCAAGGGGTTGTCGTAGTCGAAAACCCTTTGCGCAAACTTTTCGGGTACGCGACTGTGACAATTCATAGTGCAGGGGGCGGCATAAGCGAAAGCTCTAAAATTCATTTATTCCCGCTCATTAAAAAGAAAGAAGTGGAACACCATTTACAGGAAATATTCCCTGAGCTCCATGTGAAAGAGCCGCGGAATAAATTGAGCTTGAAGGGAAGGCCGTTCTATTACCGGATTGACTTCCTATGGATGGCGCCTGTCATCGGCGCACTTATCTATTTCTTTTTCCCGTATGGATTGTTCTCACTGGCGATTGTTCCAGCGGTATTGGCACTTGGTATGTGGCAACATCGCTCGGCGGCCTATGACATCATTGATCACCAATTGACGATGCGTTTTCGAGGCATCAGTTTGCAAACAGCATATATGATGAAAAAGCGGATTCAATCAATGGACATGAAGCAAAGTTATTTTCATCAGCGGAAAGGCGTTGCAACAATCGTGTCTAACGTGAAATCTGGATTAGGTTCATACAGCGCGAATGTGCAACATATGGACGTGGAAGCCGCGGAGAGCATTTTATTGTGGTATGAAAAAGGGAAGTTGCCAAAAGAAGTAGAAGTTGTGGACGCGGAAAGTAGATAAAGAAAAAGGTGGAGAGAGAATAACATTCCCGCTCCACCTTTTTTTATCGCCAGCTAATAATTCTTTTTGGATGAAAATAGCTTAACCCGATGAGGAATCCGACGACGAGACCTGCGATGTGACCGATAATATTGACGTTTGGCTGTAAAAACGTCATGATGACGCTAATGATAATAATGGGCAACATAATTTGGCGCAATTGAGGAAGTGCTTTTTTCGTATAATAGATCAATGCACCGAAAGCACCGAAAATCCCGTAAATTGCACCACTTGCTCCGACATGTGGAATGCTGGAGTCGCCTAAAAAGAAATAAGCGATATTGGCAAAAACGCCAGACAAAAGATAAATCGTTAAAAACCTTGCTTTGCCAGCAACTCGTTCGAGCTCAGGGCCAAATATGAACAAGGAAAACATGTTAAAGAGAAGGTGCGTAATGCCGAAGTGTAGAAACATCGGTGTGAGAAGGCGCCACCATTCTCCATCTGCAATTAGTGGGTTATAGCCCATACCTAAAAAGTACAATTCGCTACTTTGGCGGATTGGCAATCCTGTAATGATATACACAAGGATATTGAGCACGATAATTGCGGTTACAAAAGGATAACGTCGAATGTATTGAGAAAAACTTTCTGTGCGAATAAACATTTTTTCACCTGACCTTTACATTCATTATACAGATTTTTTATCACAAGAAGAAGTGAAAGTGACCAATAAATGGAGTTGTTAATATGATCGAAGGAATTGGACTGGATATTGTAGAGTTGGAACGGATTGCCCGATTGGACGAAAAGTCCGCTAAGTTCCGTGAGCGGATTTTAACCCCAAAAGAGATTGCTCTTTATGCGGCATATTCACCACACCGGAAAGTTGAATTTTTAGCAGGGCGATTCGCAGCAAAGGAAGCGTTTGCCAAAGCGAAAGGTACCGGGATTGGAAGTGAATGCGCATTTAGTGAAATTGAAATCTTAAAAGATTCTTTAGGGAAACCCGTTCTATTTTTCCGCAATCAGGAGGTGACGGGGTTTGTCTCAATTACCCATACGGCAACAGTTGCTGCAGCACAAGTGATTTTGCTGAAATAATTCACGGAAGTGAAACAAGCTCGCATAATTGACTGTCCACTCTCATAAGATGACCTACCCGATTGAAATGAGAAAGGATGAACTGAATGCGCAGCCGAATTTTTGTTTTTATGTTAGTTGCAATCATGGCACTTCTTGCAGCTTGTGGAACACCTTCAAAAGAGAATGTCATGAAAAAGCTCAGTGGTAAATGGAACGAGGCGGAAGGGTATGAGTTGCAAGCGACGATGGAGATCAAAACTGGTTCAGAACCAAGGATGTATGATGTTACCGTATGGCACACGAAGCCTGACTTTTACAAAGTGAATGTGACACAAGGTGGTACGGAAGAGTCCCAAATGATTGTGCGAAATGAAGAAGGGGTATTCGTTATTACACCGTCTCTTGGAAAAACGTATAAGTTCCAAAGCGATTGGCCGACACAAAACAGTATGCCGTACTTAATCGGCACGTTATCCGATGACATTAAAGCGGATAAAAATTCGACAATGGTAGAAAAGGATAAGACGTATGTGTTTGAAACGGCTTCCCGTAACAACCACAAAAAAGTCTTGCCTACCCAACAAATTCATGTCGACAAGAAAACTTTGCTGCCAAAACACGTTTCTGTCATGGATGAAAACAATGAAGAGAAAATTCGGGTGACCTTTAAGAAAATCACATTAGGTGTGGAGCATAAAGCTTCTGATTATGACGTCAAGATGGAAGACATACAAAAAGAGAAAAAACCACAGTCCACTGAAGAAGGCGATGAAACAGGCCTGAAGAAGTTTTACCCGAACCTCAGCTGGGAAGGGACTGTATTAGAAGAAAGTACTGTCGATGTGGAGAATGGAACAAGATCCTTCATGACATTCGGTGGCGGTAGCAAGGAATTCGTTGTTGTGCAAGAGCCTGCTGAGACACCGGAAATGCAAATGGAAGTATCCGTTGAAGGAGATCCGGTCGATCTAGGATTCGCAGTAGCGGCACTGACAGATAACTCAATTCGTTGGGAGCAGGACGGCATAGCGTTCTTTGTTGCCTCGTCAACATTAACGCCAGAGGAACTAATTGAAGTAGCTTCTTCAATGGTTGCGGAAGACAGTAAATAACATTATTTGACGTAGCATGGTCCTAAGATTGATAATATAGAAAATAGTATCTAATCGAGGGATAGCAATGGAGCACATCATGAACTATCGACCAACAAGAGCGTTGATTCAGCTAAACGCGATACAAGAAAACCTGCAGAATCTCAAGCAGTATTTACCTGACCAAACTGGGGTCATAGCTGTTGTGAAAGCAGATGGCTATGGCCACGGTGAGGTTGAAGTGGCACAAGCTGCTATTGAAGCGGGAGCAATGATGGTAGCAGTGGCAACGCCAGATGAAGCGATTCGACTGAGGGAAGGAGGGATCCTTTCGCCAATTTTGGTGATGGGTCCTTCTCCGGTTGAATTCGCGGAAAAAGCGGTGGAATTGGATATTCGCGTTACGGTATCCGATGCAAAGTGGCTGCGAGCAGCTGTTTACGGTACCCAATCCGAAATACCACTGAACATTCATGTGAAAATTGATAGTGGCATGGGGCGCATCGGTCTTCGGGACGAATGTGCACTGAAGGAAATTATTGAAGTCGTTCATGAATCTAGTTCCATTTTAGTGGAAGGGGTATTCACGCATTTTGCTTGTGCGGATGAAGAGAATGCTGAACCGACAATTGAGCAATTTCAAAAGTTTATGGCGTTAGTGGCGGCATTTCCGGAAAAACCGCCAATTGTCCATGCGTCAAACAGTGCAGCAACGCTTTTATATCCGGAGTATGCATTGGATGCTGTCCGCTTTGGCATTAGCTTATACGGGATTGCACCATCGAGTTTTGTCGAATCTAAATTACCTTTTCGGTTACACAGAGCCTTTACATTGGAAACAGAACTTGCTTATGTGAAATACTTGGAAAAAGGTAATCGTATTAGTTATGGAGGTACGTATGAAACGACAGAAGGCGAGTGGATTGGAACCATCCCAATTGGTTATGCAGATGGGTTAAAAAGAGGTTTACGGGGCCAAGAAGTGCTCATTGCTGGTGAACGGATGCCGATTGTTGGAACGATTTGTATGGATCAATGCATGGTGAAGTTGCCGAGGGAACTGCCAATCGGAGAGAAAGTGACGTTGCTTGGTGTGCAAGGTGAGGAAGAGATCACAATGGAAGAATGGGCACTCCGATTAGGAACAATCCCATACGAAATAGCGGTGACCATGTCAAAACGAGTACCGAGAATATATTGAACCTCGAATGGTTATGATGATTACTGTTCCGCCTTTCGACAAATGACCACAAAATTTGAAGATTCTTGTCAATAAAAATCCTACTATGTCTTCTCATTGTCGAACTTCAATGGTAAGATAGATTGGAATAGAATCGATCGAGGGAACGGGGTCTGTCGGAGGTGCTAGAAATGCGAGAGAAAAACGTCAGAAAAATCATTGATAAGATGCCCAAAGAAATAGTAAATGAAATTGAACATACGACCGTCCATCTGGAGCCGGAGCGTGGAGAATTCGTTTATGTTTCAACAAAGCGGTATGTGACGAGTCATGAAGCGGTTAACATCCGTGAAGCGATGATGGTCGGCTACGTTGAAATGTCGCAAATCAACTTAAGAATTGCAAAGGAATGTTTGCATGCGGAGCTCGAAGCCCAGCATACGATGGAACGTCTCGTAAGCGGAGGATGAAAAGTTGGCAATAAAACGTGGAGACGTCTTTTTTGCAGACCTGTCACCTGTCGTTGGTTCCGAACAGGGAGGGACGAGACCGGTACTTGTTATTCAAAATGACATTGGTAACCGGTTTAGCCCCACAGTGATTGTTGCAGCAATCACTGCCCAAATCCAAAAAGCAAAATTGCCGACACATGTTGAAATCGTTGCGGAGCGATACGGGTTCGAGCGGGATTCTGTCATCCTGCTCGAACAAGTCCGCACCATCGACAAGTCAAGGCTTACAGATAAAATTACCCATTTGGATGAATCATTGATGGAGCGGGTTGATGAGGCACTTGAAATCAGTTTTGGTTTAGTCAAATTCTAGAATACATAGTGTAAAAGCACTTCGGAATAGTTTATTCCGGGGTGTTTTTTCTGTATAGTGACCCTAATAGATGTTTCCTTTGTCTTTTTTAGGTACAATAGATAACAGGAATTTTATTTTGAGGAGGCACAGGGACGTATGAACACACTCATGGTCAATAGCATCAATCAACATATGGATGAAATAATAGAAAGATGGATTAAGCGGATGAAAGAAGAAAAAGGGGAACGATTCTTCCATTTCATGCCCGAACATCTAGTGGAGAAAACAAGTCGTGAATTTGCAGAGTTAATGACCACTAATATTCAAGAAAAAGCGACAATTGACGCTGACAAAATCAATGACTTCACAGAAAAAATCGTCCGGTTTGGTTGGGCTATTAAATTTGTAAACAAAGCAATTGATAACTTTTCAAATGTCGTCTTTGAACTGTTGGAAGAGCACGAGATTATTACAAATGAGAACTTGCGAGGTTTCATCACGTTATTCTCAAATTGGATTGACCCTCTACGGGAAAGTATTATCGATGCCTATTCTTCTGAATGGGAACGGACGGTCAGTTTGCAAAAAATTGCGTTACAAGAACTTTCCGCTTCGTTAATACCGGTTGTGGAGAAAATCTCTGTCATGCCTTTAGTCGGTACAATTGACACGGAACGAGCAAAGTTGATCATGGAAAACCTGCTGGAAGGCGTTGTCAGTCAACGAGCGGAAGTTGTTTTATTGGATATAACAGGGGTTCCTGTAGTCGATACGATGGTAGCTCACCATATCATTCAAGCAGCAGATGCAGTTCGGTTAGTCGGAGCGAAATGCATGCTTGTCGGCATACGTCCTGAAATCGCACAAACGATTGTTGCTCTTGGTATTAACTTGCAAGAATTCACTACAAAAAGTACATTGCAACGCGGCATGCAAGCAGCATTGGCAATGACAAATCGTGCAATTGTGGAGGTGGAAGCACAATGAAAACACGTATTCCAATCTTAAAATTGAACCAAGTCCTTATCGTGTCCATTCAATGGGAATTAGATGACCAAACAGCAATCCAGTTTCAAGAGGATCTTTTGAATAAAATGCATGAAACTTCAGCACTTGGCGTTGTCATTGACTTAACGCCAATAGACTTTATTGATTCCTTTATCGCAAAAGTGTTAGGCGACGTCATCAATATGACTGGCTTAATGGGCGCGAAAGTCGTTATTACTGGCATACAGCCAGCCGTTGCGATTACATTGATTGAACTAGGAATCCGATTAAATAATGTCATGACGGCTCTCGATCTAGAAAACGGTTTGGATAAATTAACTAAAGAATTGGAGGCCTGACCATGAACTGTAGGTCTTCTGTAGAGATTATTACGGAATGGGATATCGTTGCTGCAAGACAGTTAGGACGTAACGAAGCAAAGAAGGCCGGTTTCGGGACTGTTGACCAGGCGCGCATTACAACAGCGATCAGTGAACTAGCGAGAAACATTTATTTATATGCCGGACAAGGCAAAATTGAAATTGAGAGAGTTTCTGAAGGTGGTATTTTTGGTATTAAGATCATCGCTTCAGATGAAGGACCAGGAATCGCGGATTTGCGTAAAGTGATGGAAGATGGTTATTCCACGTCTGGCGGTCTCGGTGCAGGGATGCCTGGTGTAAAAAGGCTGATGGATGAATTTAAAGTTGTCTCGGAAGTAGGGGAAGGGACAACTATCACTACAACTAAATGGCTCCATTAAGGGAGGGGGTAGAACATGCCTCAAGAAGTCGGTGTGCAATATAAAGAAATTATGAAAAAATACTTGGAAAGTCAAAGTGAAGAGGACCTCTACGTAGGCCAACAATTCAGCAGGCGCTTTATTGAAAAAAATATAGCGCCTGAAGATGTCATTAGCATTCATAAGAACGCATTGTATGAATTGCATCCACACTTACGAAAGCAAGTATGGGATTCTTTCGATTTCTTGATTGAAATGATGATTCATTACGGATTGACCCTTCGAGAGCATCAAAGTCTCGTGCGAAAACAAGAAGCGATTCAGATGGAAATGAACGTCGCAACGAAAGTTCAAGATACATTACTAAAAACTACCAGTCCAAATGTGCGTGGATTGGATGTTGGTTGGGTTTCAAAACCTGCCCAACAGATGAATGGTGATTACATTTATTTCTTGAATCAAGAACACGCTTCAAGCGTTGCAGTTGCTGATGTTATGGGCAAAGGGATTCCTGCTGCGCTATGCATGTCGATGATTAAATTCGGGATGGATGGTCTCCAATTTGAGAATTCGAGTCCTCGTAATGTATTGGAAACAGTCAACAGGATCGTCGAAAAAGGTGTCGATGATTCCATGTTCATCTCGATGTTCTATGGGAAATTTGATAGTACGAATGGGCATTTCCATTATGCTTCAGCTGGCCATGAACCTGCCTTGTATTTTGATAGTGCAACAAGCAGTTTTGCTGAATTGGACGCTAAAGGCCTTTTGCTCGGTGTGAAAAAGGACGCTTATTATGAAGAACGGTCCATTCCATTAAAAGCTGGGGACTTTGTTGTCATGATGACGGATGGGGTAACAGAATCTCGGACTGAAGAGGGCTTTGTAGAGATGGATACCATCCAACGATTATTGGTGGATGTGAAAAATCTTCCAGCTCAACAAATGGCAGAGCATCTGTACAACGAAATTGGCGGAATGCAAGAGTTCAGGTTAAGTGACGACTTTACTATTGTGATTTTCAAAAAAGAACTAGAATAGGTTTGAAAATTGAAGATCTGGGTATTCAATAAGGTAGGAATAGTATCCAATAGAATTTAGAGAGTCGGGGTGCGAGTTATGAATTTACAAGTTGAGTCATTGGAGAAAAATAGTGTGCAATATTTTAAAGTGGTAGGAGAAATAGATGCTTACACTGCACCAGTGCTGAAAGAACGGTTAGCAACAGTTGAAAATACACAAGGTTTGATTGCCGAACTGGACTTATCGGAAGTGGATTATATGGATAGTACAGGTCTAGGTGTTTTTGTTGGATTTTATAAGGCGGTAACAAGCAATGGTGGTCACGTAAAGATTACAGGATTGAACAGACGATTGCACCGTCTATTTGAAATTACAGGTTTAAGTGAAATTATCGATATTGAAGTGAAGGAAAGTGAGGACAACAATGCAACATTATGATTATATCGAAATTAAGATACCTGCAAAAACGCAATATATCGGTGTTGCCCGTTTGATGATTTCCGGAATTGCGAGTCGTCTCGGATTCACATACGATGATATTGAAGACTTAAAGATTGCATCTAGTGAAGCAATTACAAACGCAGTCCAGCACGCATACCAAGACGGACAAGAAGGCGAAGTAGTTGTTGGATGTGCAATGTACGAAGAGCGCTTGGAAATCATGATTGCAGATCATGGTTCAAGTTTTGATTTTGAGGAAACTAAAAAACATGTCGGACCATATAGCGATGCATCTGAAGAGCGCTTCCTCCGTGAAGGGGGTCTAGGACTTTACTTGATGGAAACGCTCATGGATGAAGTGAAAATTCACCATGAGGAGGGCGTAACGGTCTTTATGACCAAACATCTCGGCGGAGAGCGAGGCGAACAAGAAGATGTCAAACGAACAGCCAACTCATAAGCCGGATACGAAAGAGCAAGTATTAGATTGGATCCGGAAATTTCAAGAGACAAACGACGATGAGGCACAGACAAACTTAGTGCTTCATTATGAAAGACTTGTACACTCCATCGCGCGAAAATATTCCAATGGTAAACCCTATCATGAAGATATCGTACAAGTAGGAATGCTTGGGTTGCTCGGTGCCATCAGAAGATACGATCCTGAACTAGGCAGGAGTTTTGAAGCGTTCGCGGTACCGACAATTGTCGGTGAAATTAAGCGGTTCCTGCGTGATAAAACATGGGCAGTCCACGTGCCGCGACGTATTAAAGAACTTGGTCCCAAGATTAAGTCTGCCGTAGAAATTTTGACGACAGAATTGCAGCGTTCTCCATATGTCAGCGAAATTGCGGAATACTTGGAGACAGAAGAGGAACTAGTGCTCGAAGCGATGGAAATGGGTAGAAGTTATCAAGCACTCTCCATGGATCATACGCTTGAAGCGGATTCTGAAGGCGGAACAGTTACCCTCTTTGATATTATTGGCGAAGCAGATGATGGATTTGAACGAACAGATCACCGTCTTGTGGTGGCAAATGCACTCAGTGTATTGTCAGAACGGGAAAAACAGATCATTCAATATACATACATCGAGCAACTGAGTCAAAAAGAAGCGGGAGAGCGACTGGGCATTTCGCAAATGCATGTATCCAGATTGCAAAGAAAGGCTATCAAGAAACTCCAAGAAGCCATACTGACGGCAGGTGGTGCTTCGTAGTGGAAGAATTTATTAATGAATATGTTGAAGCATACATTTATAACGCAGCTAAACGTGGGAACTCGGAATCAGGAGATACTTACTATATACATGCTGAGAAGGATTACTTCATATGTGCCATAGCAGATGGGTTAGGGAATGGGATTGTAGCCCGCCAATCCGCTGAAATTATCCCACAAGTGTTAGCGGAATATCATCACGAATCACTTGATGAACTGTTAAATCGTTGCAACGAGCATATGGTTCAAAAACGTGGTGCAGCCGTAGCAATTGTTCGGGTGAATTTTGACGAAGGTACAATTGAATACAGTTGTATCGGCAATGTCAGGTTATACATTTTACATGGCCGTGAAAAAATGATTTATCCTCTTCCTGTGATGGGGTATTTATCAGGCAGACCTCAAAAGGTTAAAACACAAAAGTATGAGTATTCGATTGGTGATCTGTTTTTTCTGCATTCCGACGGTGTCACGTTAAATAGTCCGAAGGCGAGTTTGAAACAAAGCGCAAATGCTCGAGAACTGTATAACCAAGTTGAAAAAACGATCGACCCAGGTGATGACGCTACATTTATAGCTGGATGCCTGCTTCAATAATTGAAGCGGGTTTTTTTGTGCTTTGATCATGTAACTTCAATAGGTTCGCATGAATAAAAATGGTAAACTGTTGTTATCGGAAGAAAGGATGAAAACAATGGTTAAAAAGATTATTGAGGCGACGGCCAAAAGGGCGTCGATTAGTACAGTGCAAACAGCAAACGTTATTGCGCTACTTGACGAAGGAAATACAGTGCCGTTCATCGCACGTTACCGAAAAGAAGTGACAGGTTCTCTTGATGAAGTGCAAATTAAACAAATCGAGGATGCCTATCATTATGAAAAAGGACTTGAGCAACGTAAAGAAGAAGTTATCCGTTTAATAGAAGAACAAGGGAAGATGACGGACGATTTGAAGAAAGAAATTCAAAACGCATCAATCCTTCAAAGACTTGAAGATTTGTATCGCCCATATAAACAGAAGAGACGGACCCGTGCCATGATTGCAATTGAAAGTGGCTTGGAACCGCTAGCAGATCAGTTATTGAAGTTTGGACCTGAATCGCCGGAAGTGCTTGCTAAGAAGTTTATTAATGAAGAGAAGAATATTACGACAGTCGAAGAAGCGCTAACGGGTGCACGCGATATTATCGCAGAGCGCATTGCAGATGATGCGAAAATTCGTGATCTCGTCAGAAAGCTTGCGTGGAAAGACGGTCAACTTACCTCATCCATGCGGAAAGGTGCACAAGACGAACGGGGCGTTTATGAAATGTATTACGGCTATGAAGAACCGCTAAAGAAAGTTGTTCCTCATCGAGTTTTAGCGCTCAACCGTGGTGAAAAGGAAGAAGTGCTGCGTGTAGGAATTGCATTTCCTGCAGAGCGGATTGTTACGGGAATCGAGCGGCAGTTCATTATTAAACAGCACGCACCATCTGCTACACAAGTGAAAGAAGCTGCAGAAGATGCATTTAAACGGTTAATCGCACCATCTGTTGAACGGGAAATACGAACCGCCTTGACAGAAAAGGCGGAAACGCAAGCAATCCATGTATTTTCTGAGAACCTGAAAAGCTTATTGTTGCAGGCACCTTTAAAAGGAAGAATGGTCTTAGGTGTCGATCCTGCATTTCGTACAGGTTGCAAACTGGCGGTGATCGATGAGACAGGAAAGATGATCGAGGTATCGGTTGTTTATCCGCATCCTCCGAAGCCGAATACTGAAGCGTCAAAAGCGACGATCTTGTCGTTGCTAAAAAAATATTCGATTCAAATCATCGCAATTGGGAATGGTACAGCATCCCGGGAAACTGAACGTTTCATTGCAGAGTGTATTAAAGAATCCAAACAACCTGTTTCCTATGTAATTGTGAACGAAGCAGGGGCAAGTGTCTATTCAGCTTCCGCCCAAGCACGCGAAGAATTTCCGGATTTGCAAGTTGAACAAAGAAGTGCTGTTTCCATTGCAAGGAGACTTCAAGATCCATTATCTGAGCTTGTTAAAATTGATCCGGAATCGATTGGTGTCGGCCAATATCAGCATGATGTCGCTCGTAAGAAGTTGTCAGAATCACTTTCATTCGTCGTCGAAACGGCAGTAAACCGTGTCGGTGTCAATGTGAATACAGCGTCATCATCGTTGCTGCAATATGTAGCCGGCTTATCAAAATCAGTAGCTGAAAATATTGTAAAAGCACGTGAAGAGCAAGGATTATTTAAAAAGCGAGCGCAGTTAAAGAAAGTCCCAAGACTCGGTGCGAAAACATATGAACAAGCCATTGGTTTCCTGCGTATTCCAGAGGCGGATGATCGATTTGATTCAACAGGTCTCCATCCAGAAAGTTATGAAACAGCGGAAAAAATTCTTGCTATTGCCCAAGTAGACAAAAATACAATCGGTAAACCAGAAGCCGTCGAAGCATTGGCGTCGTTAGATGTTCGAGAATTGTCTGCGAAGCTAGACATTGGTGAAGTCACATTACGAGATATAATCGACACCCTTCAACGACCAAATCGCGACCCGCGGGAAGATTATCCGCAACCGCTATTGAAAGCTGACGTTTTAGACATTAAAGACTTATATGAAGGAATTGAAATGCAAGGAACTGTCCGCAATGTTGTAGACTTCGGAGCTTTTGTAGACATTGGTGTATCGGAAGACGGGTTAGTCCATATCTCGAAACTAAAGAAAGGCTTCGTCAAACATCCACTTGATGTGGTCGCATCAGGCGACATTGTCACCGTATGGGTGGAAAGTGTAGACAAGCAAAAAGGAAGAATCTCGCTGACGATGATTCCGCCAGCGGGAAAATAAAAGCGCGAGGTGGGAGTGAAGATGGAGAGGGACGAACTCCAACAACTCGTCGAACGCATCTCAATTGATACATTTAACAAACCCTTCTTACATGTCGCGAGCTTTAATGCGCGGTTACGCACAACGGGTGGCCGTTATAAATTACGAGAAGGTTCAATCGAAATTAATCCGACAGTACTTCAACTTTATGATGAAGATGAATTAATCGGCATCATTAAACACGAATTATGTCATTACCATTTGCATCAAGAGGGGAAAGGGTATCGCCATGGAGATCAAGATTTTAAACAGCTGCTTCAAGAAACAGATTCTCCAAGGTATTGTAAACCGTTAGGAATGAAAGACGACAAACCTAAAAAGGTTCACGTTTACCAGTGTAGATCCTGTAAGTTGGTGTATGAACGAAGACGAAGAATGGAAGTTCGAAAGTATAGATGTGGGAAATGCGGCGGGCAAATCACCGGAATTTAATGAGTACGAACAACCTTGTAAACCTTTGTTTTAAGGGTTTTGCAAGGTTGTTTTAAATTTCATAGAAAAAAATACATGAAAAGTGTTGACGAATGAACGTGAGGTCTCTATAATAGGAAAAGTCGATTAGGAACGACGACATTCGACAAACAAATAAATTCTAAAATGGCCCCTTGGTCAAGCGGTTAAGACACCGCCCTTTCACGGCGGTAACACGGGTTCGAATCCCGTAGGGGTCACCAACTTTTATGTATAACATTTGATTTTATGACTACATTAAAAGAGTAGCGAATAGCATTTGTATTGTTGATGGATCGTTGGGGTATAGCCAAGCGGTAAGGCAACGGACTTTGACTCCGTCACTCGTTGGTTCGAATCCAGCTACCCCAGCCAAACTTTTTTAACGCTTCACGTTAAAAAAGTTTTGCGAGTAATACCGCAAGGTATTAGGAGCAAATAAGGTTTTAATAAATTAGCTAGTGCTATAAGTAAAGCTAAACAAACAAGGTTTCAATAAATTAGCTAATGCTATAAGCAAAGCCAAACAAACAAGGTTTTAATAAATTAGCTAATGCTATAAGTAAAGCTAAACAAAAAGGTTTTAATAAATCAGCTAACCTGAGCAACTAAAACCGAAATTCAACACCAAGAAGTTTTATTCACGAAAGTATAGAACATATAAGTTCTATATAGTTTCCATTATAAAACGAGCCATTAGCTCAGTTGGTAGAGCATCTGACTTTTAATCAGAGGGTCGCAGGTTCGAATCCTGCATGGCTCACCATTTTCACTAAAAAAACTATTGACATTCTCGCTGAGAGTTGTATAATAAGTTGTGTCGCAAATAATGCGGTAGTGGCGGAATGGCAGACGCGCTAGGTTGAGGGCCTAGTGGGGGTTAACCCCGTGGAGGTTCAAGTCCTCTTTACCGCACCATATATTTTTAATAAGAGCGCCCGTAGCTCAATTGGATAGAGCGTCTGACTACGGATCAGAAGGTTATGGGTTCGACTCCTGTCGGGCGCGCCATATATACAAGATTATACGCGGGTGTAGTTTAGTGGTAAAACCTCAGCCTTCCAAGCTGATGATGAGGGTTCGATTCCCTTCACCCGCTCCATATTTTTTAAAAAACTTCTAAAAAAAACGCTTGACTCTTAAGTTGAGAGATGTTATATTAGAGAAGTCGCTTCTGAACGGAGCGTTCATGAACCTTGAAAACTGAACAGCAAAACGTCAACAAATAAAGTTCTGAAGCAGACTTGTCGGTGAACGAACAACTCGAATCTTCGGATTCAAAATTGACATCTTAAATGATGCCAGCAAGAAATGAGCTATTCATTTTCTTCTTTTATGGAGAGTTTGATCCTGGCTCAGGACGA
>NZ_JAUBDI010000030.1:0-26833 GCF_033253735.1 Sporosarcina saromensis | reverse complement strand
AATAGTATTTAATCGAGAGAGTTTTCGTCATAAAGAATCTTTACTAAATCGATAAAATGGATGTTGGCAAGTAGCTACATTTTTAACTGCCAAACTATGCATTTCCTACTTGCCAAATACAGTTTCACGCCACCTAAAATGATAAAACCTAATAACGATATAATGACGATGCCCGTGAGCCATGGTGGTATATTGAATGCATTATCCATTCCTGCAGCGATGGAATTTGATTGGACCCCTGGCATTAGTATCGCCATCGCAATTAAAGCTGCAATGGCAAACAGCATGCCAAACCATTTCCAACCGATGCCACGTTCAATAAAATACGCAGGGCCTCCACGATATTGGCCGTCTTGTTTCACTTTGTAAATTTGCGCAAGCGTAGACTCTACGAACGCACTGGATGCACCGATGAACGCAATTGCCCACATCCAAAAGACCGCTCCTGGGCCTCCATAAAAAATTGCTGTCGCCACACCTGCAATATTCCCTGTACCGACCCGCCCAGATAAGGCGATTGATAACGCTTGGAACGAAGAAACACCTGCTGCAGAACTTTTCCCTTTAAACATGAGCTTAACCATTTCTCGAATATGCCGCACTTGCAAAAATCGAGTTAACACAGAAAATACGAGCCCCACACCAAGAAGAATGTAAATGACAGGCGTACTCCATAATATTGCATTCAATCCATTGACAATGTTCTCCAATCAATTCCCCCATTTCATGACGTAGTGATCTTGCGACTAACTTATGAATCTTATATTGATAATATACAATTATCAGATTATAGTAAAGCGCTATATTTTCCGACTGTAAACGACAAAAACCAAGCACCCCTTTTATCGGAATACTTGGTTTTACATTGTCTACTTTTCAACATGCACAATTTATTGCATCGCAGCAAATTCTTTATCCGAACATAATACAAAATGCTCGGGTGCAACTTCCCTAAATTGTACATTTTCATTTGGACCGTATTGATGGTCTGCCGGATTGTACGATTTTCTCACGCGTGTCCGCTCATAGTTCGGATCCGGTAGCGGAATCGCCGACAACAATGACTGCGTATAAGGATGTCTTGGGTTTTTATACAACTCTTCAGCAGGTGCCATTTCAACTAACTTGCCGAAATACATAACACCGATTCGATCGGAAATGTATTTTACCATCGACAAATCATGCGCGATGAATAAATACGTTAACCCTTTTTCTTTTTGCAAGTCTTTTAACAAGTTGACGACTTGTGCTTGAATCGACACATCGAGTGCAGAAATCGGTTCGTCAGCAATAATGAATTCAGGATTTACAGCAAGTGCTCTCGCAATCCCAATCCGCTGACGTTGTCCACCAGAGAATTCATGTGGATAGCGGTCTGCGTGTTCCTTATTCAGACCGACCGTTTCCAATAGTTCAACGACTTTCTGTTTCCGTTCTTTCGCATTTTTCACAAGCCCATGAACGTCCAGGCCTTCTGCGATAATATCGAGTACCTTCATACGCGGATTCAAGGATGCATACGGATCTTGGAAAATCATTTGCATTTTTTGATTCAAGGATTTTACTTCTGCTTTAGATTTATTGCCATGAACGCTTACTCCGTCATAGAGAACTTCTCCATCTGTTGCATCGTACAGTCGAATAATCGTTCTTCCAGTTGTCGACTTACCACAACCGGACTCCCCTACTAAACCGAATGTTTCCCCACGACGAATATCAAAACTGATGCCATCAATCGCACGCACTTCAGAAGGCTTCCCTACGTTAAAATACTGTTTCAAGTTTTTCACTTCGAGCAGTTTTTCTGTCATTATGCCTCACCTCCATGCGCTTGTTTGTAATACTTGCTTCCCTTGAACGTTTTCATACGCTCAATAATCGTTGCTGGTGGATCCACTTCAGGTGCATTTGGATGCAACAACCACGTTGCCGCATAATGCGTGTCACTCACTTTAAAGAATGGTGGCGCTTCTTCTAAATCGATTTGCAACGCATATTCGCTTCTTAAAGCAAATGCATCCCCTACTGGTGGGTTCAGCAAATCAGGCGGTGTACCTGGAATGGCATACAATTTCTCTTCAGATAATTCAAGTGAAGGCATGGAACTGAGCAATCCCCACGTATAAGGATGTTGAGGGTTATAAAATATCTCATCAACCGTACCGACTTCAACAATTTTCCCACCATACATAACCGCTACACGATCTGCAACGTTCGCCACGACACCTAAATCATGTGTAATGAAAATGATGGACGTGTCGACTTTGTTTTGAATGTCTTTCATTAACTCCAAAATTTGCGCTTGGATTGTTACGTCCAAAGCCGTCGTCGGTTCATCCGCAATAAGCACTTTCGGGTTACAAGCAAGTGCAATTGCAATGACGATCCGTTGTCTTTGACCGCCGGAAAATTGGTGAGGATACATTTTGAATCGTTCTTCCGGATTAGGAAGTCCCACCATTCGAAGCAAATCGATGACAACTTCTTTCGCTTTTGCTTTGCTCAATTTTTGGTGCTTTAATATCGGTTCCATCACTTGTTTACCGATTGTCATTGTCGGGTTCAAGGAGGTCATTGGGTCTTGGAAAATCATCGAAATGTCTTTTCCACGGATTTTTTGCATTTCTTTCTCTGACAACTTCGTTAAATCTTTGCCGTCAAACAAGATTTCACCATTTTTGAATTCAGAGCTACTTTCAGGTAACAGCCGCATAATAGATTTCGTCGTAACGGATTTACCCGATCCAGACTCCCCTACAATCGCTAACGTTTCCCCTTTTTTCAATTCGAAGTTGACTCCTCGAATCGCTTTCACTTCACCTGCAAACGTATGGAAGGAAAGCTCCAAGTCTTTTACTTGTAATATCGTTTTCATCTCGGCTTTCCTCCAATCAATCTTTCATTTTCGGATCAAGTGCATCTCGTAATCCATCACCAATTAAGTTGAATGCAATCATTAATATACTAATAACTAACGAAGGGAATAATAGTACATACGGTTGGAATTCCATCACTTTATAGCCGTCGTTAATTAACGTCCCTAATGATGCATCAGGAGGTACTAACCCAATACCGATGAAACTTAGAAATGCTTCAAAGAAAATCGCGCTCGGTATCGTGAACATCGTGTTAATGATGACAATTCCAAGGATATTTGGCAATAAATGCTTCGTAATAATTCGTCCATCACTTGCTCCTAATGTTCTCGAAGCGAGGACAAATTCCTGTCCTTTATACTTAAGGATTTGCGCACGGACGATACGTGACATACCGATCCAACCTGTTATGGAGATGGCAATAATAATCGCAAGAATACCTGGTTTCATAATGAGGATCATTAAAATTACGACAATTAATGTCGGAATACCAATCAGGATTTCAACGATTCGCTGCATCACGTCGTCTACACGACCACCAAAATAACCGGAAATCCCACCATATGCCACACCAATGACCATATCAATCAATGCAGCGACAAAAGCGATGAGCAATGAGATTTGCGTACCTTCCCATAGACGCGTAAACAAGTCACGACCAAGTCCATCTGTACCGAACCAATAGTACTCGTCCACTTTTTTCAGTTCATAAAGATCGACTGTTTCTTGACCAAGTTTCCCATGTCCGTCAAAAATTCCGAGATGCTCGATACCAGGAATTTTCGGTGGCAAGTTCGCATGTCGAAGATTTTGTGCGTCCCCTTCATGTCCGCTCACTAACGGACCAACAAATGCCATGGCAATGAGTAAAATTAAAACAAAGATACTGACGACAGCCCCTTTGTTTTTACGCAAACGCAACCAAGCATCTTGCCAAAAGCTTAGACTAGGTTTTGCAATGCGCTCAGCTGAATCGCTGTCAATTGTAATTCTTTCAAACTTTTCCGGCGGTAATTGTTGTAGTTCTTTTTTCATTACCCTTTACCTCCAGACAAACGGATTCGTGGATCGATGATTCCGTAAAGAATATCTACAATGAAAATGATGAAAATCAGTAATGCTGAGAAGAACAGTGTTGTTCCCATGATAGTCGCAAAATCATTCGTCATAATAGATGAAACGAATTGTTCTCCGATACCAGGAATCGCGAAAATCTGTTCAACAACTAACGAACCGGTTACTAATCCAGCTGCTACTGGCCCTAAAACCGTAACAAGTGGAATGAGCGCGTTACGGAAAGCATGTTTGAAAGCAATTTCAAAACCGTTCGCACCTTTCGCTTTTGCTAATGTAATATAGTCAGAACTTAATACTTCAATCATTTCCGTTCGAATGAAACGTGCCGACAAAGCTAACGGCCCCATTGCCAATGCAATTGACGGTAAAATACTCGACTTCCACCCATCTTCCCAAAGTCCAACAGGTAGTAAATGCCATTCAGATGCAACCCAATATTGAAGTAGTGATGCAAAAACGAATGACGGAATGGAGATTCCTAGAATCGCCAAAAACGTACTTCCATAATCCCAAAATGTGTTTTGTCTAAGTGCAGCGATCATCCCCAATAAAATTCCCGCTAACGTTCCAAAGACCATCGCTTGTGCACCAAGAATAAATGATGGTTTCACACGAGCTGCTAAAAGTTCGTTTACACTTTTGCCTTTAAATACAAATGACGTGCCAAGATCCCCTTTTGCAAGGTTTTTCATATAGATTGCATACTGAACAGGCTTCGGTTTATCAATTCCATACTTTTTCTCAACGATCTCCCGTTGTTGTTCATTCAGCTTGCTGTAAGAGGCGATTGGTGAGCCTGGTAGCGTTTGCATTAAGAAAAATGTCGTAGTCGCAATGAGGAATAACGTGAGAAACATATAAATGAGTCGCTTTCCAATATACTTAAGCACAGTGCACCTCCAAAAATAGTTTTTATACATATACACGTGAGTTGATTTACTACTTTGCACAAATCGTGTTGTTTCAACTTCATTTATCTACAATCGCAAAAAAACGATGTATTTTCATAAGTCATTTACTTATTTACTTTCAATCAATTCCCTTTTACTAAAAAGAGAGTATACGAGGTTGCCCAAACATATACTCTCTCCTATTTAGTTCAACAAATAGTTTCCTTATTCTTTACCGGAAATATATGCCCACTTGTAGCTATAGTCAGCTCCGAATGGGTGAATCCCTAGATCTTTGAAGTAAGGTTTTTCAAGTTGGATTAATCCACGTTGGAAAATCGGAGCAATTGCTGCTTCTTCTTCCAATAAGATTTTCTCAGCTTTTGCAAACGCTTCAAAACGAGCTTTTGGATCTAAAGCAAGTTCTTCTTTCGACGCTGCAATCAACTCATCGTATTCTGCATTAGAGAATGACATTAAGTTGTTTGTGCTATCCGTTACGAACAAGTCTAAGAATGAAATCGGATCCTGGAAGTCAGGGCTCCAACCTGAAACTTGAATGTCGTAATCTTGGTTTGTATCAAGTTCTAAACGAACACTGAATGGTACTTCTTTAAGTGTGATTTTTAAACCTTCAAGATTTTTCTCTAGTTGCGCTTTGAAGTATTCATCCATTTTCTTAGATAGTTCTGTATCTCCGCCAAGAATTTCTAATTCTAATTCAGAAACACCTAGTTCTTCTAAGCCTTTTTTCCAGTAGCTTTTTGCTTCTTCTACATCGTAGACAAGGTGATCGCCACTCAATTCACGGAAATCTTTTCCGCTTTCATCGTAAGCGAAGTTTTTCGGTACGAAGTAGTTTGCAGCCATTGATCCGTTTGCAAGTACTACATCTGCTAAGTCTTCTTTTTGGAAGGATTTCGCAATTGCTTTACGGATATTTACGTTCGCAAGAGGCGTTTCTTTGCCGTCACGCTCTTGGTTAAACTTGAAGTAGAACACGCCAGTGTCCGGTTGTAAAACAGCTTCCTCGTGGTTTGCATATTGCAACGCTAAGTCGCCAGATACGCCAGCACGATCTTTCTTACCATCGTTGTAAAGCTTTACTGCTGTAGCAGAGTCTTTGACAACGTTTACATTAATTGTTTCAAGTGTAACGTTCTCAGCATCCCAGTAGTGTTCATTCTTTTTGTACACCCAGCTATCGCCAGTTCCATCCCATTCAGTAAGAACGAAAGGACCGTTGTAAAGCAAGCTGTCAGAGTTTGTCGCATACGCATCACCTTTAGCTGTTACGAACTCTTCCTTCTGTGGATAGAAAGTTCCGAATGACATTAAAGATAAAAAGTATGGTACAGGACGTTCAAGTGAAACGACTAATGTTTTGTCGTCTTCGGCTACTACACCAAGTTCTGACTTGTCCATTGTTCCTTCACTAATTGCAGTTGCATTTTTGATAACTCCAGACATCATGAATGGACCATATGGTGACCCTGTAGCTGGATCAATTGCACGTTGCCATGCAAAAACGAAATCATGTGCAGTTACAGGTGTTCCATCCGACCATTTTGCATCGCGGATTTTGAATGTGTACGTTAAACCATCTTCACTAACTTCTGCTTCTTCAGCAGCCATCGCTGGTTCAGCAACATTCTCTAAATTCAATCGATATAAACCTTCGTTAACGTTATTCAATACGTTAAATCCTACTGCGTCTTCTACGATTGCAGAGTCAACAGAAGGGATTGCAGCAGACTCCATCAAGTTTAAAACTTGCTCTGCGTCCGGCTCACTTTTTGTGTCTTGTTCTGTGTTTTTGTTATCATCTGCGCCAGATGAAGCATTGTCTTTCGCTTTATCATCAGAACCACATGCCGCAAGAATGACACTTAGTACGAATGATAATGCTAATAGCAATAACATTTTGTTTCTTTTCATCGCATTGACCTCCTTTTGAAATTGTCTGAAGAATTATCACTTTTTATTATACAACCAAAATTTATGAAGTCAAAGTATTTTTTATGCTTTTTTTCTGAAACAATATAATTATAAAAGAATGTTTTATCAAACAATTTAGGATAAATATGAATAAAGCTTTGAAAACAAAGGTTTTGTTGCTAGGTATTATAAATTCAATATGCTACAATATACAATAATAATGTATAATAAAAGCAAAACAGAAAGAGGCTAAATTATGAAGAGAATCGCAATAAATGTTATTGTAATACAATTATCAATTTTGTTACTTTCACTAATCTTCTACAGTAGAATAACAATTCTCCATTACATTAATATTTCATTTACAATAGGATTGTTGTTGCTATGTATCGGCATTCTTGTGTTAGTGTTACAATCAGGATTTTTCGATTTCTTTACAACTAGTATGAAGAAAGTGTTGTATCGAAAAGAAGTTCAAGATGAATTAAAGACGATGCGCGCTCCATCAGAGGTTGTCACAATGAAAGCTGCCTATTTCTTTCAAGTTGGCATTCCCATTATCGTTTTGATGCTCATCGCTTTGTTTTTCTATTCATTCGGAAACCACTAAATATGTATAGTGAAAGGGCTGGAACATAACTCTACATAGACCGTTCCTCTGCGCTCCAAAAGGCACGCTTTCCGCGGGGCGCGCTTGAGCCAATCGAACAACGAAGAGTTCGATTTGCCGTATTTCTGCGTACTTTGCGGAAATTAAGGCATCCTTGCTCCCAACGCTACGCTTTTGCTCGCAAAAGCCGTTCTAACGTAACGGCTTTTCCTGTGGGGTCTCAACATTCGCGCTACAATCCCGCAGGACATTGACTAAGCTTCTTCGAATAAGCATCGCACGAAGGAAATGCGTCAGCATTTTCGAGGAGTCGGCCTTTTTCCGCTCCGATCCACTTATGAAGATAAAAAAGAAACATTGTAAAAGCAGAAAAAATGCATGCCGGCGAATTTGCCTTCATGCATTTTTTATGTTTTGTCCCAGCCTCTTTCAACATTTCTTAGGAAGCTTCTATCCGCTCCCTACCCTCTATACGATTACATATCCCACACTAAGATGAGTAATGTACCTAAGATCGTTACAAGGGCAATCGCAACTGCATAATAGATGTTCATGTAAATCGCATGTTTATCCTCCGTCTCGCCTGCATGCATGAAGACGACGAGTTGTACGCCGGCTTGTACGAATGCAGTGACTAGAAGGACAGTCATTCCGACAGCAAAAGAAAAGTCAAAGAAGTAAACTGTCAGTGCAGCTGCAGTTAATACTAGCGAAAAGACAAAGCCCATTACTTGTTTACGCGGGAATAATTCGCTCATATCACATCATTCCTTTCAGATAGATGAAGCTGAAAATGAAAATCCAGACAACATCTAAGAAATGCCAGTACAAGGAGAAGATGAAGGCTTTGTTCGCCGTTTTAGGCGTCAATCCTTGCTTCTTCACTTGCATAATGATGAACAAGCCCCAGAACAGACCAAGCGTAACGTGCGCTCCATGTGTCCCTAACGTTGTTAACAGAATACCAGTGAACGCACTCACTTGAAGGCCAGCTCCAATATGCGTGTAATGTGTGAATTCATAAATCTCCACACCTAAGAATGCAAGTCCGAGTAATAACGTGACTGCAAAGAAAGACATCATCGCTTTCTTATTTCCGATACGCATTGCATGCACACCTAGACCGATGGTAAAACTACTCGTTAAGAGCAAAATCGTCTCGATCAATACGGGCGTGAGTTCAAAAATCTCTGCCCCCGCTGGTCCATTACCTGTACGATGCTCGAGTGTAAAATACGTCGCAAATAACGTCGCAAAAAGCATAACTTCAGCAGCAAGGAAAATCCAAAAACCTAAAATATTTAACTTATTTTGCCCAGTGCTATATTCAAGCGGAAGTGAATTATCTACTTTCATCAACTAACACCTCGCTATTTTTTTCTGTTTCTTCTATTTCTTCTACAGAAATATAGTACCCGTCGTCTTTTTCGAACGAACGGTGCGCTAGACATGCAAAAATCGCAATGGTTGTAATAATTAACGGAATCCACATACTAAAGACGAATGAGAATCCCCACACAAAGAAGATGCTGCTAATAATAAACGGCATACCGCTACTATTTGGCATATGGATTTTCTCGATTTTGTCTTTAAACAAAGATTTTCCGCTTTTCTTGTGATCCCAAAACGCTTCAATTGAATCCACTTCTGGTGTTTTCGCAAAGTTATAATGCGGAACAGGACTATGTGTCGCCCATTCAAGTGTACGAGCGTCCCAAGGATCAGAACTAATATTACGTGAAGCGTAACGTGTGCTGTAATACACATTGTAGACAAGCGTTGCGAAACCGATTGCCAACACGACCGCACCTGCAAACGAAAGCAAGTTAAGCGGACCAAAACCAGATGCTTCAGAGTACGTATACATACGACGTGCTTGTCCGTCTAATCCAGTGAAGAACATCGGGAAGAATGTTACGTTAAAGCCAATCGCAATGAGCCAGAACGACCATTTACCGATTTTCTCACTAAGCATGTAACCGAACATTTTTGGCCACCAATACGTTAGTCCTGCAAGCATCGCAAAGACTACGCCTGGAATAATCGTATAGTGGAAATGCGCCACTAAGAACATCGTATTATGGTATTGATAATCGGCACTTGCCATCCCTAACATAACACCAGTTACCCCACCAATTACGAAAATCGGAATAAATCCAACTGCATAAAGCATCGGTACAGTAAAACGAATCTTCCCTTTTCGCATTGTCAGTAACCAGTTAAAGATCTTAATACCTGTAGGAATTGCAATGGCCATTGTTGTAATTGAGAAAATACTGTTTGATAGCGGCCCTTGCCCCATTGTAAAGAAATGGTGCATCCAAACTAAGAACGACATGAACGATATGACAACGATTGAAATAACCATTGACTTATACCCGTAAAGATTACGGCTTGAGAATGTTGAAATGATCTCACTATAAATACCGAATGCCGGTAAGATAAGGATATATACTTCAGGATGACCCCAAACCCAGAACAAATTAGCCCAGAGCATGTCCATTCCGCCGTTAGTCATCGAGAAGATGTGCGTGCCAAATAGTCGATCCATTGTTCCTAACAACAATGTTACCGTTAAGACTGGGAAAGCAAATACAACGATCGCATTCGTAATAAGAGCCGTCCATGTGAACATTGGCATCTTCATTAGCTTCATACCCGGTGCTCGCATGCTCCAAATGGTCGCCATGAAGTTAATCCCAGAAATCAATGTACCGATACCAGCAATTTGGATCGATAATAGATAGTAGTTTGTTCCAACAGATTGGCTGAAATCATTTCCTGCTAGCGGGAAGTACGACGTCCAACCAGCATCAGGTGATCCACCAATAACGAATGAAATGTTAAAGAGCATCGCACCCATAAAGAACAACCAAAAGCTAAGTGCATTCAAACGTGGAAATGCAACGTCTCGCGCACCAATTTGTAACGGTACAACAAAGTTCATCAAAGCATAGATGAACGGCATAGCCATGAAGATGATCATGACAACTCCATGCGTAGTAAAAACTTCATTATAATGCTGCGCATCCAATAGCGTGTTTTCAGGTACGGCTGTTTGCGCACGCATCATCAGGGCATCTACCCCACCTCGGAACAACATAAGCAAGGCAGCAAGAAGGTACATGATACCAATTTTTTTATGGTCAACTGTCGTCAACCACTCTCGCCATAAATACCCCCATTTTTTAAAATAGGTTAACCCGACGAGAATTGCGATCACCGTTAGACCAATGGCCACCATGGATGCATAAATCGCTGGACTTGGATGAGGTATGGCAAATCGATCAAAGTAATCCATACGAATAGAACTCCTTTCAGTTAGATGTTGCGTAATTTTAGTGGCATCTACTTATCATTCTTAAACTCCACAAAGAGTCTGTTTTTTAAAGAATTGAAGCACCGCGTTTACATACATAAGCACTTTTCCAACCATCCTTACGAGATGGAAAAGAATTATTCGTGATGTGTATGGCTTTCTTCATCAGAAGCCTTCTCTTCATGCCCATGTCCGTGATGACCTTCAGGAGCAGGAGAGAACTCCAAGTGCGTTCCACTGAACGTCATTCGACCAAGATGTCCAGGCTCTAATAATTCTTCAAATTTCTCTTCAGTGATCGGTTCAGCTGTTGTTTTCACTTCTTCGACCCATTCGTCAAATTCTTTCGGAGACATCGCTTCAACATCAAAAATATTTTCCGCAAACCCTTTTCCGCTGAAGTTTGAGTTTCTTCCCATGTATTCACCAGGCACTTCTGCTGCTAAATGTAATGTGGTTACCATGTCTGACATCGCATATTTTTGTCCACCTAATTGCGGAATCCAGAAGCTTGTAATCGGTCCAAATGAATAAAGTCTAAATTCTAACGGACGGTCAGTCGGGATGTATAAATAGTTTACTGTTTCAATATTTTCCTCTGGATAGCTAAAATGCCATTTCCAATCAGAAGAGGAAGCATATACAACTAGAGGTTCTTGGTCTTCGTACCCTTTCGGTGTCGCTTCAACTTCATATGTCGATTTAACCGTAACGATTGAAAGGAAAATAATGATGATAATCGGAATACCGACAATCAACCCTTCTACAATCGGATTCCCTTCGATATGAGGCGGTTCATAATCGTCACTCTGTTTCGATGCACGGTATTTCACTAAGATGTACACCAACATTGCGAACACAACAATTACAACAATCGCCATTGTTGCGATCGATATCCAAATAACATTTGCAATTGTGTCGGCTTGCGGTCCCTTCGGATCTAAAACCATTACTGGCTCACAACCTGTTAAAACAGCTAGTAAACCAACTATCAAACCTAAAAAAGTCCATTTCAATTTCATTAGTGTACCCCTTTCTATTGTTTTATAAGTTTTACAAGAATAATGTCTTGTATTTTATATGGCAATTACCATAACACAGGTTACATATTATTATATTAAAATGCTAAAAACAATTATCTGGAGCGCTCGTCACAAAACCTTCACCATTATAAGCATAATTACGACACAAAACGTTCATATGACACATTTTACCTTTCTTTTATAATCAAATATATTGACTAATATACAATATTACGATTATCAAATTTCTTAAATAACAATTCATTTACCCTACTATTCAAGTCATTAACCAAGCAATAAACTATTGCGAAAATAGTATTGGAATCCGAAAAGTTGCTTTTTCTCGATTTCATAGCATTTATCCATAAGGAATCGTTTGTGCTTACGTATGTAACACAAATTAATATGTACCATTTAAGGTTCAACTACTTACTGTGTTAAGCTCTTACACCTGTCATCTTTTGCTATCGCTTACCTATGGGATAGTTTTTCGGTTCGAGGACATCCTAATGGCTGTAGGGAAGCAGAAATTCACCTAACAACATTAGAAGGAGTGAACATATCCATGCGCGAAGAGAAAAACCAAGAGCAGCAAAACCGTCAAAAGCAAAACAACCGCCAAACGAATCAAAATCGTCATAGAAATGATCGCACTGAATTCGGCGAAGAGTTCTTTGGCAGCATTGAAACGCAAAACAATTTCAATCCAACTCCCCAAAAGCAAACACAACCGAAAAAATAACAAACGCCTCTATAAATCTAAAAAACCCGTATCGCCAATTTCTATGGCAATACGGGTTCAGATTGTAGACAAAAAGGTTGGAAATCATAGATTCCAACCTTTTTTTGCTTAAACATGTACATTACAACTGATATAACGTTGATCTCCGTTCCGTGCAGACGCTTTCCGGGGGGGCTTGCCCTCAGCCAAGCGAACAGCGAAGGGTTCACTTTGCCGTATTTTTGCGTACTTTGCGGAAATTAAGGCATTTTTAAAGTTTTCACTTCCCTAACGTGGAGAAGTAAGGAACCACTGTTTGAAAGCCTAAGCCTAGGAAACAGCGATATGCCACGTTAGTTTCAATTTCCTTGATTGCCTGGCGCAGGGATCGGATTCCTTAACCATCAACTCATTCAGTTAATAGAAAACACCTTTGATTGGAGCGGAGAGCGGCGACTCCTGCGGGAACAGCGCGAGCTGAAGACCCTGGACTGAGCGCAGCGAGGGAAGCGGCTGAAGCCGTGCCCGCGGAAAGCGTCCGCTCGTAGCGCAAATCAAAATTGCAGCTATATCTCTATTTTAAAAGAAAAGTTATCGTGGTTTAATTGCGTTCAGATTATCCATATTTCCCTCGCATAGAAAGGCTTCATATGGAACACTTCTCTGTTAAGGTTTTTCGCTTAAACCATTTTTAACAGCGCTTCTTCACCAATCATCCCTTTATGAATACCAAGTTCCTCCGCTTCGTGGGTAACGGATTCTAAAGGTGCTTTTAAGAGTTGTTCAATGGTTTTAACCCCAACAGCCCTACCTGAAACAATTTTCCGATCGGCTAATACATTATTTAACAGTCCGACATCTAATGCACCACACATAATATAGCCTACTTCATTCGAAACAGTTAGTAATGTAGTTTTTGGCAATGAAACAGTCACCGCTGTAAACGGATGCCCCTCAATAATAATCGGCGTTAACGTTACCATCCATCTCTCCCCTTTCCATTTATACATATGGGTAAGATTCTTGAAATGTGCATTGCAAGACGATTCTTTTCCCAACTACCCGTTTTACTTGTTCTTTTTGGTATACTACTACTAGACACTTAATTGGTAGGAAGTGATGGATTGATGTCAGAAGATGAAAAGGTGACGGCACCTAACACATCGACGGAATCTGTTGAAGAAAGCGAACTGACAGAAGATGAATTCAATGAACTCGTCCTTGAAGCACAACGTGAAGCACTTGCTAAAAAAGAACCAACCCCTAAAAGACAAGTACCGAAATGGTTCATTTGGTTATTATCCAGTGTATTGGTAATCAGTACATTTGCAGGTTTGTTTCAAGTTTTTTCAATTCCAGCAATCGAATTTTTGCGTACTTCCGCTTCCCTGTCTACTGATCCAGCAGTTTCCAAGATGAAGGAAGCCGTCGTTGTTGTGATCACTGAAGACGGGAAAGGAACGGGCTTCTCAATTGATGATGATGGATTAATCCTAACGAACTCACACGTAATAGAAGGAAACCGATCCATTTATGTCAAGTTTCCTGAAGCCGGCCGTTTTGAAGCAACGGTCTTAGACGACTTTCCTGAAATTGATCTTGCAATCTTACAGATCGATGGAGAAAACTTGCCAAGTTTACCGCTGGTCCAAGTAAGTAACCTATCCAAAAAAGAACACGTAACGTTTATAGGAAATCCGTTAAGCTTTAAAGGGATCGTCAATGAAGGATCCATTATCGAGCCCATTAAATTGGACGATTGGACTGAAGAAGTTTACATGATGGAAGCTCCCGTCTATCGAGGGAATAGTGGAAGTCCCGTGATAAACGAAGAAGGAGAAGTAATTGGCATCGTGTTTGCTACGTTAGATCATGAGGAACACGGAAAAGTCGGTTTGTTCATTCCGATTGACCTTTACTATCAATATACAAATGACTAAAACTCTGGCCTAGGCAGTCACCTGTCACCAGAGTTTTACCGTTTACGATTGTATGATTTCATCCAACACGCGGCCATCTGTCTTCCCTAAATCTACCCCTAACAACTTTGCAAATGTCGGCCCCTCATCTACTAATCTCATCGATTCAATTGTGCCATTAGGCATTATTCCTTTTCCCTTGGCTATAAAAACGGTGTTGTAGTTCAATTTGTTTGGGGAATATCCATGGACGGCTTTGCAATATGTTCCTGCAACAACATCTTCTTGTGAAATTTCTACGATTGCTGGTCCATCTATCTCTTCCGTGAAATAAAACCCTTCACGTGCTTCCAGCATAAATGCAACATCGTTATCAGCTCCGACTTCCAATGCCTCATCACTTGATAAGATGCGTTCAATTCCATTTTCTCGATTCATCCGTAGCGAGTGCAACAACGCACTGATTCGCTCTTTCGTTTGAAAATCTGATGGGTCTTTTAAATAAATCGATGCCGCCCCATCATTACTTTTACAAAATGCCTGCCAAGAAGAAATCTTCCCTTTGTCATTCACTTGAATAAAACCACTTTCCTTCAAAAGCACATTCAATTTTATGACCTGCGTCACATCAAGGGAACTGTGATCGCCAAGTACAATGACTGTAGACCTCTCCATCATCCCGCCTTCTTCAAGTGCGTCTAAAATAGCACCAAGTCTTATATCATGCCGCTCAAGCGCTTCAGAAGATTGTTCAGCTGAAAAACCATAACGATGTCTCTGCGCATCAAGATCTACAAGGTGAACTAGCAATAAATCAGGTTTCTTCGTTTTAATCGTGTGAACAGTAGAAGCAGTTACAAAATCATCTAACCAAGGTTGCTGAATTCCTTTTCGCAAATGTCCAAATCGAAAGTTCATGTCCAATGTATAGTAGAAACTACCGTTTACTAACGAAACAGCCGTTTGTGAATGCCATTTCCTGTTCGCAAAAATTTCAGGAATATGGTAGTCAATATTCGCTCTCGCCGTCACAGGCCATAACAATGCACCTGTCTTCATCCCTCGTTTCTTCGCTTCATCGTACAAAGTTGTCCCTTTTATCTCTTTTCTTTTCCAATACCAATCAGGTGAAAGGCGACCAGGTTGAAGTTTTGTGTTATTAACAATGCCATGTTTAGCCGGATAATTTCCTGTAATAATGGACGTATGACATGGATACGTCGTGGATGGATAGATGGTTTTCACTTCGTCGCAAACAGCAGCACCGTTTAAAAAACGTTTGAAATTCGGCAGTTCTCGCAAGCGTGGAACATCTTTTGACGATAAACAATCAAATGACAACACGATTAAATGATCCGTCAGTCGTTGCATCTTCCTTCTACCTCCCTTCGTACAATAAATCTTGAACGTTGCCGATACGTATCAAATCCAACATACTAGCATTCACTTTTTACAGACCACTTCTCATTTTCAATAAAAATCCGTTTTCTTCTCTTCATGTTACACGTTTAATTTATCAACATTCAAGTATTAATCTGAACCTGGATGATCGAATTACTTAACCCTGCCGCTAACCATCGGCTTCAAAAATTTCTAGTCGGCCTGGACAGATACTTTTTCGTTCCCCAAAAGTCGAATGGTTTTTTTGGAGTGAAATGTGGAACGCTACGTTAAAAGGAGGTGCATTCAAATTGAGTCAACGTATACTATGTGAAGTTAACAATTGTACGTATTGGGGCAGCGGAAACAAGTGTCATGCTGAAGTGATTTACGTTGTTAACCAAACAGGTACAGAGGCAAGTGATAGTGAAGACACAGATTGCAAAACCTTCAAACCTGAAGCTTAAGCCACGCAAAATCCACCACGATTGCTGAAAACGCACTCGAAATTTATACGGTGACTTCCTCATCACCGTATAAATTTGGGTGGTTTAAGGAGAACTCCTCCCCTAACACTCCCGAAGATACTGATCGCTCTCCAACTACTACATAAATTCTTCGCGTTGGGGATTGATTTTTTCAATTAAATGAAATTACTACTTGTAAATGGTATTCTCTATGATTTATCATAGTAAAATGTTAGAGAAAGCTCTAACAATTATAAAAAGGAGAGTGGTATGATGAGGAATTTTAGTAAAGATGATATCCGTAAATTTGTAAAGGATGAAAACGTTAATTTCATTCGACTTCAGTTTACCGATATTTTCGGGATGATAAAAAACGTGGAGATTCCAGTCAGCCAACTCGAAAAAGCGCTGGATAATAAAATGATGTTTGACGGTTCTTCAATTGATGGATTTGTGCGTATTGAAGAGTCCGATATGTATTTAATTCCAGACTTGAATACATGGATGGTGTTCCCATGGCCATCGGGAAAAGGAAAAGTTGCTCGGTTAATATGCGATGTCTCTCTCGCAGATGGCACACCATTTCCAGGGGATCCTAGAGGAAATCTAAAACGAATTATTAATGAAATGAAAGAACTTGGCTTTACGGAATTCAATTTAGGGCCTGAACCGGAGTTCTTCTTATTTAAATTGGATGACAATCAACAACCTACTTTAGAATTAAATGATAATGGCGGCTATTTCGACTTAGCGCCGTTGGATTTAGGCGAGAATTGCAGACGCGATATCGTATTGGAATTAGAAGAGCTTGGTTTTGAAGTGGAAGCTTCTCATCATGAGTGTGCACCAGGGCAACATGAAATCGATTTTAAATACGCGGATGTGTTAACAGCTTGTGATAACATTCAAACGTTCAAACTTGTTGTTAAAACAATTGCACGAAAACACGGATTGCACGCAACGTTCATGCCTAAACCAATTTTCGGCGTGAGTGGTTCAGGTATGCATTGTAATGTATCGCTGTTTAAAGACAAGGAAAACCTATTTTTTGATAAAAACGGGGAAAGAAAACTAAGTGAAACCGCTTATCAATTCTTAGCGGGTGTGTTGGAACACGTACAAGGATTTACTGCCATTACAAATCCGACAGTAAACTCTTACAAACGACTCGTCCCAGGTTACGAAGCACCTTGTTACGTCGCTTGGTCTGCTCAAAACCGCAGCCCGCTCATCCGTATACCTGCTTCCCGCGGAATGAGTACACGAATTGAAGTCCGTTCCGTTGACTCATCTGCAAATCCATATCTTGCAATGGCGACTATTTTGGCAGCAGGCTTGGATGGGGTTAAACGTAAGCTCGAGCCACCTAAACCGATTGACCAAAATATTTATGAGATGAAACCCGCTGAGATCGCTGAAAACGGGATTGGTCTATTACCGACAGACTTGGATCATGCCTTAATCGCATTGTCTGAAAACAAAGTCGTACAAGAGGCGCTTGGCAACCATATCTATTCAAATTTCTATGAAGCAAAGAAAGTCGAGTGGGAAAGTTTCCGAACGACCGTCCACTCATGGGAATTGGAACGGTATATGAAGATTTATTAATAGAAATAATTTAACTCAAAAAAGAACACATATGCAAAAGGTACTTTGACAAACACACTGTCAAAGTACCTTTTTTATAATGATTATGTACGAATGGTCCTTTCTACAAATCGCTCAAATTCTTCTTCCTCTTCTAGAAAAGGATAGTGGTTACTTCTTTCAAAAGACATGAACCGCGCATTCGGCAATAACTTAGCGATTTCCATGCCAAATTTGTGTGGACATTGTGCATCATGAAGACCCGAATAGATGAAGGCAGGAAGCTGAACAGATGGTAATTGTTCACGAAGGTCAAACGTTTTACAATCTACCTTCCTAAAGTAAGTGAGTCGATCTCCAACAGTTTTACCACTGTTCGATTTTTTGTACGCTGCTTCCATTTTTTCTTCCGAATAAAAAGACATCAAATTCCATTCCCTGCTTATCGCTTGTCTTTCCTCAAGTGGCACATCAGGTGTATCTATCCTATTCATGATTTCAATAATGCGCTGAAAGTGAGGATTTTCACGACAGTAAATACTTCCCGGGTCGGCACTATATGCAATACTTGCTGCAGCTCCACCTGCAATGATTTTTGTCAATGAATCAGGATAGTTAACAGCATATTTTAATGTCAACATTCCACCGGTTGAATGACCCGCAATTCCCCATTTGTTATGACCTAGCGCAATACGAATTGCTTCCAAGTCTAACACCGTCTCTTCCATACTATATTGCGCATCCGTTTCAGCAGCGACAGAGTGTCCTGCGCCTCTTAGGTTAATTAAATAGACATGATAATGTACTGTAAATGGATTCGCGAATGCATTTCCTCGCTCATCATACTCGCTATATAAATGCGTGACCGCAAGCGGCTCCCCTTCCCCTTTTTCAAATACTTCAAAGGTTCCTCGTTCCGTGTCAATCAATCGCTGTTTCCACATTTCATTTCCCCCCACCCAAATTATACCTTCCCTTTTTATAGTAATCGAAGAACGTTCACAAAACTAGTAAGAATTAGTAAAGACTTTAGGAAGCAATTAGGTTTGGGATAAAACAGGTTAATGCCGAAGTGACGTACTACTTTAAATGATCCGGTTCATTCTGATGATGGCCTTGCTCAATTTCAGAAAACAACGTTGCTTGCTCATTTAGTTGGTCTTGGTGTTGCGCTACATATTCTTTTCCAATTCTATCGCGTAATAGAACGTCTAACATGGCACGCAACTGGTCAATATCTTCTTTCGTAGCGAATTTTTTATGTTCTTTGAGTGTATAGCCTAATTGCCCGCTTGGTTCGATTGTTGCCCATTGGACATCCTCAATTCTCTCAATTCCATTTTGACGCAATCTCATCTCAAGTTTATCAACCGTAAGTTTCATCTTTTTAAGGTTTTTTTCATGAAGGACTCCATTTTCAATCACAAGCTGAGAACGACCTGTGAAAAACGTTTCCGTAACATCCCATTTCATTTGCATGTATTCAATTACCTGTAACGTTCCTATCAAAATGCCCGCAATAACAAAAGTAACCCAAAGATTTTTTTCGCTCACAGGTTGAATTAATAACGTCCCAATCGAAATCATGATGACCGTTTGTGAAATGGTCATTTGTGAAATTGAGCGTCTCCCTGAAAAACGAATAAGCAGAATGCCAAAGACGATAATAAGTATCGACTTCCACACTACATTGAAATCCATTGTACCACCGCCAAATAGGTTTACTACTAGGTTGTGTAATGCGCAGATGATTATGTACAATTTGTCATTGTGAAGATTTCATGACGATTGCATGTAACAATCTCTTCTCGAATAATCGTCTGATTACCGTTTAGACGTCAAATCATTTATAATGAATGTATGGCATCAAAAATAAAAAGATGCTCAAACAGATGGAGGGAAATGAATTGAAAAAACTAGTATCGGCGCTACTTGCTGTAACACTCATCATGTCACCGATCGGTAACATCATCTTTACAGACGACGTCTCAACCGTTGAAGCGAAAGGCTACAAGTCTGGTAAGAAAAACTTTAATACGACGAATAACTTTAACAAACCACAAGTGGACAAGAAAAAAGAAGATACGTCTTCACTGAATAAATCCACAAATAATACGAGCAATACGGCGAAAAAAGGCGGCTTCTTTTCAGGTGGCCTTATGAAAGGATTGTTTGTCGGTGGACTTGCAGGACTTTTATTTGGTAGCTTATTTGCCAATATGGGAATGTTAGGCTCCATTCTTGGATTGATGGTCAATGTATTGGCAATCGTTCTGATCATCGGCATTGTACGCAAGATTTTTGTAATGATTAAAGAGAAGAAAAAACAAAAAGAGGATATGAATCCATGGCAAACCAGATGATTTCTGAACAAGATATCGTAAATGCAATTTGCATGGAGCAAGGCCACTCTCATAACATACAACCCGAAACGGTTGAAGTCGAACTAATGTATGACGATGAAGACGGCTTTTCAGCAGAAGTGCATATTGCTGGCCAGGTCCACATTCTCAACTCTTTTCATATGATCCAAGCGATTCGTTTTTGGATTGAACACGTATTGAATGAAGACCCCTACGCAGCAGGCATCAACCTTCTATTAGATCGAGAAGAAGGAATTATTGCAGCTGTTCATTAAATGTGGCTGGGACAAAACTCTAAATAGACCGTTACTCTGCGCTCCAAAAGGCACGCTTTCCGCGGGGCGCGCTTGAGCCAATCGAACAACGAAGAGTTCGATTTGCCGTATTTCTGCGTAGTTTGCAGAAATTAAGGCATCCTTGCTCCCAACGCTTCGCTTATGCTCGCAAAAGCCGTTCTACATGACGGCTTTGCCTGCGGGGTCTCAACATTCGCGCTACAATCCCGCAGGACATTGAATAGGCTTCCTCGAATAAGCATCGCACGAAGGAAATGCGTCAGCATTTACGAGGAGTCGGCCTTTTTCCGCTTCGATTCACTCATGAATTCGAAAAGAAACATTTGAAAAATATAAAAAACTGCATGACGGCGAATTAGCCATAATGCAGTTTTTTCATGTTATGTCCCAGCCTCTTTGCAATTTTCAAGCGTTTACTCGTTGAATTTTTGCTTATTCATGTATCACTTCTATCTCCTCATTCAAACCCTTCAAATACTCATGTACTTCTTCTGGCACTTTATCCAAGCCTAAAACCTTCAATTTCATTGTACCTGGAGATGTTTCAATGAAATACGTTTCATTTTCATATTCAAACACTGTGAATTGCCTAACTTTCTCTGGAGACAAATCTGTATTTTTCACCTCATTATACAACTCTTCCGATACATTTCCTTCGTATCCTTCTAGCACATGGCCTCTCACTTGGTTGAAATCCTCCGCAAATTTCACCATTTGATACATTTCAAGTGCGTTTTTTGGCTGAATCACGACTTTATAAATGAATGGTATTGAAATCAGAAGCACCAAAATGAGTATTAGTGCAACTTTTTCATATTTCCTTTTCACTTTCTAATCCCGCTCACTCTATTTATCTAAAAAGAATTGCTTATCTAAATTTATTCAGGTACGCTAATGATAACAGTAAACGTTTTCCAAATCTAGTAACTAAGTTAAGAGGGGGGCTTCTTTTGAGAATTATTGTGATCGTTTTCTTTACGCTTCTGCTTTGTGTAGGATGTAGTGTGAAATCTAAAGACTCATCGTCACAGAAGGATGATGTAGCCGTTAAACAATCGATTGGACATGCGAATGTCGAAGGAAATTTAGTGAAAGAACTTTCTTTTGAAGATGGGAAGAGCGGTGGAGGAGAAATTACGGATAACGTCAATATTTATCGTATTGCGTTAGAACAAGTTGAAAAAGCGGAACATATTCTCATTGATTTTAAGCAAAGAAGTGAAGCGACAACCCAAGAACCACAACTCATTGCCCCTCATTTCACTGTAGACGTACAAGATAACCCTTATACAATGTCCTTCACAATGAGTGGCGTACGAGCATTTGACGCTAGAGATTTTACAGCTTTAAAGAATAGTGATTTGATTGCAGATGCTTATTGGGTAGTCACACACGATGACTCTGCTTTGCTTGGCGATTTGTGATTGTATTCAACTCCCCTGTCCAATATGAAATCCGAGAATATGCAGATCCGGCACAAGTTGTTATCAGTGCTCTACCGTTAACTGAAGAAGAAAAAGATCCTGCAATTCATACAATCAGAACGGAAGCTTTTCCATTTGGGGGTAAACTGGCCAATTTGGAAGAAATGATCTTTGAAGAAGCAGACATCCGCTACTTACGTGAAAGTGGCACTCCTTTTAACACAACGGAAAGTAGCTTTTATATGGAATTAGGCCAATACCAGTCAGTTCAAGCTGCAGAAGAAAAAATGGCTCAGCTCCAAAATCTATTGGGCTCTGACGTTAAACTGTTTATAGAGGAAAAATGAACAATCGGCTAGCAAGTTTTTTAGCATGTTAGCCGATCGTTTCTCGCCAATCACCAAATGAATACATCACTACAAATTGCATAAGCAAGGACAATAAGCCCGAGTAGAACAGGTTTTAACAACCACCTTTTGGTTGTGATGGTGGCATGTCGAGGCGTCTTTAGTAAAAGGATGATAAAGATCGTGCTAACCGTCATTAAAAGCAGAAGCTGAATGAGCATCCCCGATTGTTCGGCGTTTATCATCGCACCTAACATTGCACCCATCATACCCCCCATCATGCCAGCCATGAACCCTTCAAGAATTGCTAACAGTCCAAACCAAACACCACAAAGTGAACCTGCAAGCACGCCGATTCCAATCGCTATCATTGTAGAATGAAACAAATTTCCGTGATAGGCAACACCGTACAACACGCCCACCGTCAAACTAACACTCATGCCAAAAAACATGGAAATGATCATCCCTTGCATCGGAAGCAAAACATTTCTAAACCGAGCCGCTAACCAAATGATGAGTAAGGTGATAACTGCAAGAGAAACTAACACAAATAGTTGAGGATTTCCTATCATGACCGCCACCTTTTAATTTTTTGTATACCTTATAAGGGTATGTGATAGGTGTGATTATCATGATTCGTTACAATTGATTCAAACGATTTTTTAAGATGTGTGCAAGAAATCGCCCAAGTTGGACTCTATTTCCAAGAAAACACGTTCCATTTTGGGGTTTATTGCGTAGACAACAATTGTGTATTAGTACACGAAAATATCCGAGATTTGGTAATAACCTTCTTTATCGATGACAATCGTATATTCCTTTTCCTGCTCTATAAAGCTCGTCGCATTTTGGGCATTTGTCATGTAAAACGTTTCATACGTAGAGACAACAACTTCATCATCCATGTATTCGATATAGGTGACATCGAACGAATCCAATTCATAATGAAAGCCTTGCTCAGAGAAATTACGAACGTACGTTTTTAATTGGCTATAGATTTCAGATTTAGGTAAAATCATATCTTCAATCCAGAAGAAATCATTCTCATAGAGAGCCATTTCGTAATAGTCCCCGAACTCCATAATAAATTCTGCCAAATATTCATCCGTATAATCGTAATATTCTTCTTCAGTTGTGGAATTGTCTGTATCTGCATACAACTCAAAGTTCTCATAAACAGCAAATACGTCATGAATTTCGTCATCAGTCATCGGTCGACTAATCCAAGAATCGACCAAGTCTATCATGCTATACATCGGAATCGAAAATGCAAAACTGTTTTGATTCGTATACATGAGTGAATTAATGCCAATTACTTTACCAGTCGTTGCATCGAGCAACGGACCGCCACTGCTGCCTTGATCAATTTGCGCATCGACTTGGTACAAATTTGTATACGAAAATCCAAATTCAATATCTCTTCCGATTCCCGTTAAATAGCCGATGGAGGCAGAATTTTCGAAGCCTTGAGGACTACCAAGTGCTATGACTTCCAATCCAATATCCGACTCATTCCTATCAATTGATAAGGGTTCAGCATTGTGATAATCTGGCGCTTGAACTAACGCTATATCCGAGCCGACAGATAAGCCAATTACTTTACCCGTTGAATCCTCACCAGCTGAATTGCGAATCACCACTTCCGTATTTCCTGCAACAACATGTGCATTCGTGATAATATAGCCGCCTTTTTGGTAAAGGAAACCTGAACCAATACTCTCTTCCGTAAAGATTGTAAACACTTTTGGCATCGCTTCTTTAATAAGAACGGTTTTATCTGTTTTGTCTGCATGATTTGTTTCAATTTGCTCAGAATGACCTGTTGTTGACTGCTCGATTTTTTCCACTGTTTCATTTCCGATTTCCTGCGCACCGGTAAGAGATTCAGTAGAACTGAACGTACGTTGAATTAAAAAGTACGACCCAAAACAAATACTCAGAAATAAAACAACAGAAGCAGTTAGTCCAACCCATGCCCAAATCCGTTTCTTCGATTTCGGTTCTTCATTTAACGGAGTCCCACAGTTGCTACAGAAATGTCCCTCTTCCTTCTGATGACCACATTTGTTACAGAACATTTCTTCACCTCTCTTCATCCTTTGATTCCTATGCTCAAATCATTCTTGAACAGCAAACTATATCTAATATACGAATAGAGATGCAACAAGTTTCAAGTATTTTGTTCGTAAAATGTTTTAGTTCATCGTAAGGTTCTAAATAAAATCCAAATAAGCTTCATCTACTCTTTAGGTTGAAACGTTTCACTTGCAAGACTTCAACCTCCTCTTCACACTTAGCCTTGTAAGCATCAAATAGCCCCCACCTTTTTATTGATGGGAGCTTGTAATATGAATGGGATTACTTCGTTAAGATTTTGCTTACTATAGTTATTTGAAAATCATTAATAGCATATTTGTTTCGTTTAATAACTTCCTTCGCACTTTGTTCTACTTCTAGCTTTGTATTTTCGGTGCTATCAACTGGTAAGTTTATAATCACCTCAACATGTCGAGGTGTAATGGCGTACTCTAAACTAAAAGTCAAATGATTTCTTTTTTTTAGTTCTTGCATTAAATTCCCCATTAAATCATTATAGCTCAATCGTACAGAAGAACGCTCATCATCCGAAGGTGTTTCATAATAACTGGATATTTTCAAATGAAATTGATCTGGGTTAAATTCTTTTTCTCGCAAAACCTCAATTACGAGCTGTTCAATTTCAATCTTTGTTCTGTTTTCAATCTCTTCGCTTGGCAACTTAATAAAAATTTCTATGGTTTCATCAGGAAGAATAGCGTAGTCCAAAACGAACCTTACTTTATTTATTCGCAACTCTTGTGTAATCTCTTGCATTAAATCTGAATATTTTTCAGCATAAATAGTAAGATCAGTAGGTTGTTCCGATAATATATTCACTTCTTTGGCAGACTTACTATTGACGAGAACAGTAGTAATAAGAGCAGAAAGCAAACATATCGTCATCAATCTGTATCTCACTTACCTCATTTACCCCTCTCTAAAATAGATGTGGTAAAATATATGTATTAAGTATTGAAAAAATACAAAGGTCTATCGCGTCTTTTCTTCAAAGTCACGATAGTGGAAAATAGACCCATCCAAGGACTTACGTAATAATTAGTTTGACAAAAAAATAAAACGATCATCATGCTCCCAAACATGTTCATCATCCGCAACATAACCTCTTAACCACAACTTACCATCTATCACCCTGTTGTACTAGTACCGAACAGTTTCTAAAAAATACTCAATGGAACGTTTGTCATTATCAATTAACTGTTCTGGCAACTGATTCAACGGAAAATACTCCATCCCCTCTGATTCATCATAATTGATTTCCAAATCACCACGAATGTCTTCTGTATAAAATACGGCAGTTGCGGAATACAATTCATCGCCATTCGCTACTTTTAAATAACAATCTGCTCCAGAGTTTACACTGAGTAACTTAAGATTCCCAACGACTAATCCGGTTTCCTCAAAAACTTCTCGCTTTGCCACTTCCTCAAAACTCTCCCCTAAATCCATCAAACCACCCGGCAATCCCCAATACCCATCACGTCTTTTTTGCAATAAAACTTCTTTCTTCTCATTAATCATAATGACGACTGATCCAGGTAATATGATCGGTTGATGACCAACATATTGTCTCAAATATTTGTAGTATTCCAATGCTGTCCCTCCACAGACTAAAGTAATAAGGTAATGCTAGTAAATCATCGCAAGATAGTAGATTATAATTAACAGCGTAGCAATAATCGATCTGATTATAATTATTTTTTTAGGAACGCCAGATTTGCTTTCAATATAATTCAAGTAAATCATAACGAGAGGAAAACCTATTAAAGCAAGTATAGATCCTAAACTTCTAGTTTCAAAAAATTGATGAAGTAAACTTAAACCTACTATCATAAGTCCAAGCGTCCCGACGAACATATGTGCATACAAAACACCTTTGTCTTTATCTTTCATCGCTTCACTCCTAAATAGTGTTTTAGCTAAGGGTTTCTATACTTTTCTATTATGTATTGCGTCAAATAAATTAGGTTCCTACACCAATTTATTCAAGTAAAAATTCATAACCGACATATTCAAACACTTTTTCAAATCCTAAATTCTCTGCAACTGCAACGGAAGGCTTGTTCATTTCCATGCAATCCCAATAAGGAACTGCATTATTTTTCAAGCAATCATTTACAAAGTGATGTGCAACGAGTTGAGCTAACTTTTTTCCTTGATGAGGCTTTAGTGTCTCAATATTGATACAATGAACATTTCCAACAACAAAACCAGAAAAACAAATACTTACCACTTCATTTTGATGAATTATACAATACCCGATGCCAGCATCTAAAAATTTTTCAATCGAAGTCCAGAACTCAAGTAATTTTCCTTTTAGAAAATCAATATTCTTGATCAAATCATCTTTAAAGAGACTCTTTTCTATTTTAATCACATGAATCGATTTCATAATTCCTCTTTTTAAAAATACAAACAAGGGCAGAATTTATAGATTGTATTTCAAAAAACAAGAATCATGCGGCTTGAATGTGGTTCAATCGTGCTCCAATCCTATCGG
>NZ_JAUBDI010000003.1:0-327123 GCF_033253735.1 Sporosarcina saromensis | reverse complement strand
ATTTACCTCCTGTGAACTTAATGCCCAACAGGAGTGTAAGTATTTTTTCAGATGTTGGCAAGTGGCCTTTTTTTTATACATAAATTAGCTGCCGTTTTCTACATTTCTAGTGTGCCATAAACACAACATCTTTGCAATTTTCAAGTAAAGCTCTTACTATTACCATAAACTGCAGTCCTTTTATGATAGGCTTTTTCATTCCCGGATGTTTTCCAACTGGAATACCACATGAGGCAAAAGCTACACAGAATCCCTCTTCATTTAAGCCTTCACTTCGACCAAAGTAAGAAACGGAAAATCCGGTATGACTGTATTTCCCTTTTACCTTGGTTGTACAGAGTCTCATATCAGATATAGCTGGTGACAAATCGTAATTTCTAAGGACATAGGTTTTACCATCACTTGTTTTAGATGGCAAAACAGCGCCTAAACTACATCCCCCTGGTTGTAGCAAAGTTTCATCAAAAAAGTTAAGATAACTAGGCTTTACATTTAATGAATCTGCAAATCCTTGTAGCTCTTCGTTTAAACCAGGACAGTATTGGTCTATTAGTTTTTTCGTATCCTTAAATTTTGTTTCATCTATTGATTCAGATGATAAAATTACATTCATTGCATTAGGATTTTTTTTTATTTCCTCTCCTTGCCGTCTACCAATTTCATAACTATTGCCTTCAAGATAAGAAAAAGAAGCTTGAATTGAATTCATATTTGTCTCTCTCCAGTTCGAATTTTTGATTAATGTCTTTATTAGACAAGAGGGATTTATTTTAAAACAGCATCTATCAATCGTCTATCTGATACATATTTTGCTCTGTTTGGTTGTCCCTCAGCTCTGTTTATATCTAATGTATTTAAGTTTGCTACAACAGAGAAGAGCGTACCAAAGTTTTGTTCTTTTAAATTTAAACAAACATGTCCTTGGGTGTCTGACATAATTGATTGTGCAATGGAAAGAGTCATTTTATTGACGTTTTCTTTAAGTCGTATATCTAATGTTTCAAAACGTTCTTTTGATTTGCTCCAATTCCAGCTTTCAGATACTGATGTACTTTCGCGGTGATTGGTACAATGAATATAATTATTGGTAGGAAAACGTACTTGATAGTCATTAGGAGTAACTTCTACAACAGCCATATTCCCTAATGGATCTGCTAACAAGTAGTTATTAGCTACCGAACTGGGGAATCTTTTTAATACTTCTATTCCTTCATCCACAGTACAACAATTTTCTGAAATATATTTAACAGCAAAATAAAAATTCAATCCGGGCTTAATTCCCTCATGAGGAACTGATGTAATTCCTACAAATAAACCATGTTGATTTATACCATCAACTTTTCCAATAAAACAATCTGAATGACCCACATATTTATTTTTGCCTTCAAAACAAACTAATGAGGATTCTGTTATTTTCTTTAAATTTAGGAGCATATCATAATTACGTCCAACAATCATTTCTCTTCCATTGAATGCTGAGAAAATGCTACATTGACCGGCCATTTCAAATACTCCTATACTTAAAAGAAAAGAACTTACTTCTTCAAAAGAAGAATGACAGCCTTCTGCAAATCCTTGTATTTCCTTCACAATACTAGGGTCAAATTCAGTAAGAATAGGTTTGCATTGCTCCCCGAATTTTAACTTTTCTTCTGTTACTTTAGGGAATCGAAATCCATTTCTATAAAGGATTTCTGCATAATGCTTACCTGCCTCGTAAGCATTTCCTTTTAATCTTGGATGATACATAATAATTTCCCTCCGTTATTTCTTTGTATATATAAAGAATAAACCCTCCGGTAGGTGGAGAGTTTACCCTGTTTCTATATAAAGCTGTTACTTAACTATCGTTCTTGATAACCTGTATACATATTTTGGTGATAAACTCTGAGGGATGTCTGTTAAAATCCGGTCGTATCTCCCTTATGTTAAAATCGGAAGGTACAAGTCCTTTTTCATAAACCTCGATTTCTTTCCCTACATGGGTTAGATTTTGTTCCATTATCCAATTTCTCAACATTTCATATCCTACTTCCAGCTCTGAATAAGGACCTTTAACAGTCAGACATGCGTATGTCCCACTAGTTAAAATTCTACAACCGTCTATTTTGTTCGTATCTTTTATTGGAAGAAGTAGTTCTACATCTACCTCTTTTTGATTCAAATCTCGTTCGTGAAAGATAGCCATTAGTTTTCCTGTAATCACGAGATTAAAAGCATAAACTCGATCAAATAAATTTTTAACCAACTTATCAATAAATTTAACCTTTATTTTCTCGCGAATCGTATAAACTAGTATTTCCTTTCGATTTTCAATAGAACAGTTGGATAAAAGAGGTCCCGGAATTATAGAAGCCTCTTTTTCGATTTGTATTTTTAACCGATTCATCTCTTCTATTTGTTTGGACATTTGCTTTTTTTGATCCTCAAGTTCATCGATTTTATGTTCTAACATACTTTTCCATTGTATTTGATCAGAGCTTCCAATAAGTTCCTTAATCGTAACTAAGGAGAATTGACAGCTTTTTAGAAGCATAATTTTTTTCATGATTTGAATTTTGTCATAGTCATAATACCGATAGTTTGTTATAGGATCTATGTAAGAAGGTTTTAGTAATCCAATGTCGCTATAATAGCGTAGTGTTTTAACGGGAATATTACATATTTCAGAAAATTTACCTATAGAGTACATTATATTCTCCCTTTACGATTATAAAATATTTATTATAAATTAGGATCTAAATATCTTGTTCAATTTCCTTTAGTTTACGATAAAACGCAGCCTGACTAACCCCTGTAATGGTACATATCTCCTTTACCGTTTTATCTGTTGTTTTTCGTAATTCAATCGCATGGTTCATTCCCGGATGTTTATCCGTATATTTTTTTACCCTTCCCCGATACTTGCCCTTTTGTTTAGCCAATTTAATCCCCGAACGTTGCTTTTCTTTAATCATTTCTCGATCTAATTCACTAAATGCGGCCATTACCGTTAAAAAGAATTTACCAGTAGGTGTTCTTGTATCAATTCCTAGGTTCAGGATAACAAAGTGGATATTTCTTTCACGAAGCTGTTCAACTAACTGTAGCAACTGAACAGTGTTTCGACCAAGGCGATCCATTCGAGTCACAACTAAGGTATCACCAGTAGCAATATTGGAAAGAAGTTCATCCAATTGTTGCTTCTGTTTAGAAACACCACTGATTTTCTCCTTAACAATTCCATCTACTCCAAATTTCGTGAGTTGTTCAATTTGGGTATCTAGGTTTTGGTCTTGTGTACTTACCCTGGCATATCCATAAATCATATTTCGTCCTCTTTTAATATGTATTTTTGATAGGTGTTATTGAGAGTCTCTCAAGCTAATAATATCAAGGAGCTAAAAACTTATCAATAGGGTACACTCTATTGATATATAATTTAACTAATAAATTGAAAATTACAGAAATGGGATGATACCAAATGAAAATTGCCAGAGGTAGGGAATTGCTTACACCTGAACAGAGACAGGCTCTTATGCAAATTCCTGAAGATGAGTGGGTGCTAGGAACCTACTACACTTTTTCCAAGCGGGATTTAGAAATTATAAATAAACGAAGAAGAGAAGAAAACCGGTTAGGGTTCGCCGTTCAATTAGCTGTTCTTCGGTACCCCGGTTGGCCGTACACTCATATCAAAAGCATTCCAGATTCGGTCATACATTATATAACAAAACAAATCGGTGCCAGTCCATCTTCACTTGGTCTTTATCCTCAAAGAGAAAATACACTTTGGGATCATTTAAAAGAAATTCGAAGTGAATACGATTTTGTAACTTTTACCCTAAAAGAATACCGAATGACATTTAAGTATCTTCATCAATTAGCTTTGGAAAATGGTGATGCCATTCATCTTCTACATGAATGTATCGACTTTCTAAGAAAAAACAAAATCATACTGCCTGCTTTCACTACACTTGAAAGAATAGTGTGGGAGGCAAGAGCAATGGCTGAAAAGAAGCTATTTAATATGGTGAATCAATCTCTTACAAATGAGCAAAAGGAAAAACTTGAAGAGATTATTACATCGCAGCATCCATCAGAATCCAATAAAACAATATTGGGTTGGTTAAAGGAACCACCTGGCCACCCTTCACCCGAAACATTTCTAAAAGTAATAGAAAGACTCGAATACATACGAGGAATGGAATTAGAAACGGTACAAATTAGTCATTTACATCACAATCGCTTGTTACAGCTATCTCGCTTAGGTTCAAGATATGAACCTTATGCATTCCGTGACTTTCAAGAAAGCAAACGATATTCAATATTAACCGTCTATTTATTACATCTTACTCAGGAGTTAACGGATAAAGCATTTGAAATTCATGACAGACAAATACTCAGTCTATTATCAAAAGGTCGTAAGGCACAAGAAGAAATTCAGAAACAAAACGGTAAAAAGCTAAATGAGAAGGTTATACACTTTACGAACATCGGACAGGCTTTAATCAAAGCAAAACAGGAAAAGTTAGACGTTTTTGAAGTTCTAGAATCGATTATTGAATGGAATTCTTTTGTTTCTTCGGTGGAAGAAGCTCAGGAGCTTGCACGTCCTGCTGACTATGATTATTTAGACTTACTGCAAAAACGATTCTATTCACTTAGAAAATATACACCCACGTTATTAAGAGTATTGGAATTTCAATCTACAAAGGCAAATGAGCCACTTTTACAAGCTGTAGAGATTATCCGAGGAATGAACGAATCTGGGAAGCGAAAAGTACCTGAAAAATCACCGGTGGATTTTATTTCAAGACGGTGGAAAAAGCATTTGTACGAGGATGATGGTACAACAATCAACCGTCATTACTATGAACTGGCTGTTTTAACAGAACTGCGAGAGCATATTCGAGCAGGGGATGTTTCCATTGTTGGTAGCAGACAATATAGAGATTTTGAGGAATACTTGTTTTCAGAGGATACATGGAATCAAATGAAGGAAAATACGAGATTATCAGTTAGTTTATCATTCGAAGATTATATGACAGAGAGAACCAAAAGCCTAAATGAAAGGTTAAAGTGGTTAGCTACCAATTCCAACAAGTTAGACGGAGTTTCTCTTGAAAAAGGAAAGCTGTCGATTGCCCGTTTAGAAAAAGATGTTCCAGAAGAAGCAAAGAAATTTAGTGCAAGCCTGTATCAAATGCTACCAAGAATAAAATTAACCGATCTACTGATGGATGTTGCCCATATAACAGGATTTCATGAACAATTTACACATGCTTCTAACAATCGAAAACCAGATAAAGAAGAAACAATCATTATTATGGCTGCTCTTTTAGGTATGGGAATGAATATTGGATTGAGTAAGATGGCTGAAGCCACACCAGGACTTACATATAAGCAACTAGCGAATGTGTCTCAATGGCGCATGTATGAAGACGCAATGACTAAAGCCCAAGCTGTTTTAGTAAATTTTCATCATAAGCTACAATTGTCATCTTATTGGGGAGACGGCACAACGTCCTCATCAGATGGGATGAGAATGCAGCTAGGAGTTTCATCACTACATGCAGATGCGAATCCTCATTACGGAACAGGAAAGGGAACCACCATCTATCGATTTACAAGTGATCAATTTTCTTCTTATTACACAAAAATTATTCATACTAATTCAAGGGATGCCATTCATGTTTTAGATGGTTTGTTGCACCATGAGACCGATCTAAACATAGAAGAGCATTATACAGACACAGCCGGTTACACAGACCAAATATTCGGATTGACCCACTTATTAGGATTTAAATTTGCTCCAAGAATAAGAGATATATCGGACTCAAAATTATTTACGATAGATAAAGCAAGTGAGTATCCAAAACTAGAAGCTATTTTACGTGGACAAATAAATACAAAGGTCATTGGAGAAAATTATGAGGATGTTTTACGATTAGCCCATTCAATAAGAGAAGGAACAGTCTCAGCATCCCTTATTATGGGGAAACTAGGTTCCTATTCAAGACAAAACAGCTTAGCTACAGCCTTACGTGAGATGGGCAGAATAGAAAAAACGATTTTTATGTTGAATTATATATCGGATGAATCGCTAAGAAGAAAAATACAAAGAGGATTGAATAAAGGGGAAGCCATGAATGGGCTGGCAAGAGCTATTTTCTTCGGAAAACAAGGTGAGCTTAGGGAACGAACGATACAACATCAATTGCAAAGGGCCAGTGCCTTAAACATAATTATCAATACCATTAGTATCTGGAATACCCTACATCTAACAAAAGCAGTTGAATATCAAAAACAATCTGGTAGTTTTAATGAAGAATTATTGCATCATATGTCGCCTCTAGGTTGGGAACATATTAATTTGCTAGGAGAATACCATTTTAATTTGGAGAAAATGGTCTCGGTAGATTCTTTAAGACCACTGAAACTTTCTTAACGTTGTTAAAAACAGGGTAAGCGTCAGGAAATTGGGCTTAGCGTTGTAAATCCGCATTTTCCTGACGCTACCCCTAATAGAATTAATCGACAATCATCTTGTAATAGCTAACGGCCTTTTTATATTTTCCGTTTTTTGTATACATCTCCGCAAGTCTCTTCGCATATTCCTTCCAAGAATTTTCTTGCTCCATTTGTTTAAAGGTTCGTACAGCCTTAATTAGCACATCTTCTATTTTCTCCTCTAAACATAAAGCTTGATAGACATTAAAATGACATGAATAGTATTCCTTTTTAACACCTTGCATTTCCGTCAATAAAGATATACCTCTATTTACCCAATGTAAAACTGTATCCCAATTCTCTAGTTTTTCATTTTCCTTAATTAAAGAAAAAATGGAATACATCAATTCATTAGGCTGTTCCTTATGATTAACTGCTTGTTCGAAATAAAGTATTGCACTTTCCGAATCTCCCATTGTTGAATAAACATCCCCAATATTTTGATTTAGCATGCCTAAAAATAAGTGTATGTCAAATTGATAGCAAATTTGTTCAGCAAGTTTAAAATCTTGGATCGCTCTTGATAGTTGTCCCATATTTTTGTAAGATATACCTGATATTATATGACATTCTACTACTCGTCTTCCCGCCATAATCCGTTGAAAGTATGGAAGCGCTTGTTTTGATTTTTCAAGCGCTTTATATGTTTGACCATCCGCCATATAAGCAACAGCACTTACATAGGCAAAATCAGCATCTTCAAAAGAAGAAAGAGATACGCTTTCTATTTGTTTTTCAGCTTTATCAAATGCAATTAAACATCCTTTCAAATTACCCATTGCATAGGAGGCCATCCCTTCTATCTGATATATTCTGAACGTTTGTAAAGGTTCTAATCCCTGTTTCAGTTTAAAGTATTGCGGTAGTTCCAAGAGAACATCTTTAGCCTGTTGCGACATGACTAACTGCAATCGCAAAATCATTAGTTCCAAATTAATTCGTGTTTGAAAATCAATCCTTCCTTTTGTAACTAAATTAAGAATATCAAGAATTAATTTTTCAGCTCCTCCACTATCCCTCAAATTAACAATGTGTTCCAAACGTTCTCCAAAGCTATCAATCCCTAATTGTTCTTGCCTTTCATCGTAAACGGATATTCCTAAACGCTCCAACAACAAAAACGCAATTTCATCACCGGGTTCACTTTTTCCATTTTCGATTCTACTTAAATGTGAGGTGGAACATATATCTTTAGCTAAGTTTTCCAGTTTCATATTTCGCCTGTTTCTTTCAACCTTTATTAAAGTTCCGATATTCATTATATTCACCTTTTCAGAAGTAGTTAATATATGTTTTTATAATAATTTCAATATATTTTATAATTAGTAATTTTTGAAAAAAAATAAAGAAACAGAATTTTGGATGATTCCTTGAAAAACGATTAAAAATGCTATTAAACTGCTGCTTGTCGAAGCTGAGAAAATCGATCAACTGCTAAATCACAGGCGTTTTACGCAATCTGAACCACATCAAAATACCTTTGCTTTCTCCTCTGTACAATGGTAAACCTAGTTCAAAAGAAAATAACCCTTTAAATAGGCATCCACACGTTCAACTGAACTTCGTTCATTATAGATTTTCTGAAATAAGCTGTCGTTAACTAAATTGCAGCAAGTCGTATAATAGGCACAGGACATTTCTCCAGTCTGTTAATGTGTGTGTCAGAACTCTCATTATACAGAATTTGGGGATGTGCTCTATTTTCTTTCTCATTAACACGTAGAGGCTTAAACGCTATTAATGTCAATTCATAATTCCACTTAATAGCGATTAATTATATCTCTGATTATAACTACATTATAAACCACTATCAGATTTAATTTCCAATTATATCCACAATAAATGCTAACCTTTATTTATGATTTCCTCCTTTGATTCATCCCCTTCTGTTGCTTCATTTGTTTCTGCTGTGCCTTCAATTTTTCAAATTCCTCATATTCCAACTCATCCAATATCCGATCAATTGCTTTACCTTTAAAAAACTGTTCAAATAACATTTGTGAACTGTAGACGTTCATTTGTTTGCCTCCGAACGTGTCATTGTAAAAAACAGTTCCTTGCGCTGTTGGCACTTCTACTGCTGCTAAAAAAGCATTCGCTTTCTTCTCGGACAAGATGTCTTCTGAAACACAATCACTCAACACAAAAGCCTGATAACGAGGGTGCGCCAAATCCTTCAATAATTCTGGATCCATTCCTTTCTGTACTCGCAGCAACTCCTGTGCGGACACCTGCTCTCCTCGTAAAATAGCTACATCATATGCTCGTTTCACTCGTACATAATCAGGAACGGCTACTAATTGCTCTTTCTTATATTTCTTCGGTGGCTCACTTGGAAAATTGGTCAATCGTTCTTTCGTGAAAGCTTCTCCGTAATAATCCATTGCCGTCATCAGCCACTCACGCTCAACTAACGATTTATCCGATAGATCTAAACTCGGCATCCGCAAATGAATACGCTCGTCATAATAAGACCCAAATAGACGCAATGCCAGAAGCAATCTTTTGATTTCCTTCAGCATATTTTCAAAGTTCTCTTTTTCAGCAGGAGATAGACGATCCATAGATGCCTTCTGTTGAAGCGATACTCCCTGCTGTTGCATAAAGGTTGCCGCTCGCGTTTGCACAGCTTGTAAGCGCTCCTGTGCTTCGATAACAGTTGTAATGGGTTGTTTTAAAATCGACTGGACTTGTTCCACTACTTCATCCTCACGTGCCTGCATCAATGTATCCTTAATTTCCAACTCATTTAAAGTGCGATCTAGACGAGCCGTTTCATTGATTAGCGCTCGCTTCTCATAAGACATCCACTGACTCGTTTCAATCGACTGTAGAAAGTAACACTTCATTTCTTACTTCCAATATTAGTTCTGTAAGTACAAATTCCCTTCCACCGTTTTGTTCATACCACTCAACAACACGTTGAACGTGCTCCTTGTCTGCCCGCACGTTCTTTTCAATTTCAACATAATCCTCATAACTATCGTATTCCCAAATCGCAAAAATTTCGGTTGTACCATCTCCGTTATCTTTCATCCATCGGCCGATGAAACGCGCGCCGTGTTTTAGTTGGTTAGGTAAGTTCGTTTTGTTAAAATGATTATTAAATGTTTCCACAAACTCATTTTTCACATTGTAGTATTTACGTCTATAGAACATCTGCACACCCCTTTGTTTTACATTTCGTCCTCCTTAAATCTTCAAGTTCCCTCAACGACTATTATCAAAAATAATTTGTAGGATCAAGAGAACTGTTACAATTCGTAATAAAGGTTTCACATACTTTGGATTTAGTTTTTCGGCGAAACGGACTCCTAATTGAGCTCCTGAAATTGAACCTGCCATTAAGACAATTGTGAGTGGCCAAACGATTGTCCCTGCAGCAATATAGGTGATTGCTGCTCCAAAGCAACTTGAAAACGTAGCGAGACGGACATATCCGACTGCTCGGATATAAGCCACATCCAAATAATTGAACAAATAAAAGAGTAGCGTACCTTGGCCGGGTCCAAAAACGCCATCGTAAATGCCAATGCTATATAGTCCCGGAACACTCACTTTATTTAATGCTAATGTTTCTTCACCTGAAAAACTCCCCTTGCCTAAAAACGATGATACGAACGCAAAACTTAAAAGGATAATTGCCACCACATACAAGTTTTCAGCTGAAAGTTTTGTCGCGATAAAACCACCTGTCACCCCACCAAGTAAACTAATGGGTATAACCCACACTGATTCTCGCATCGAGATCTTTTTGTGTTTCAAAAGAATATAGAAACTAGAGAACGAACTTACCGTATTGGATACTTTGTTTGCTCCAATGGCAGAGTGGATTGGAATACCTAACAAAAGCATTGCAGGCAAACTTATGAGACCGCCACCGCCAGCCAACGTTCCAACTGTCGTCGCAAGTAAACCGATGAAAAAAAGCACTACATAATCCAACAAAACCACCCCCTTAGTCACTACTAGTATACTTTCAATTCAAACATAATGAAATTCAATGTTTATTATGAAAGTATATAAGTATATCTTAAGGGGGGGGAAGCCTAGAAGATTCTCATCATTTACAACAGTTTCCCTCAGGATTACTGTATATCCTCATGAACGAGTCGCTTTTCCATTGTAATTCGATGAATCCCTTCATCATCTTGAAAAGTGGCCACAATATCGAAGCCATGTTTAATGTTTGCAATTAACATGTTACGCCATTTGTTTCTTGTTTTAGTTTCCAAAATCGTATAGCCAGCTTCCGCTATGAGTTGATGTTGCTTCTTCATTAGTTCAGAAGCAATCCCTCGTCTTCGATATTCTTCAGATACTGCACCATACCAACTATAATAACGGTCTTTAGTCAATTCATAACCTATTTTATAACCGACTACCTCTTCTTTTTGACTAGCTACAAGTACTAGTGCGTTTGGAACGATCGAAAGCTTTGCACGTAAATGGTCAGCGTTCATAAAAACCTCATGATGTAAAGCCAATATGCCCTCGAAGATTTGTTGTTCCGGCATTCCCCAATAATGTCGATACTGTACCATAGTTAGTCTCCCTTCAAAAAGCGTATAGCGTTCCTGGAAATTGTATTTCAGATTAGACTTGGAATTTCCCGACTTCACTTTCCAAACGATCAGCAAGTAACGCTAAACTTTGTGCATTTGTCGATATTTCTTCATTTACAGCAAGTTGCTCTTCGGTCGCCGCACTTACCGAATGGGCTTGGTCCGACGTTTCGTTAGCAAGAAGTTGCACTTTCTGTGAACGCTCTAGTACTTCATCCGTCATTGAACGCACGTGTGTAATTTTGTGACTGACGGCAGTAAGTGTACGATCCATCTCCTCAGTTGCAGTCTCAATCGCATGAAATACTTGCTCTGTTTCACTGGAAGTAATTTGACTTTTACCGATATGATTTGATACGTCTTGTACACTAACTACCGCCTCATCCATTCTACGGGTAATTTCTTCAATCATCTGGCCAATCCCCCCCGCTGACTGCTTGGATTGTTCAGCTAGATGGCGTACTTCTTCTGCTACAACTGCAAATCCCTTACCATGCTCACCAGCCCTTGCTGCTTCAATAGCGGCATTCAATGCAAGTAAGTTTGTTTGCTCCGCAATAGTTGTCAGTACTGTCGTCACATGTCTGATCTGTTCGGAATAGGAAGACATTGCACTCATTGTGTTCGTTGAATGCGTAATGCTCCTGTTCATCTTCTCCATCTGCTCTGCAAAATCCTTCATTTGAAGATTCCCAGTCGACACAAGTTCAGAAACATGCACTGACGCGATTTGGAGCTGACGATTCGATCCGTTCATCTGAATCATTTCATCCATCATTTTCTCTATGTATGTAGTTGTTTCGTCTACAGTGCGGACTTGCGATTGGCTTCCTACCCGATTCTTTTCCGTAATTTCACTCACCGTTTCAGCTGTAGCGAGACTTTCTTCCGAACTCGCAGATAATTCTTCTGCTTGTTTTGCTAGTTGAGATGCTGAGACGCGTACTACGCTGAGGATTCCTTTTAAATCTTCTTTCATGTGATTAAATGCAGTCGCCATTTCACCTATCTCATCTTTGTTGTGAATAACAACGGTTTCTGCTGTAAAATCACCTGTCGCTAATTGTTCTAAAGATGTGGTCATCTTGCCTACAGGCCGTGCAATACTTCTACTCACCTTTTGTGCTACTAAAAAGCTAGCCACGACGGCAAAAGCTATAAAACCAACGATGACGAGCTTAATCTGTTGCAAGACAGTACGTAAAGATTGTTCGGTCTGCTCTTGTCGCGTATTTTGTTGTTCAATCAAATTCTCCAATAAAACCGTTACAGCATCTTGATAATAGACACCTTCTTTTGCTAGACCCATCGCTTGTTCAATATTACCGTCTTTGACCCCTTGGATGACTAATTCACTAATTTGATCATAACTTTTCGAAGTCTCCGTCACTTCTTTTAGGATTGCCCGGTCTTCATCATTCCGGACAAGCTTATTCATCTCTTTCAACTTCATCTTTAATGCTTGCATGTTATCATTACGATCATTTACGTACGTTTCTTCTTGATAGATGATATACCCTCTTAAGTTTTTTGCATCTTCATTTTGTAACGACAAGACTTGCTCTAGCAAAACAACTTTTTTTATTTGTTCATCAATTAAATAGCGGTATTCAGCATTTAATTTTGATAGTGCCCAAATTCCTGACAGGCCAACAACTAGTAAAATCGCAAGTAAGAATAGAAATCCGAACCATATCTTCTTTCCAACCGTTAACCTCATCCCATTTCCCCCTCAATTGATGTAGTCAATTCAGATTATATACGATAGTAGGAAAGTAATATGTAAAGTTATTGTTAAGTTAAAAAATAAATTTATTGACTAATTTCAATTTTAGTAATTGTACAATCTATCAATTCATAAGATAATGTACTTATCTTGGACGAGCTTAATTAAGGAGGGAACATTGATGGATCAAATACTAGAAACGATTGTAGGATGGCTTTGGGGACTTCCCCTTATCTTCACTGTATTGTTTGTCGGAATCTATTTCACGATCGGCAGCAAGTTCTTTCAATTCGGTTATTTACCTCATATTTTTAATGCTACTTTCGGAAGACTTTTTTCAAAGAAAGAGCAGACAGACGATGCGAAAGGAATTTTGACACCGTTTCAGGCAGTCAGTACTGCAATTGGAGGCAGTATCGGTGTCGGAAATATCGGTGGTGTCGCAACTGCTATTGCAGTCGGTGGACCAGGTGCTGTGTTTTGGATGTGGGTAACTGCACTTTTAAGTATGATGACCAAAACGGTTGAAGTAACTTTAGCAGTCCATTACCGAAGTACCGATGAGAAAGGCAATCCATACGGCGGTCCTACATATTACATGGAAAAAGGGTTAGGCGAAGAAAAGCGATTTAAATACTGGAAAATCCCAGCAATTCTTTTCGGGTTTGGGATTTTCACAACATTTTTTATCACTCTTCAAAATTACACCGTTTCAGAAGCGGTCAGTTCAACATTCAACATCGGCATGATTCCTTCTTCACTTATATACGTAGCACTCATCTATTTACTCATTTACGGTGGGATTAAACGAATTGGAATGATCGCGTCAAGACTCATTCCGATTATGAGCATTTTTTTCGTAGCATCCTCTCTATTCATCATACTTAAGAATTTCACTGAAATCGGTTCTGTGTTTAGTTTAATCTTTGATAGCGCTTTTAACGGAATGGCTGCTGTTGGAGGATTTACGGGAGCGGTCATTGCACAAGTGATTCGGATGGGGGTCGCACGTGCAGTTTATAGTAATGAGGCTGGATGGGGGACATCACCGATGATTCACTCCACTGCTAAAACGAATCACCCCGTTAAGCAAGGGATGTGGGGAGCTGTAGAAGTATTCATTGACACCATTATTATCTGTTCAATGACGGCATTTACAATCATTATTACCGGTGCATGGTCATCTGGCTTAGATGGTGCCGCCTTAACATTGTCTGCTTTTGAAATTGGTATCGGTGAAGCAGGTCGAACCATTATTACACTATCAATTTTCTTATTCGGACTAACGACGACGAGCGGTTGGTATACGTATTACGAAATTATTTTACGGCACCTGTTTCATGGAGAGAAAAAGGTTAAAACGAAAAATAAAACTATTGCTTTTTACAAGTGGCTCTATCCAATTCCAGGTCTACTTATGGTCATTTACGCAGTCTATTATGATTTGCCTGGAAAAGCCGTTTGGTATTTTGCAGATATCACAACTGCCATCCCAACGTTTGTGAATTTAATTGTCCTATTAGTGTTAAGCAAGAAATTCTTCGAGCTGCTACGCGACTATAAGGCAAGGCATCTAAACATCGGTACGATTGATCCGAATTTCAATATTTTCTATGAAGATCGGCACAATAAGAAAAAATAATGATAAACGAGAGCATCCAGCGTGGGAGGCTCTCGTTTATTTATAGTACAATATCCATTTTCTTTTCGCGTTTCCATAGCATGATCGCACCTACTAGTGTTAGTAGAATCATCACACTATATGCTATTAACGCAAGCCATTTAGAATTCCATATGGAAATCATGTGAGGCACCAATGGATATAAGCCTATTAACAGGAATCCGACGACAAATGGAATTTGGATGCCAATCAATGAAACCATGTTCGGCACTAGGCTTGAAAACACCATGGAAAGCAGCCCGAAGACAAGCCCTATGATGTAAATGCCAGCGACACATAATAAGATGAATTGGAAAAATGTCGGGTCGAACCAAGATTCGTTTGCAATAAATGTGTTAACTCGAACGTCAAAATACATCGATGTGTTGTTCAATGAATACAAGCTGAAATACACAATTAACAGAGCTGTAATTAGAATGAATGTAGCAATGCTTCCTGCAAGCAATTTCGTCTTGAAGAGATTCCTTCCTTTTCTCGTCGTGTATTGAATTGCCACGACCTGTCTCGTTCGATCCTTTACTATCGTTGGAGATATGACCAATACAACGCTGAAAAGAATTGCGATAGCGACATTTGCAATGAACGATTTAAAATTCATCATAACGACTTCCGGATATACTCCGAATTTTTCTTGAGCGATCAATTCTTCAAATCGTTGCCTCTTTTTCTCGGAGAGTACATGTGGAATTGTTTTTCGTCCCTCATAAAAACGAATGAGACTTTCTCGTTCTTGTAGCTCCCAAAAGAGGTCAACTTTTTCATTAATAAATACATCTGATCTAAGTTCGTCGATTTCTTGAGGTGCATTCCACCAATCATAAGCGAGGAATTCTTCATATGTATCCAGTCCGACTTCAACGAATTCCTCTCTAGATTGCAAGTATTGAGTAGCCTCTTCAACTTGATTGGCATAGGCCTTCTTAAAATCAATGAACTCCTCTTCATCCATTGTGGTGCCGTATTTCTCAATCATTTCTATGCCCATTTCATATGAATAGATTCCACTTCCATTCGGGAAATTTTCAATATAGAACTCAATCAACAGAAAATAAAGCACACTATTTATGAAAATTAGCAGTACAAGCATTTTCCACGTTAAAATCTTTTTCAATTCATTCCATAAAACACGCACTATTTCAACCTCCCTACTGAATATCTATTTTTGTAAAACGCTTATAAGACCCAATACATAAAACAATTGTGATAATTGTCCAGCAGCTAATTGTTACCCATTCGAAATTTTGGAACAGTATGAGCCCACTACTTCCCATGAACGAATTTGAAATTGCCAATAGTAGCGTTGGTAATGTATACGAAGAGACGAATAACAGATTTGAAGATTTCGGCATGAAGCTTGGCAATAGCCATCCAAGTACAAAAAGAATGGCAACAAGGAAGAAGGTAATGTAACTATTTTTCATCACTACGGATAATGCAAATGTCACCCCTGCAAATAGCATCTGAGCGATGAAAACGAGTATAGTTACACCGATTAAAAATTCTCCAACAGATAAATCCCACCAAGCAACGTAGGGAAAATTGTTTTCCCAATTAAACGCACTGCTAATCGATGTTTTCCAAACGTGTGAGTAGTCAAATACGGTAAAATAAGTTCCAAGTGTTATGGCGAACAACAAGACTGAAATAACCGCCGATATTGCTAATGACGCGACCAACTTGTCCTTCATCAATTGTCTGCCACGAGGCGTTGCGTATGTAACGAGTTGTGTCCGATTCTCAAACTCATATGTCGTTATGAAAGCAGTCGACAACACGATTAACAATAGTGATTCAATAATGATATGCAAGAATACCGTTTTAAAAAGAAAACTGTGCATGAAGTACGGCTTGCCTGCAAAAAACCATTCCTTATGCTCTTCATTTGCCACCATTTCTTCAAAACGCTCTGCAAACTTTTCGTTCTCTTTCAGAAGTGTTTCGGCCGCTTCATCACTGATGCCGTACTTTTGTACATCGCCTTCTCCAGCTTCTTTTACATGAATGTTAGCGTACCTTTCGTCAATTGAATCCGCCATGCTATAGTACATTTCCTTCAATTGTAATCGATTGAAAAACTCCCATTCTTCGTCACTGTAAAGCTCTCGCTCTTCATAATGTATTTCACCAAGAAAATCATAGATGCTATCATATTGCTGGCCGATAATTAACGTTAACGTTGAGAGATCGTTTTGAATATCTTTTTCAAATTGTACGAGTGAGTCTGTTGTTATTTCTCTGCCATATTGATCGATGATTTCATTCACCATTGTTAATTCATCTTTATGGTCAGAGGAGCTGAAGATGACAAAGATGTTGAATGCAGAAAAGATGATTAGCAATGCAATTAGAATCGGTGACGTCAGGGCTTTTTTACACTCGAGAAGAAAAATCCGCATTATACCTCTCCTTCTATCTCATCACGATACTCATATAGAAACACATCTTCCAGCTGTGGTGGTACGACTGTCCAATTTCTCTCTGCTTCCCCTTTATGAATAAAGCGGACGCGCATATTTCCGTACTCCTGCTTTTCGGATAGTAGGCTATGTTTCAGTCGGAAGTCTTCCAACTGATCATAGGCAATGGTTGTTTCGAAAACATTTCCATTTAACGACGAACAGATATTTTCAACCGAATCTTTATAAAGTAGCCGTTTATTTTTAATCATTATTATTTCATTTGCAATCGATTCGATATCTGAAACAATGTGCGTTGAAATTATAACAAGTCTTTCACGTGCAAGATCCGTAAGCATGTGCCGGAAGCGTGCCCGTTCTTTAGGGTCAAGGCCAGCTGTCGGCTCGTCCAATATTAAGATTTTGGGGTTATTCAACAATGCTTGCGCAATCCCAACTCGCTGAATCATTCCACCTGAAAACTTCTTCATCTTTTTATTTATCACATCACTCAACGCCACTTTCTCCAACAACTCCTCAATTATATGGAGAGCTTCTTTCTTTCCCATTCCTTTTAGAGCTGCCAAATAGAGAAGGTATTGCTTTGGCGAATAATTTTTGTAATAACCGAAATGCTGCGGTAAATAACCAAGTAGTTCGCGATAACGATCATCCATATCACTAATATTTTTTCCGTTGTAGAGAATTTCTCCCTTTGTGGGCGAAATCAATGTCGCCAACATCTTTATTAATGTGGTTTTCCCCGCACCGTTTGGAGCAAGCAATCCATACAGGCCGGTACTGAATTCCAGATTGATTGATTCTATAGCTGTAAAATCCCCATATTGCTTACTAACGTCTTTTACAACAAGCATATTAAAATACCCCTTCCATCTGTTTGAATTGAATTAGTTTCTTTACACAACGTATATAAATGAATACCATTCCGAGTAGAACAATTGCATTCACAACAGTGTTCAACTTGAGCAGAAAATCATTATATACTTGGACATTTACTGTTTGTAATAAAAGATTTCCGAACGTCCATCCAATGACAGTCATGATAACAATTACTGAAGTTCTCCGTCTCATTAACGCAAATAATAAGAGGGTTGAGAACACAAACAGAGAAGTTAATGATAGTAAAAAAGCTCTTAAAAAATGAATCCCCTCAAATTGCATCGCCACAGCCGCAATGGCAATCGTATTCAGAACAACAGATAACAAACTAAACAATAACATTCTGCATGCAATAATTTGGTAAACATTATACTTACATGCCATTTCTACTTCGTACGTATTATTTTGCGTTTTTCGTAGATAAGTTGAAACTGATAAGACCATGAAAAGTATAGGTGATAATAAAAAGATGTAACTGTATATATCTTGGATTTGTCCTTGAAACGGTGAAATGATTAACATTGCTAGCAAGGCTGCTACAACGGTAATGAGAAAACCAAGTTCTAACCGATCCGAAAAAATATGACGCATTCCAACTTGCTGGATCATTGACTTCAAGTAAGTGAGAAACGTCACTTTCGGTGTAATTCCAGTCGCTACAATCTTGTCAATTTCCATCTGAACGACCTGCTCTTCTAAACTAGGAATTTGTAATTTCTCTTTCCTCATCCCATTAAACCTCCATTTCTTTTCGTATCTTTCGTAACGCTGCATAATACCTTGTTTTAACTGTCGACACAGGAATGGATTCCATCTCTGCTATTTCTTTTAGCGTGTAGTCTCCAAACAGTTTTAGCCTCATAATTTGCTGTGAACTGGATTCCAAATTATTTACGATTGCATTCACTTGTTCGACATCTTCTTTGTATTCAAGTGATAGCACCAAATCATGTTCGTCTACAATCTCTCTGTCTTCAATCGGTTGTGAGAATTGTGTATACCGATAGGTTTTAGACCTGTAATAGTCAACAATCTTATTCGCCGCTAACCGATAAAGCCAAGTCCGAAAAGATGCACGTTTTTTATCATAAGTATGAATGGATTGTAAAGTACTAATGAAAATTTCCTGCGTCAAATCCAGCGAAAGATCCTGATTCAATGTCTGCTTAAAGCAGAAAGCATAGATTTCTTTGTAGTACTTTGAAACGAGCGCATTCGCAGCCGATTCGCTGGCGTTTGTTTGTATTTGTTTAATCCAGCGTTGTTCTTTGTCCATGGTTCACCACTTGCTTTCCACATATCATTGTCTCTCTTAAGTATATTCGTAAATGGTCTTCAAAAAGTTTGTAGGTTTGAAAATAAATAAAAAAGGCTTCCCTAAGGAAACCCCTTCATCTATTTCACAGTTCATTTTCTGTTCTGTCGATACAAATCTTTTGATTTATAGCCTTCCGCTAAAATGATCTCCATTTCAGCAAGTCTCTTTTCTTGTGTTTCTTGCCTTTTTGCACTGTACACGTACCTTGCCCAATCTTTTTGGTAACCGAAAGTCAGCGCATCATAGATTGGTAATATTTCTTCGTTTGTTTGAAGGTGTCGTCTAATATCTTCAATGCGATCGATGTAATCATCTACACATTGACTTGCTTTAGCCGATTTAGTTTTCGTTTTTTTCTGTTCACACTTCAGTCCGACAACTGTAAATACATCATTCAAGCTCACCATTCTAGAAAATTTCAAATCGCTGCCATCTACATAACCATCTTCATCAACTTGTAGTTCGTTATAAAACACATCTCTGTCAATGAACGAATCGTATTGCTTGTTCCCTTTTTTAGGATAGGCGAAAAACAAGTACCCTTTGTTTTCAAGCAAACTCTTTTCGATGACAACACGAATTTCTCTCTTAAATTCTTCCAAATTGTAAATGAAAACGAACAGACAATTGTACTTATCCTTTAAGACCCGATCATCATAGGTAATGGCAGCAAACTCTTCAACCAAGTCTTCTGGGCTGTGAATTACCGCTATTTGTTCATATTTATCCAACTTCAATTTTTCAATAATTGTTTTCGTCGAGTTCATCTATTTTGCCTCCTATATAGTCATCACGAGAGACTTTAATCCACTCGTCAATAAATGCAATTCGTGCATCGGTCTTGTCATTGCGACATACAACAATTTCCGATCAATCTCATTATCGTTGAATGGCGCATGAAAAGCACCTATCATGACTGCGTCAAACTCTAATCCTTTTGATAAATGACTTGGGACAATTAGAAGACAATCCGCTGTTAAATCGGAATCTTCTCCAACCAATTGAACCGGCATTCCGTGCTCAGATAACACTTTGTAAAACGTTGACGCTTCTGCTTTCGTTTTACAAATCAGTGCTATCGACCGATGCTTCCTTTCTTTTATCTCGTTATAAAGCGCATGAATTTTATGAGGATCCAAACTTTCCATTTCATAAAAATCCGGTTCTTGTCCATGTCGCACAACAGGTTCAACTAAAGGGAGATCTTCCTCCATTTGCGCCAGCACCTTGTTCGCTAACTGCATAATTTCAATTGTTGTCCGATAACTCTTTTGCAATGTCGTATATGTCGCACGGGGGAACAACTCCTTGACAGGATCCCAAGAAGTCAAAGCACGATAACTATGAATTCCTTGCGCTAAATCGCCGACCATTGTGAACATATCCGTTTCCAATCCATCTTGTAATGCCGCCAACTGAAATTCACTATAGTCCTGCACTTCATCAATGAATACGACACGCATCTTCCACTTATCGGGCACTCCTTTCAATTTGGCATGCAAATAATAGAGCGCCGCCAAATCTTCCAGCTCCCACATTTCCTTTGGATGAGCGTTCAAAAAAGCATCCCTTTCTGATTCAGACCAGTGGCATGCCAACTCTGTATGTAGTTCAGGATCTGTCAGCCAATCCCTGTATAGTTGTTTGATCGAAAATTTCTTGAACCGGCGCATGTAGGAAGCGACTGTCTTCTTGCCTTCCTTTTCAATGAAAGGAAGACGTTCATCTCGCTCATCCATAATTCTTGTAATTCTAGCTCTTCGCTTTTCGTCATCTCGAATACCATAAAGTGCTTTATCCAGCGCCTCTTCATACTTATCAGATAAAAGCTTATAAAGCTGTTTACGCTTACGATTCACTTCCGTTTGCATGATAAGCTTGATGCGCTCTATGCGCTTCTCAAGCGGCATATACTTGAAGTCCTCCAAAAACAATTTACGTAGACGAGATGCACGCATAATCCGATATTTTTCAATATACACATCCTCGAATAGCGATGCTGTTGCTCGTTCAATTTTTTGAACATATCGATTCATCATTTGGCGATAGTCAAGGGAACCTTTCACTTTTGTGACAAACAACTTTTCTTCATCAATCGTACCGTCCGCTGTCAAACTCTCCAACTTCTTATTCGAGTCCCCAAGCTTCAATTTCAGCCCAGTAGCATTTAATACGTATTCTGCATAAGTTGTTTGGCAAATACGGCCTACCCCTAGTTCAGGTAGCACATCCCCGATATACTCCATGAACAACTTGCTCGGTGCAAGAATCATTAGTTTATCTGAAGGGAAGTCCGTTCCCATCGTATACAAGAAATAAGAAATTCGATGAAGCGCAATCGTTGTCTTCCCACTTCCTGCTGCCCCTTGCACGATAATCGGCTGCTTTAAATTTGCTCGTATGATTTCATTCTGCTCCGCTTGAATGGTCGATACTATTTCCGTCAAGCGCGTATCAGCTTTCCCAGAAAGGGCTTCTTGTAGCAATTCATCATTCGTTGTCAAGTCAATATCGAGTATATCCAGCAGTTCACCTTCCTCGATTTTGTACTGTCTTTTCGAGTATAGATGTCCAGTAATCTCTTCGTCTCTCACTGGATAAGAGATGTCGCCTAATCGCCCGTCATAATAGACATTTGCAACAGGTGATCGCCAATCGACAATGATCGGTTCTTGTGTTTCTTGATGAAAGACGTAGGTTTTCCCAATATACAGGAATTCATCCTTCTCTCCGTGTGTCTGAAAATGGATGCGTGCAAAATAGGGTTTTTGACGAATCGCTTCTAACCCTTCTTTTTGGGAACGGGCCATTTCAAAAAAGCGGGTGTTCGTCAAAATATTAATATAACTTAAACTTGAATCTAAGTAATCCAAATCCGCCATTGCATGGCGAATTTCATCTTGCGAGGATTTTACATCACGTTGAGATTCTTCCAGTAGCTTCTTCATGTACTGTTTGGTGTAATCAAGGCGCTGCAATTCAAACTCAAAATCAGGATGTTTCTGCATTGGACAGTCCTCCATTTTGTGTATTGGCGTCTTACGATTGTTGATGGGAGATGTTGGGGATTTAAGTCAGAGATTGATTGTATCATTCTACAGACATGAGAGCAATGTTTATTTTCAGATAACAGAAAAAGCTGACTGGACATGCAGTCAGCTTCTGTCTTTATACCGTAAATCGCCCTAAATCCGTTTGAAGTTTTTCGGCCACTTCTGATAAAGTTTGGGCACTTGAACTGATTTCTTCATTGGATGCAAGTTGTTCTTCCGTAGCAGCACTTGTTGATTGTGCTTCTGCCGAAGTTTGGACTGCTAGTTCTTGAACCTTTTTAGCACTAGCTGACACACGTTCAGACATCGAACGAATCTGATCAATCGCAACGGCTACCGTTTGCACTTTTCCGCTTACATCATTGGAAGCAAATTCAATCTGCTCAAACACACGGCTCGTCTGCTGCGTGATACCAAGTCCCTCGTTCACTTTCTCTTTTCCATTATCTGCACTATCGACTGCCAACGAAACATTTTGAATAACTGTTTCAATCATCCGTTCAATCTCTTCAGCAGAATTTTTGGATTGTTCCGCGAGATTCCGCACTTCATTTGCAACGACCGCAAAGCCTTTTCCTTGCTCTCCTGCCCGTGCTGCTTCAATTGCCGCATTCAAAGCTAACAAATTGGTTTGTTCGGCAATACCGGTAATCATCCCAGTTACATTCCGAATATTTTTCGAGTGTTCTGCGAGTTCATTAATAATCGTGGAAGAATGCTCAATCGTCGTTGAGATTTCTGACATTTGAACGGTCACCTCATTCATGAGTTGAGACCCCTCTCCGACAAGTCTTGAAACTGTTGTCGATGAAGTGAGCATTGCTTCGTTGTCTTCTGTAATTTGCGTGACACCGTTTGCCATCTCTTCCATCGCAGTAGCCGACTCATTGACGAGATTCACTTGCATATCACTTGCCATCAAGTTCTTTTCAGCGATTTCTGCTACCATTTCGGATGCTGCAAGACTCTCTTCAGAACTTGCCGTCAATTGCTCAGCTTGTGCTGCCAACTGATGCGCGGCATCCCGCGTATTTGAAATGATTCCGCGCAAGTCGGTCGTCATCTCATTGAAAGCTGTCGCCATCTCACCGATTTCATCTTTGTTTTTTATACGTAATGCTTCCATTGCAAAATCACCTTTTGCAATCCGTTTTAATGATCGCGTCATGACACGAACAGGTTTTGTAATGCTTCGACTGATGAAAGTAGCAATTACAATACTAAGGACAGCACTGAAAGCAATGACACCGAACAGGAAGATACTCGTCCACTTACGGGTGTCAGCAAGCTCTTTTTTCGTTGTAGCCATTTCAGCACGTTGGATTTCTATTAATTTCTTTGCTTGTTTCGTTATAATGGCTTGATAGTCTTCTGCCTTATCAGCAAATGCAATGGCATCAGCATCTCTGCCATTGTTGAACGAACTAATTGCGGAATCTGTCAATTCGCTATAGCGAACACCAGCATCTTTTAGCTCCGCTAACAGTTCAATACTCTCTTCCCCTTTTAGAGATGTTTCTAGTTGGTTCACTTTTTCATTGAATGACTCGATTTGTGTGCGGCGATTCGTCAAATAGACAACTTCCTTATAGAGCAAGTAACCACGTAAATCATTCGACAATTCGTTCTGATTTGTCGCTACTTGTTCAAGCACAATCACTTTTTCCATTCGGTCATCAATTAAGAACTCATATTTTTCACTCACGCGCTCCATTGCCAAGTAGTTCAATATCCCTGCAATGACCATTAGGAAGACTAATGTCAAAAAACCAGTCCACAGTTTCCTACTCACTGAAAATCTCATCTGTATCCCCCTATGTAAACCTTTTCATCTATATTCTACTATACTAATTTCACAGTAATATAGAAAGGTAGATTGCCAAAATAATGACTGAAGTACTTATCGTTTTGCAAATAAAAATACTGACGACAACTCACTAAACCTTTAGGACTATTCCAACATTAAAAAAACGATCCCAATTTAAAAGATTGAGACCGTTTTACAGGATTGCCTACGTTATTAAACTGTTCGCTTCTTTTTGAAGATGACTTTCCACTCTTCAGCTTCTTGTCTCATGCCGACACCAATCCAACCATCTTTTAATAACGCCTGTTGCCTTTCAAGGTAAGACATATCGATAAGGATTGTTTCCAAATCATTCACTTCGATTGGATCATCCGTTAATTCTTTCATCATCGTATAACGAATGAGATTGCCATACTTCACTTTTAAGGAAATAATATGCATCCCTAAAGAAAATTTATCTTTTAAGCTTGCAATGTTGAATGGTGCGACCGTCGTGCAGACATATCGGAAACGACTCGTATCTACTTGCTCCATCAACATTTTTCCAAGCATTTTTTGAAGGCCGTTTCCTCGATAAGCAGGATGGACATTGGAAATTTCAGAGTATAAGACGGATGGCAGCTCATTTTCTGAGAGTCCCGCATCTCTCCCTAGATGTTCTTCATCTATTTCAGGTTCTAACATCGCTCGAAACGCAATGAGCTCCTCCTCGTGGAATGCACCGAGCATACTACCATTTCCATTAAGAATGAATCGAAACTCTTCCTCTGATAGCGGTTGAAGGAATGACGTATCCGGAAGAGCAGCGATTACGTTCTCTTGTAAGCTTTGAATGGCCAAGAGATCATTCATCGTCAACGATTGAATTCGAATTGTCTGCCCGTTCGGAAGTGTTTGTACCGTATTCATCCTTTCACCTTCTCAGAGAACACTGTAAGTTTCGCCAAGACACTTTCATCTACATCTACGCCTAATCCAGGCTTTTCTGTTAAACGGATAAACGGAACATTGTAGTGCAAGTTCCCAACATCCTCACTAAACTTTAATGGGCCCGTCAATTCAACACTTGTCATGATTTTCTTTGAAAAAGCAACTTGGAAGCCTGCCGCTGACCCGATGGATGACTCAACCATCGACCCAACTTGACACTCAATTCCTGCCATTTCAGCCATATGCGCAAGTTTCATGGCTGGATAAATACCGCCACATTTCATTAACTTGATGTTTACCTTATCAGCTGCACGTTTTGCAATGATTTCACGCATTTCGCGAACACCGCGCAAACCTTCGTCAATCATGACAGGTACGGAAGTTTTAGATTTAATTTCCACCATCGCATCAATGTCATCCGCTTTAACAGGTTGCTCTAACCAGTCAAGGTCACATTGTTCAAGTTTCCGCAACGCTTGTAACGTCGCTGCACTATTTACCCACCCCTGATTCACATCGACACGGATTGCAATGGCATCTCCAACACGTTCACGGACTGCTTGGATTCGTTTAACATCTTCCATAACATTCGTACCGACCTTCATTTTCAATGAACGGTACCCTTCTGTTACTCGATGTTCTGCCTCGTCTGCCATATGTGATGGGGAAGCAATGCTTAACACATGTGTAATTGGAAATTCGTCATGGTATCTTCCACCTAACAACGTATACACCGGAACGTCCAACGCTTTACCGACTACATCATAACAAGCGATATCGATTGCAGCTTTGGCAGCCGGGACACCATAAATCTCCTTGTCCATCCGTTCATGAATCTTTTCCATTTCTGCTGGATCCATGCCAATGAGCGCAGGCGCAAGTGTATTTTTTAATACTGCAAATGTACTCTCCCAGCTTTCTCCCGTAACATGTTCATCTGCCACCGCTTCTCCATATCCAACATGCCCACTATCAGTCGTCATTTTGACAATAATTGAAGGCATATAATCATAAGTTGCATAACTGATTACAAATGGTTCAACTAACGGAAGGTGTATTGCAAAAATTTCAATTTCAGTAATTTTCATCATTTTTCTTCCTTTCTGTTTTAACATCCTTTATAGTAATTGTAACACTGTCGTTAAATAGTCGCTATAAAATTGGAGGGATTTTTGTTGAGAATAAAAATTGCAGTCATCGGTTCAGAACATTTTTGTTCCCATGTTTTACAGCTCGTCAAAGAAAACGATGATATGGCTATCGAATGTCATATCTATGATGAGCCCCAAGAAGCAGCTGCTATCATTCAAACGATTAAACCTTGTGATGCAATTGTGTTTTCCGGATCACTGCCTTATTTGTACGCACAAAAAGCGGTTCAACAATTCGCGGTTCCAGCAATCTTTTTACAACAGGATGAAACCGCTATCTCCACTACGTTACTCTATGTGTTAGCGAACGAGCAACTACCTTGTGATCGTATTTCCATTGACGTCACAAATCGAATTTATGTGGATCATGTGATTGAAGATGTTAACGGAACCATTGCTCTTCCTTTTATCCATGAATTACAAGAAGATGACACGATTGCAACACTCGTTTCATTTCACAGTAAGCTAATGGATGAAGGAAAAACAGCTATCGCTATTACAAGTGTCCATGCTGTGTACGAGCAGTTAAAAGCTGTCGGGAAAAAAGCTTGCATGATGATCGACCCTGGAAGCTCTATCGTAAGAAGCCTTTACGAAGCCCGTCAACAAGCTATGCTTCAGCAGAGCACTTCTGCTCAAATCGCTGTCGGCATTGTGACAGCTCAAGATCCGTCTATGCAAGACTTTATCGCTACACTCGCTCAACAATTACATGCACATTGGCATGAATCAGCAGGGGAATACACACTCTTCACGACAATGGGAAATTTGGAGTACTCTATTAGAAATCCGCAATTTACAGCACTAGTAAATCAACTACCCTCCACTGTAAAAATAGCATTCGGTTGTGGTGAGTCAACAATGATTGCCGCAGACCATGCAAGGCTTGCTTTAAATTTTAACCGGTCGACAGAACTAAGTGGTTTTTACATTCTTGATGCTCACAAAAAACTGCACGGGCCATTTCCACAAACGGAAGATGTGCTGGACATGAAAGTCGATCATCCTACATTATTGTCCATGGCTGATAAAACAAAACTCGGGCCAGCAAACATCTCGAAATTACTTGCATTTAATAAATCACGTTCAACAAACCAATTTACTGCTAACGATTTAGCCATCTATTTGAATGTATCCAGAAGAACCGCAGAACGCACTATTAAGAAATTGATTGAGTATGATTATATAACAATCGTGGGCGAGGAAATGACGTACAAACAAGGAAGACCCCGTGCGATCTATGAATTTAATTTTCCAACTCACATGTAACAAAAGGCCGTCCTAGCCTAATGGCAAATGGACAGCCTCTTTTTTTACATTTCAACTTGGACTTTATCATCCAATTGTTCTTTTTTTGCCGCTTCCAGTTCTTCCTTCGTCATTTTGACAATAGAGAAACCAGTAGCCGCATAAATAATTGAAATCAACGGAATAACTAAATTGAGTATTGCATAAGGACCATATTGAGCAACCCCAACACCTAATGTACCTAATATGAATACCCCACATGTATTCCAAGGGATAAATACTGACGTAATCGTCCCACCGTCTTCCAAAGCACGGGATAAGTTTTTCGAGTGTAGCCCCATTTTTTTATACAGCTTTGAAAACATTCTTGACGGAACAACGACTGAAATATACTGTTCTGAACAAGTTGCATTTGTAAAAATACAAGTTGCAATGGTTGATGTGATTAAGGAAAAAGATGATTTAACACCTTTCATGAGCTGATTAATAATTGACTGAAGCATACCTGAATACTCAAGTATTCCTCCAAACGTCATTGCGACAAGCGTCATTGAAACGGTATACATCATGGAATCCAAGCCACCGCCATTGAATAGCTTATCGACCATCATATTGCCTGTTTCAATTGCAAAACCACTTTGTAATGCTTCAAGCGCACCTGCTAATGAACCGCCTTGAACAAAAATTTGTGATAAGAATCCAAGGATAATACCGACAATAAGTGCAGGGATTGCTGGTACTTTTAATGCAACGAGCACAATAACTGCTAACGGAATGAGCAGTAACCATGGCGTAATGAGGAAACTCTCTTGTAACACTGAAGACGTTTGTGCGATCTGTTCCAAGTTCAAATTGCTGTCTGCAAACCGTCTTCCTAAAAAACCATAAACCCCAAGTGCAATCAGAAAACCAGGAACGGTTGTATACAACATGTGCTTAATGTGATCAAAAAGATCTGTCCCTGTCAACCCTGATGCTAAGTTCGTCGTATCTGAAAGCGGTGACATTTTATCACCAAAATAAGAACCTGAAATAATTGCTCCTGCGACCATCCCGGCAGGAATTCCCATACTTAACCCGATTCCCATACCTGCAACACCAATCGTTCCCATTGTAGACCATGAGCTACCAATTGCTAAGGAAACAATTGCACAAATGATTGTAATTGCGACTAAGAACCAACCCGGTGTAATGATTTGCAAACCATAGTAAATCATTGTCGCAACGATACCGCCGCCCATCCATGAACCAATTGTCAATCCAACTAGCATTATGATGACGACAGCTGGTAATGCAAGCTTAATTCCTTTATACATCATTTCTTCGATTTCTTTCCACGTAAATCCATATCGCCAAGCGACTAAAGCTGCGGTCGTTGTACCGACGATTAAAGGCATATGTGGACCTTGCTCCAGTTTCACGACGGTCAGAAGCATAACACCTATCATAATGAATAGTGGCAAAATTGCCATGAAGAATCCAATCTTCTTTTTCTCTGGTTGTTTCATCGGTACCCCTCCAATAAATAATTATTTTTTGTAAAATTAAAATTTGTCGCTAATTGGTCGTTAATAGAATAATATACAGTTTTTCAAAAGGAGTCAATAGTTTTTTTGAAAGCGATTTCAGTGATATACTACAATAATGTATAGAATGCATTGAGATTTGAGGTACATAGTACGATATAACTAGTGAAACTAGTGCTAAAAAGGAGCTTATTGTCGTGAAAAAAGAACATAAAAAGGAAACGTTTCGCAGTCTTATCCAACGCTACTTTTTCATACTTATTGGGGTTACATTAGCAGCAGTCGCGTTGGAGCTCTTCCTAATACCCAACTCGGTCATCGATGGTGGAATCATCGGAATTTCACTTATCTTGAATTTCATGACGGGCATTCCGTTTGGTATTCTCATTCTCATCATCAATTTACCGTTTCTCTTCTTCGGGTATAAACACATCGGCAAGAACTTCTTCATTTCTTCATCTGTCGCGATTGTATTATTAGCCGTTATCGAATTCCCATTAAAATCGGTAGGTCCATTTGTCACCGATCCCTTGCTCGCGACCGTCTTTGGCGGAATTTTGCTAGGTGCAGGAGTCGGACTCGTCATTCGAAATGGCGGGGCATTAGATGGTACAGAGATTCTTGGTATTTTATTGACAAGGAAAATCCCTTTTTCCGTGGGCGAATTCGTCATGTTCTTTAATATTTTCATATTTGGCTGGGCAGGTTTTGTCTTAACGTGGGAAAAAGCGATGTACTCCATTTTGACGTATTACATTGCTTCAAAAGCAATTGATATCATTATACAAGGGTTGGAAGATACGAAAGCGGTCATAGTCGTATCCGACGAATACGAAGAATTGAGCGCTGCCATTACGGAAAGACTTGGCCGTAGTGTTACATTGCTTCACGGTAAAGGTGGTTATAACGACAACGAAAAAGAAATTATTTACGTTGTCATTACCCGCTTGGAAATCTCCAAGTTGAAGCAGATCGTACGTGATATGGATCCGTCAGCCTTTGTGACAATTACGAATATACAAGAGACACACGGCGCCGCGTTTAAGTCTGCGATTCATTGATGGGATTTAGGTTCATAGACCGTTCCTCTGCGCTCCACTCGTGAATATGAAAAAGAAACATTGTAAAAACAGAAAAAAATGCATGCTGGCGAATTTGCCTCATGCATTTTTTTATGATTTATCCCAGGCTCTTTTTTATTCCTCATGGCTTACTTGCCATTCGATGCCAAATTGATCTTTTACCGAGCCGTAGCACTTGCTCCAAAAAGTCTCTTGAATGTCCATTGAAATACGGCCACCTTGTTTCAGCTTATGAAAGATGGATCGTAATTCTTGTTCATCTTTGCTCACGTACACTAAGCTTACGTTGGTTCCAACGACATAGGGTGAACCTGGAAATGTATCTGAAAACATGATCACATCATCGTTTATTGTCAAACGTGTGTGCATGATTCGATCATGAGCTTCTTCAGGTAATGGGTACTCCGGATTCGGTGGGGCTTGACCAAATGTCATGAATTCAGGTTTTTCCACATTATATACGTCCGCATAAAACTCCACTGCTTGTCGACAATTTCCATTAAATGTTACATATGCATTGATAGCGATGACAATCATACTCCTTTTTCAGATAAGTAGTTTTATTTATCATAGCATAGGTTTTATTTAAGCGGAAACAAGAGTGGAATGGAAATCATCATGACAATGAACATGATGAATTGTAGCGGGACGCCAATCTTTACAAAATCCTTAAACTTATAATTCCCCGCAGTCATGACTAGAGCATTCGTTGGAGAAGCGACTGGTGTGGAAAATGCCATACTCGCTCCTACCGCTACAGCAATTAAGAATGGATAGGGACTGACGCCTATACTTAACGCTGCACTCATTCCGATGGGAGCAAACAAAACCGCTGTTGCTGTATTGCTTATGAATTGCCCAAACAGCATCGTCAAAAAGAAGATTCCTGCAAGGACGCCCATTGGCCCTACCCCGCCTAAGAGTTGAATAATCCCTTCAGAAAGTAGCACCATGCCTCCTGTATTCTCAAGTGCAGTCGCCATCGGTAACATGGCACCAATTAGCAAAATACTCTCCCAGTTTATTTGCCCATAGGCATCATCCATATTGCGTACACAGCCGGTTAAGATCATTAAGGCTGCGCCTATTAAGACCGAAATGACTGCTGGAAACACTTCGAGCACCATTAGCAGAACGATAAGTGCCATGATCCCTCCTGCAATTGCAGCCTTTCCGCTTGCAGAAGCGACACTTGCATGCTCTTTCGGTTGACCGATGACAACCACATTCCTCGTTTCTTTCGATAACAGTTCAATTGAATCCCAAGCACCTTGCACGAGAATCGCATCTCCAAAACGCAGCTTTTGCTTGGACATATCTTTGACAACAAATTCTCCTTGACGATTAATCCCTAAAATATTCAAGTTGTACTTTTCACGAAAATTAATACTTCGCACTGTTTCATTGATAAGTTTAGAATGGGGCGTCAATAACACTTCTGCAATGCCTAACTGTTTGGATACAAGTTCTTCCGTTTCTGAAGTCGCTTCTTCACGAACTAGCCCAAACGCTTGGATAAATTTCTCAAGATTAGCTGCACTTCCTTGGATATATAGTCGGTCTTTCTCTTGGATCACACTGTTTGGACCAGCCATTTCTTGATACGTCATAGGCATTAAGTTCATGCCTTCAACTGATTTACGACTAATTTTTAAAATGCATAAATGGTACGTAGCCGGAATTTTTAATTGTGCAAGACGTTTTCCTACCAATGATGAGCCTTCAGGTACTTTCACTTTGAACAACTTTCCACCTAATTCATAATCAATCGCCAATTGTTTTGTTGCTAATGATGCATAGCCATTTGTAGTAGAAGAGGCAGAACTACTTGGAAGCAGTTTATTGCGCACCGCATACAAATAGACGATACCAACCACAACACCGATAATACCGATTGGCGTGATTTGGAAAAAGCCTAATTTTTCATAGCCGTTATCGACAAGCAACTGGCTCACAATCAGATTGGGTGGAGACGCGATCAATGTCAGTAATCCTGAAAAACTTGCCATATAAGAAAGAGGAATCAAATACTTTGACGGACTACTTTTAATGCTCATTGCAATGTTAATGACAATCGGCAACATGAGAGCCACCGTACCCGTATTACTCATGAACGCACCAACTGAAGCGACAATGACGAGTAACAATACGAACAATCGGCTTTCACTTTCTCCCGAATAGCGCAATAAAAGAGTGCCCGCCATTTGCGCAAGACCGGTACGATAAATACCTGCACCGATGACAAATAAGCCTGCTATCATAATGACAACAGAATTCGAAAACCCAGATAACGCTTCTACAGGTGTCAGGATTCCGGTAATGACAAAGGTCAATAACGCAAGCATCGCAACCAAATCGGCTCGAAGCTTATTTGTCATGAATAAAACAATGGTAATGCCTAAAATGATAAACGTCAGTGTAAGTTGCAAAATCGATAATTCCTTTCAATGATTTCGTTACTTCTATTGTAGTATAGACAGAAAAAAAGTGCTTTATCGATCAGCACTTTTTTGTGAATCATTGAAAGGTGTTGCCTTTTGACGAGCCAAGAGGGTTCGGGTGCAGCAAAATTGTCAACTCCTTAAATTCCTTCCGCTGTCACTCCAGTCAGACATTTACCGTTGACAATTGCCACATGTTTTCTTCTGCAGCACGTTTCACTTTTGGCCGAAGAAAAAAATAAAAAAGGACAGCATATGCTGCCCTTCCGATCTTCCACAATCGCGCCCGATTCTAGAGAATCATTTTATTAATTTCTCTCCTGTTAAAATTTTGTAGAGGTCTGCTGAATCGTGCTTTGTTAATTTCACATATCTATCGCTATCAGTAACTATCTCTAGATTTTCACCATTTGAGCTAATCCATAATAAATAAGATGCGATTTTGTCTTCGCTGCCATTCTTAAATGGAAATTGAAATTGGTAGTCAGCATCACGTTCCATGTTTATTTCTGTATTCTCCCAATCAGCATTTTTCACTATATCTATTGCTTTAGTAACCTGTTTTCGTTGAGTAATCTCTCTAAAGTCTTCAAAAGTATTTTCTTCTCCTGTTCGATTCTGCACAGTTATTTTTTGCCCTATCATTTTATTTACACAACCCGAACTAACTAACAAAATAATTAGTACAGAAAAGACCAGGAGTATTTGTTTCAAATGATTATGCCTCCTTTTACTATCTTATTGTTTTGAGATTCCCCTGGTACAATGAGTCATATGCCGTTTAAGGGCCCGTTTGAAGAACGGATCTTATTAGTGAATTGTCCCATATTATAGCAAATAGTTTATTATAATCTTACAAAATAATTCACGACCACCGAGAAAACACCTCGATTTCATAGTGCTCTAAATCATCTTTAGACAATTGGGCTTTTAAATACTTTTCAACTTCAGGTATACCATCTTTATCGTATACGTCTATCGTTATAACAGGATCAGTAATGCCAATTTGAGTACTTTGCACTTCATATTTATCCCACAATGAATCCATAACCAGCTTTGTACTATATGGCTCTTTTTGCATAAACCAAAATACAACAGACATTACAATAACACTCGTTAAAATTATTGCTCCTAATTTATTTTAACACCCATTTTATTCTCCTCCATCATTTACTTCTCCCAAAATGGCCAGTTTCTGGAACACGAATTCTTCAATAACTGCGCCCGATTACTAAATTATATAGTTTTAGCTTTTCTTTCTGAGACCCCAAAATACACCGCTAACGCCAGCAAGATTATTGGCGTAAGACCTACGTATTTCAAAGCAATATTTATCCCTAAAAAATAGTATGAGATAGGTAAAAAAGCAATCGCACTGATCAACATGTAAAACCAAGAACGCCGTGAAATCCCGAATACCATTGTCATAATTGATATCAAAAATGAAGCGTACCAGAGTAAAAGCATGATAACTCCTCCCTTGTATTGTTCTTCAAAATGGCACGTTTGCGGAAATATCTTTTGTATCTCAATAAACCACATGAACTAAAACCGATCCATCATCAAAAACAGAAATTTGAACAGGTTGATAATCAACTTCGTCAAAATAGCAAATATGTTTACGATGAATAGTACATTTCATAATATTCAGCCGTTCCCATCGGTCCAACTGTCATCACTTTCTCATTGTACGGTAACATGATCTCCATCCATTCTGTCTGTTGTTCCATACTGAGCCCATCGAGCGGAAGACATAATAAATGATTTGCTACATAGACATGTTGTTTTGGTAACGTAAGATCTTTCTTTAGAGCAGTATATTGCTCCGGAGACATTTCAATTTTAAGGAAGCGTTCATTTTGGCTTGTGAAACGTTGCTCGTGAATGAATGTCCCATCTTTTAAAAACAATACACGATCTGCATATAAATCTAGGTTTTCTAATAAATGCGAAGCAACGAAAATCAATTTATCACTCTTCATATCTAGTAAGCATTCAGAAAGAAGGGCAACATTGTCCACGTCAAGACCATTCATCACTTCATCCATGAGCATCATTGGTGTATCAGCTGCCATCATCATTGCGAAACACAGTCGTTGGCGCATTCCAAGCGAATAGGTTCCCACTTTCCGTTTTACATAATGCCCCATCTGAAGTCTCTCAACAATCATAGGAACATTTTTACTATTCCCTTGCCACAGTTTTGCATAAAGTTTTAGATGATCAATCCCTGACAACTCTTCAAAGAGATCTTTTTGCTCAGGAAATGTGACCAACTGTTTATGGATATGTAATTCTTCACGTTCATTCCGATACGTATGCTTTCCTCCAAAGACGACTTGACCTTTATCTGGTTTGACGAAGTTGGCTATGACATTAAATAGTGTAGTCTTACCCGTACCGTTCGGGGCAACTACTCCGATAATTTCCCCTTTATGAGCGGTTAAATCCAGTTCATCTAAAATTACTTTATGTTGATATGCAATAGATACATTTGATAATTTTAACAAATCTTCTACCTACCTTTCTCTAACTAGTTCAATTACGTCTTCGCATTTGAGTAAAAAAGTTTTTGGGAATAGTTTAGAAAAATTCCTTTTTAAATCACAATTTATTATCCCTATTGTCTTTTCTTTCTGAAATCTCATTCTATTATAGGTAAAATCTGAAAGTTTTTCAATAGGTTTACTCGAAGTCTCTGAAATCTCTTTTCATAATCGTTGCTAGTAGCCACCAGATAAAATCACGAATTTTCAAAGTTACGATAAAAACCATTCGACTGACGAACTTTTTTCCAATAGTATTAAACATAGTGGTTGCTATTTCTACGGTTGAAGGAGTTGGCATACGTTGGATTTACTCTTTATTATCTTCCCGGTCTTTTTCATATTCTTGATTGGGTATGTTGGACAAAAGCTAATCGGTTTTGACATTAAATCGATTTCAATGACCGCTTTGTACTTAATGTCACCATTTTTAGCATTCCGCACGTTTTACGGCAATCCGTTAACTTGGAATTATATGTACATAATCATTTTTAGCTTATTATTATCTATCGTTTTGTTCATTGTTGTATGGAGTACAGCAAAATTGATGAAGGCAACGCGTTCTGAAAGATCCGCAATGATTTTAGGCTCGGTATTTATGAACAGCGGCAATTATGGCGCACCTGTTGTTTTATTCGCACTCGGTAAAATCGGTTTCGACTATGCTGTCATCATGATGGTTTTTCAATCTCTGCTAATGAACTCTTTCGGCATTTTCTTTGCATCGATTGGAGCAAGCGAACGGGCTACTTGGCAAGACGCCTTGCAGCGTGTAATTCGGATGCCACTCATATATGCAGCACTTCTTGGCATTATCCTGCAATTACTTGCTGTTGAACTGCCTTCTACGTTGATGGAAGGGGTTAGTTTAATAGCTGATGCGTCGATTCCTACGGTCATGTTAGTGCTTGGTATGCAATTGGCCGCAATGGTTAGAAAAAAAGTGAAGTATCAATATGTAACAGCAGTGACAATCATTCGCATGTTCGTATCTCCAGCAATTGCAGCTGTTATATTGTTATTTTTACCGGTTGATGATGTACTTCGAGCAGTTCTGATCATTCAAGCTTCTATGCCTGCAGCAGCCAATACAACGATGTTTGCATTACAATTCGGCACTGAACCTGATTTAGTTTCTTTTACGACGTTTGTCACGACAATAATCAGCATATTGACGATTCCAGTCATACTGCTACTCGTTGGTGTTTGATTTGTGTACTGTGGGTTTATGCGGCGTTTGGAGGAAGTATGCCGCGTTCAGCAGAATTTTGCTGCGTTGTAAAGAGCTATTTATTTTAATCATAGCTTGCAAGAAACGTTAATCAATTGAAGGAATTAATCTGTTCAATGAATCTTTAGCTTCAAAAATAGGATTGTTGGAACGCGGGAAACATCGAGTTTAGGGATAGTATAGACGCGCCAAATTGGTTTTGACCAATCAGGCTTTTGAGCTTTATGGATTGATTCATCTACTATGTAAGGTTACATTCGAGAAGGCTTTTAATTGATAAAGCTTATAGTACTTGTCTCAGATTCTTCTTTTTTAAAAATGCCTTTTGCATGGAATGTAAAGAAACGATAGAGAGAAGATCTTCCTCATTCATTTTATAAAATAAGGGCTGTCACAGAAAATCAGTGTTCAATGATTTTCCGGACAGCCCTTCTCGCTATTTTTAATTAAGAGGCAACTGCCACTTTGTTTTTGTTATTTTTATCTTTCGTCTTGAGCTGAATTGCAAGTAGAAGTGCAAACATGCCTAGTCCCACAACATCCGTAATCGTTTCTGGGAAAATGAGGAGCAATCCTGTCGCAACAATGATAATCCGTTCAATCCAATAACATTTTCTGTACCAATAGCCGATCATTCCAGCGCCAATCGCGATCATTCCGACAATTGCTGTGAAAGTGACCCATACAATTTCAAGCAATGAAGCATCGATCATTAACAAGGCTGGGTTGAATACGAACATGTACGGAATGATAAACGCCGCAATGGCCAGTTTTGCTGAATTGACACCTGTTTTTATCGGATCGCCTCCAGAAATTCCCGATGCTGCAAATGCAGCCAATGCAACCGGAGGTGTAATATCTGCAATAATTCCAAAATAGAACACGAACAAATGAGCAGAAATGGCGATGACGACAGGCACCGTCGTATCGGCACCCATTTCTCCACCCATTAGTAATAAGATAATCGCTGGCGCTGCTATCGTAGACGTAATGACATAGTTAGCAGTTGTCGGCGATCCCATTCCTAGAACAATTGCTGCCAACATTGTAAATATGAGTGTCAATAGAATATTCCCACCAGCTGCTGACACGAGACCGTTCGCTAAACTTAAGCCTAATCCAGTCTTTACGACTACACCGACGATGATCCCTGCGCAAGCTGTTGCAGCAGCAACTGCGAGAGCTGTACGTGCACCATCGACAAGTGCTTCAATAATATCTTTAAATCCAAGTCTCGTTGCTTTATCAAAGAAACTCACGACAATTGTTAAAACGATTCCGTATAGTGCAGCTTTCATCGTTGGTACGCCTAACAGGAGGAACACAATGATTCCGACTATCGGCAATAACAGATAAATCTTCTTTAATGTCGCCTTTCTGTCTGGCATCTCTTCAGGAGACATTCCTTGTAAGCCAACGCGTTTTGCTTCGAAATGCGTCATAATCCATATTCCTGTAAAGTAGAGCAACGCTGGGATTGCAGCCGCTTTGGCAATCTCCCAATAAGTTACCCCACCAATAAACTCAACCATTAGGAAGGCTGCAGCTCCCATAATCGGCGGCATGATTTGGCCACCTGTAGAAGCAGCTGCCTCTACCCCTCCAGCGAATTCTTTTCGATACCCTAACTTCTTCATCATTGGAATCGTATAAGAACCGGAACCTACGACGTTTGCAACGGAACTTCCTGAAATTGTTCCTTGCAGAGCACTCGAAAAAATCGCAACTTTTGCAGGTCCACCTGTCAATCGACCGGCAAGGACAACTGCTAAGTCATTGAAGTAATTCCCGACTCCTGTTTTAACGAGAAACGCTCCAAAGAGCAAGAACACAAAGATGAATGTTGCAGATACACTGATCGGCGTACCTAAAATACCATCTGTCGTAAAGAATAGAAGTTGGACCAATGATTCTAAATCTTGTCCCCTATGTGCTAAGAAGCCTGGGAAATGGCGACCAAAGAATGCATAAATTAAAAAGACGACTGAGATAATCGTGATTGGTAATCCAACAGCTCTTCTTGCCGCTTCAAGTGTGAGTAGAATAGCAACGATACCAATGAACATATCCATTTCAGATACGCGACCGACACGGAATACTAAATCATTGTAAAATAATGGCCAATAGAGACCGACCGCGACCGCCAATAGCGATAAGAGTATGTCATAAAAAGGAACTTTGTTTCGTTTCACACCAGGTTTTTTTACCGCGGGAAATAGCAAGAAAATTAATGACAATGCAAAACCTAAATGGACTGAACGTTGGATATACGCAGTAAATTGCGTTCCGATGGATGTGTATAATTGAAATAGTGAAAATGCAAGCAATCCTGCAAATACGATGATCTTGAAGAAACCCGTTAAGTTTCTTGTATTGGACTCAGGATCATATTTTTGTAGTAATTCTAACTGTTGTTCTTCAGTTAACGTATCATGTGATGAAATGTCGGTCTCCTGTTGGGATGGGTTCCGCTTTTTATTGTTCGCCATTCATCTGAACTCCTTTCATCTTCTGGTACCAAGATAGGCGTTGCACACAAAATTTGTACGACTCCCCCCGTGCCAAATAGTTTTTCAAGTTGATTTCCTTATCACGATACTTAAATGCCAAATCAGCATCTACATCACCTACAAAAAGAACAAACGACTGGATACGGTTATCGTCGTAAGAAAGCGTATATACGCCATCTTCGATAACCAACGTTTCACCTTCTTCAGCATAACCCGGTAAACCGATACCGACATCTTCATATTGCATGGACAGGAACTGAAGTTTATCTGTTTCTGTGACTTGATAACTTTCAATGACATCTGTCAAAAAAATGGAGTGAACATACCGGATTTGAAAATTCCTATCATTCTCCAGTTCTACATAATACGTCTTTGGATGATCAGATCGATAGTCCGTAAAGGTGAACGACTTATGTATGGGTAAGAAAATAGAAACGAGGCTGGTAAGCAGAATAAGAAGTAGAATGGGCAGCCATACACTCTTTTGCATCATCTCCCCATCCGCCTTTCTCACTTGCAATGAAGAATGGGACGGCTGAAGCTAATTGCTTCACCGCCCCGCGCTACTTGCAGTTTGTCAATACTTACTTATTTTTCATCAAAGTACTTCTGAGCACCTGGATGAACAGGAATGCCAATACCATCAAGTCCTGTTTCTTTCTTGATCAATGCACCTTTTGGATGCGTCAATTTAGACGTGTTGTCATAAATTGCTTTTGTAATTTCATACGCCAAGTCTTCTGGTACGTCATTTTGAATGACTAGCATAGCACCAACAGATACTGTCGGTGTATCTTCAGCAATTCCGTACGTTCCAGCTGGAATGACTTCTTTCGCGTAATATTGATATTTTTCGATTAGCGCATCTGCTTTATCATCCGCAACAGGGACAATGAAAACTTTTGCAACAGCGTTCAAACCTTCAACCGCTGCTGTTGGTGTACCTGCTGTGATGAATGCTGCATCGATTTGGCCAGATTGTAAACTTTCTTGAGACTCACCGAAGTCCAAATCTTGTTGTTCGATATCAGACATAGACAAACCGTGGATTTCAAGAAGTTGCTCTGCGTTCGCATACGTGCCTGAACCTGGCGCACCTACAGAAACTTTCTTACCTTTTAAATCTTCAAATGACTTAATGCCTGACTTCTCAGTAGTAACCAATTGAACAGTTTCCGGATAAAGTGCTCCAATAGCAGATACTTGGTCAACCACTTCACCGTCGAACATCATTTCACCTTTAGAAGCATAGTACGCGATGTCTGTTTGTACGAAAGCGATTTCAGCTTTTCCATCTTTTAATGCTGTCATGTTAGCAGCTGATGCTTGTGAAACTTCAGCAGTCGTTTTTACACCTGTTTCAGATGAGATGATATCAGCTAGTGCGCCACCTAACGCATAGTACGTACCTTGTGTTCCACCCGTCAATAAAGACAGATAATCATAGTCTTCTTTTGTTTTGTCCCCACTTGCATCATCTTTGCCACCACATGCTGAAAGAACAAGCAATGCAAACATTGAGATAATTGCAAGTATACGCATACCTTTTTTATTCATACAATCTCTCTCCCCTTTTGTAGAGTACTAGTTTCTAACTCCCAACTATTCTACCATGAGTATATAATCACTTGTCAATCTTTCTATGGAATACTCAGTAATTTGCAACCGATTTCATTATTACTAAAAAAGAAGAAGTATCATTACTGCCTACTTCTTCTTTCCGTTTCTCACTCATTCGGCGAAGGTTTGTCTTTTTGCGCATTCGCTTCAAGGTATGTTATGCCTGCTTCGTCTAAATCACGTTTACGGTGTGCAAGTCGAGATGCTGCACACGATGCGACACTCGCAATTAAGTCATCTAAAAATGTATGAACACCGTTCCCTTTTTTGGTGTCTAGATCATTTATAATGCCGATTTTATTTTTATCCAAATGGCCGAATGTCGTTACAGCGATGGAACCATATGTAAAAACGGCTCCTAAAGCAATCGTTTCATCCACTCCGAACAGTCCTTCATCTGAAACAACAATTTGTTGCAATGGAGCTGAAAGTTTGCCCTGTTCGGCTAATTCATCGAGTTCAATACCCACAAGGATTGCATGTTGCAGTTCACGTTTCCTTAACACGCGCTCTACCGAGTCCACACATTCATCCAATTCCAATCCCTCATGATAAGGGACTTGCATTTCATAAACAATTTTAGCGATGTCTTCTAATGTCACGCCTCTGCGGAACAATGCTTCTTTTGTTGCTGTTGTAACGACATCGGAATGGACAATATTTTTACCAGTAAACATAACGTAATTCCTCCTTCGATGATCTTTCGATTTATCAACTATAGTATGACAAAAATCTTTACATTGTACGTTCATTCTAACGTACCGTCCACTTCATTCAACTCGTTGCCCATACAAAAGGTGTATAGCCTGTCCAAGCATTATACCTGTTCACTCCCTTATGGTACAATCTTCGTACACACTCAACTAGGAGGGAACCGACAATGAAATACGGCAAAATTGAAGAAGTGAATTTTTATAGCAATGCGCTGAATGAGGACATGCAACTGCTCATTCATTTACCACAACAATACTCTCCACTATATAAATACTCCGTGTTGTTTGCTTCAGACGGAAAAGACTATTTTCAATACGGACGGATCGGCCGTGTGGTGGATGAGCTCGTTCATGATGGCGAAATTGGGAATATGATTGTTGTTGGCATTCCTTATAAAAGTGTATCCGAACGGCGGAGAATGTATCACCCGGACGGGGATCGACACGAAAATTATATTCGTTTTTTAGCGCATGAACTGGTTCCTTATATCGATGAACACTATCCGACGTATCAAATTGGGGCTGGGAGAGGCTTAATAGGAGATTCACTGGCAGCAACTATTTCATTGCTGACCGCTTTAAAATATCCGAATTGCTTTGGGAAAGTAATTCTTCATTCTCCATTTGTAAATGATAGTGTATTGGAAAAAGTCGAAGCACACAAGGATGTGTCTACATTTTCCATATACCATGTCATCGGAAAAGACGAAACAGAAGTGAAGACAACAGAGGATGGAGTTCAAGATTTCCTTACACCGAATCGACAATTGAACACCCTTATTAAGAAAAAAGGGTTTTCGTACTTCTATGAAGAGTTCGATGGAGACCATACGTGGAAGCATTGGCAAAAGGATGTTCGTCGTTCAATTCAGCATTCATTTCAAGATGAATGATGTCAATGAGGACAAATTGTTATACATTCTGCTATAATTAGCAATATGATGTATGTTTTAAACATTCCAAGAGGAGGTCATTTAGTATGAAATATGGTATCGTAGCATTCCCATCCAAGAAACTTCAAGACGTAGCAAATGGGTATCGAAAACGGTATGACCCACATTATGCGCTAATTACGCCACACATGACAGTCAAAGGCGTTTTCGAAGCAGATGATAAAGAAATAGAACATGTTGCAAAAGCAATCCGTGAAGTTGCGAATAAAAACAAACCATTTGAACTGAACGTTTCAAAAGTGAGCACATTCGCTCCTATTACCAATACCATTTTCTTTAAAGTGACGGAGAATGATGAGTTACTTGCACTCCACAAAGACCTAAACGAAGATTTCTTCGGTAATGCACCGGAATATTCTTTTGTTCCACATATTACAATTGCACAAAAGCTCAGTTCAGGTGAACATGACGATATTATCGGACAATTGAAGATGGTTGGAGTTGACCATACGGAAATTATTGACCGCATTCACCTTCTCTATCAACTTGAAGATGGATCGTGGACTGTATACGAAACGTTTCGTCTTGACGAGGAAAACTGAAATTGATAGATGTTAAAATTGCCCGCTCAGATAGAGAGCGGGATGATGCTTTTTATGTGCGTAAAAAAGTTTTCGTGGATGAACAAGGTGTTCCTATTACATTAGAAATAGATGAATATGATCAGACAGCCAATCATTTTATTGTATACATTGATGAAAATCCGATTGGAGCAGGTCGTATTCGTGAAATTAACAAAGGGATTGCAAAAGTGGAGCGTGTTTGTATTTTACAAGAATTTCGTGGAAAACACTTAGGTTCTTTGATCATGGAAGAACTGGAGAAATATGCGCGTTCTGAAAACATGACGAAAATTGTGCTTAATGCGCAATCTTATGCAGTGCCATTCTATGAGAAACTTGGGTATGTCGTCACATCTCCCGAATTCATGGATGCTGATATTCCCCATCGAGCAATGGAGAAAGAAATTAACTAGTACAGAAAAGAGCAGATTTGATAACCGGGTGGCCGGTTTTCAAATCTGCTCTCTTTTTCATCATCTTTGCAGCTAAGTCATTATTTTCTGCGGTCATTTACACATATGCATTCACCGCAAGACCTTTCCCAACAACATAGGCAATTTCGGGAGACAAGTTTGTCGGGTCTGGGTAAATAAATCCTTTCATTGCAGGAGGGTGGTTACTTGCTGAAGACGGATTTTCATTCTCGTCCATTAACCTCTCCTGTTCTTGCAATAACGTATTATTGAACTTTCCTAACTGTTCTGGATCCAGGTTCACTTTTTCGACTCGATTAATATAAGCAAAATTAGTCCGCCCGGCATTCATGCGATTCGCATACATTTCAGATTGAATTGGTTGAAATGGCAAAATGTAACCCATACCCACACCTCTTTTCAAACGATTTTACTTCTTATTCCCCGTTCTCTACACTATGAAACATTTTTTGAATAAAGAATTAATTTACTGTAGATAAAGTAAAAAACAGAGAGGCTCGCTCTCTGTTTTTTTACGGACGAAAGGCAGCTCCTCGGGTCACTTCAGAAATGAAAGTAAAGGCAAAGAGCGCCTTTATTTCATTTCTTCCGACGTACACGACGTACTAGTGTTGACGTTGCCACAGGACGTGGCGCACTTAGTCGACCAGCGCTTGTCGCGGCTTAACGCCTTTCTTCGCTTTAGGTTACATCCAGCTGCAGGCATCAGCCCCTCGAGTCGCTTCGGTCTTGAGATAAAGGCAAAGGGCGCCTTTATTTCAAGACCTCCGACGGACACGATGTACTAGTGTCGACGTTGCCACAGGACGTGGCGTACTTAGTCGACCAGCGCATGTCGGGGCTAAACGACGCCTTCCGCTTTTGGTTACATCCAGCTACAGGCGTCAGCCCCTCGGGTCACTTCAGACATGAAGCTAAAGGCAAAGGACGCCTTTACTTCATGTCTTCCAGTGCCTGTCGGGGCTAGACGACGCCTTCCGCTTTTGTTAGTTCCCCATCATTTTTTGGATGTCGTTGATGTTGACGGAACTGCCGTTTTTGACGATTGATTTGACGAGTTCGTCTTCCATGTGTTGGGGGACGTTTTTCTTTGCGAGTTTTCCTACCTTCTGAACGATTTTACGGACTTGCCGTTCGTCGTTGAAGTTTGCGTGTTGGATTGCGTTCGCTAGTGCGAATACCTCTTCCATTGGCACACCCGTTTTGGATTCAATCTTCTTGAAAAAAGAATCATTCATATTGTCTATCCTCCCCCTTAGCAAAAGGTCGCTCCCACAATGATCAGCAAGATGAAGAGAACTACAATTAGAACGAATGTGGAACCGCCGTATGAGCCTTTTCCGTAACCGCCATATCCTCCGTAGCCGTAAGGATTGCATCCACCGTACATAAAAATCCCTCCTTCCCTTCCATCTATCGTATGCAGATAGTGGAGAGAAAGAGGGGGCGTTCGCACAGATTATTTTAGACATTGCCTTTTGGTTTGAAAATGAAGGATGCGATGAACGCGAATAGGATGGCAGAACTGATTCCAGAGCTCGTCACTTCGAACATCCCTGTTAACACACCAATTAGTCCATGTTTTTCAGCTTCCTCTAATGCCCCATGTGTTAATGCATTCCCAAAAGAAGTAATGGGAATGGTTGCACCGGTGCCGGCAAAGTCAATAAGCGGCTCGTATAAGCCAAAACCGTCTAAAACGGAGCCAATTACGACTAATGTGCATAGCGTATGTGCCGGAGTCATCTTGAATACATCAAACATGATTTGACCAATGACGCAAATGAGTCCACCTACTATGAACGCAGTTATATAAATTGAAAACAAATGAACCACTCATTTCATCGTTATTTCGACTGCATGTGCAACACATGGGATCGTATCGCCTTGCTGGAAGGTCAATGGGGACAACAACGCACCTGTCGCTATGAGCAACACACGCTTATACTCTTTTTTCATGAGCTTGTTATAAACCTCGGATAAATAAACAGCAGCCGAACACCCTGCACCACTGGCTCCTGACATAAAATCAGGATTATTTCCATAAAACTCCATGCCTGCATCACTGAAATTATCGAACTTCGTAATTCCTTGATTGCCAGCAAGTTTTTGAAAGATCGCAAATCCATTCTTTCCTAAATCCCCTGTCATGATCAAATCATAATCTGTGGAAGAAGTTTGATGTCCATCAAAATGTCGCTTTAAAGTGTCTGCAGCTGCCGGCGCCATTGCGGCTCCCATATTCAAAGGGTCCGTCATGCCCATATCAATTGCTTTGCCAATTGTTCCACATTCAATAGAAGGAAAACCATTTTCATGTGGAGTGACGGCGGCCATGCCCGCTGCAGTGACGGTCCATTGTGCGGTATCTGCCTTTTGTGCTCCATATTCAATCGGATAACGGAATTGCCTTTCAATCGCGTTATGTTGACTAGCAGAACCTGCGATTGCAAGTTTTGACATACCAGCTTCCGTTAAAAGTGCACCCATTAGTAATGAAGAAACAGAAGTTGCACATGCTGAGAATAACCCGATATATGGAATACCAAGCGTGGTCGCCCCGAAATTTGATGGAGTCATTTGATTCACTAAATCACCAATTAATAAATAATCGGCTTGGCTCGGCACTTTCTCAAGTTTACTTAGTGCAATCATACAAGCATCTTCGACTAACTTTGCATGGCCTTGTTCATTCGTTTTCATCTCACAACGTTCATCTTCGTACATTTTGTCAAATTGATGAGAAAATGGACTTTTCTTTTCAAGTGGACCGGCTGTTACACCTGTCGCTACAATGGAAGGTTTTGAAGAGAATGTCAGCAAGCCTTTCACCATGAAACGACTCCTAACTTCACGAGTATCGTTTTAACAAGTGCAACTAGAAATGCCGAGAACACGCCGAATAGAATGACTGAACCAGCCAATTTAAACATGTTTCCGCCAACGCCGAGTACGAACCCTTCAGACTTGTGTTCAATTGCCGCTGAAACGACGGCATTTCCGAAACCTGTTATCGGAACTGCCCCACCCGCTCCACCAAACTGTCCAATTTTTTTATAAACACCGAATCCTGTCAATAGCATTGAAATGAAAATCATTGTTGCGACTGTCGGATTGCTTGCTGTGCGCTCAGTGAAATTAAAAAATAGCATATAAAAAACAGCAATGAATTGGGCGATTAGACAGATAAAACCACCTGTTAAGAATGCTTTAATGCAATTTTTCAATAGAGGTTTCTTCGGTGTAATACTTTGCTCGATTTTTGCGTACTTCTGCTTGTCCATTATGTCTGTTCCTCCGCTAAGGCAATAAGCTCGTGGATTTCTTCGAGTACATCAATTTGCTCTTTATTCAGAATTAGTTTCGTCGTTTCAGTCAAGATCTTACTATCTGCCGATACGAAAACAGACAACTCCGGATACTCTTCCTGCAATTCCTTTTCTATTGCCGAGGCAATTTTCCGCTTATTGAACCTGGAAAATGTTTTGACGCGGATGCCGACAAGTAAATGATCTTCATGAAAAAGGACAGCAGCTCCTTTCACACGGGACTCGTCTTTAATTACTTGTTCAGCTGTACTTGAATTTTCTTCCGTCCCGTTCTCAACTCTAAATTCATTCGGTATACAACCGGACAACAATAACACGAGACACAGAATGGGTAGTAGTTGACGAATCGTCATCAGCCCCTTTTTTTAACAGTATGGACTGTGCATTTGTTTTTATGCATAGTCGTGATGTTTGCCCTAGCCCTACATGAACAGGTGCATAAAGTATAAGGAGTTGAGAAAAGGAGGTGGAATGAATGGGATGTGGAAGAAATGATGACGTCGGAAATGTACGGCACCACGACAGTTGTATTTGTGAAGTGGTCCGTGCCATTAAGCGCGTGCAGGATATCAGAGATGATTTCGACTGCGACGATTGCAAAACTGACTGTTTCCTGACTCCGCTCGGTAGCCTTGTAAGTCCTACAAGACAACGTGCAAATACACGTGTCTTCATGTTGTTGGATGAAAAAGGTAATCCATTCAAAGCATTGTTCAAGAGAAATAGAAGGTTCGCTGAAACAGAAGACACAACGACCTCCGAACAAGGTCGTAGAGAGTGTGCTACATGTTTCTCAATCTTCTTCAGAGTGCAAAAGATTTTTGATAACTGCTGTGCTACATTACAAGTTCTTGAACCTCGCGACGCTAGAGGTAGAAAAGTTGACTTATTTAAACACGGAAAGTTGGATCTTGACGCAGTATGTGAAGTGGAAAGATTCACAGCGACTGGAACGTGTGTCACTGTAGACTTGAAATGCTTCTGTGGCATTCAATGTGTGAAAGACGTGTTTATTGATTGTGACGAAGACTAATCGCAATGCCTGTGGTGCTTATATTGCCTGATCAGTTAACCTGATCAGGCTTTTTCTAATAGCAATGAATAACCTAATACCTTCACCCTTATTTATTTTAGTATACGCTAATAAGGAGCTTCTACATTTAGAAGCTCCCTCTCTACCTGTTAAATTTTCGTATTGAACGATTGACCTCTCCACAAAATATCCTCAATCTTTTCAATTTCAATTTCTTTTACATCTTGATCGGTTTTAATCCAAAGAACATTTCCTTGTACTCGTTGGATGTCCCCTTTCACCTTTTGGCCTTCGACTACAAATTGTAATGGTTGATAGGCCTGTTTTTGAAACGGTCCACTTAAGTAATTGATTTTATTGAGAATACTTATGTTTCCTTCGTCTGTATCTCCTGCTTGTGTAATCGACGGTTGGATTTCAATCGTTTCTTTCACTTCTTCCTCATTCATAAAAAAGACGGAAGTGCTTTCTTCTTCCAGGACTTTCACTTTTACATAGACAGGTGGCCCTTGCACAAATAATAACGGAGTATTCGTGGATATGATAACTCCCCCTTTTTCCGTAGTATATGCGCCTATGTTGGATGAAGTTCTTTTTCGTTTTTATAAACTGCTTATGAAAACTGTTGCTAATCCTAAGTAAATGATAATGCTGATGACATCATTCAATGTTGTAATAAAAGGTCCTGAAGCAACTGCAGGGTCGATTTTCATTTTGTGCATAAACAATGGAATGAATGAGCCAGAAATGGTTGCAACGAAAATCGAAACCAAGATCGCTGCACCGACTAATAATGCGATGATGAATTCATGTTTCCAAATGAAAATGAGTCCGATGACAAAAATTGCACAGACAAGCCCCGTAATTAACCCGGTTCCTGCTTCCCTTAAAAGCAATTTAAACTTACTTTCCTCTTCAACATCTCGTGTCGCAATTCCACGGACTGCAACGGCCAACGCTTGCGTTCCACTATTCCCGGCAGTTCCGGCAATGAGTGGGATGAAAGCAGCAAGTATTGCAACTTGTGAAATCGTATCTGTGAAAAGATCAATTAGATTGGCCGTAAGCATTCCAAGTACGAGTAGGATGATTAACCACGGTATCCTTTTCTTTGCAGCTGATATGGACGTTTTGTCGAAAGAATCCATATTGGAAACGGCCGCGAGTTTGGAGTAGTCATCTGACGCTTCTTCATCAATTACGTCGATAATATCGTCAACGGTAATAATCCCGAGCATATGTTGTTGGAAATCGACGACAGGTACTGCCAGTAAGTTGTAGTCCTGTGTCGTCCGAGCAACATCTTCTTGATCGGCAGACACGAGTACACTGACAACCCGTTCATTCATAATGTTTTTGATTAATGTATCTTCGTCTGTAATGATCAAGTCACGTAAAGATACGACACCTGTAAGGTGATTATCTTCATCTACAACGAATACGTAATAGATGGTTTCAGCGGATGGTGCTTCATTACGCAAAATCGTCATAGCGGATCGCACAGTCGAATTTTGTGGGACCGACACATATTCAGTCGTCATGATTGAACCCGCTGTGTATTCTTCATAATGGAGAAGGGACTTGATCTGTGTAGCCGCTTCTTTGTTCATTAATGTCAAATAACTGGCGATGTGCGATTTATCTAGCTCTTTCAGGACATCTACCGCGTTGTCAACGAACATATAGGAAATCATGTCTGCAGCATACGTCGTGTCCATCTCCTGAAGGAACTCTTTATACTCTTCTTCATCGATTTCGCTCGTCTCAAAAATCTCTGCCAACTCTTTTGGCGAAAGGAAATAATACATCCTTTTACGATAATTGGTATCCACTTTTTCATAGAAAACTGCCCGATCATACGGGTGAAGCATCAAATATTCTTCCCGAAATGATTTGATGTCTTGTTGCTCCAAAGAAGCAATCAGTTTTTCTTCATCGATGACTCTTTCATCGCGTACATCTTCATTTATACTCATGGCTACACCTTCCTTCCATTCCGACATGCATGTTTCTATACTCTATTGGTATGATAATGAATAAGAACCTTACATTCAAGGAGTGATACGATTGAAATTTGATATTATAGGCGATATTCACGGCTGTTATGACGAATTGATCCTACTGATTGAAAAGCTTGGTTATTCAATGGAGTCGGGACTTCCTGTACATAAGGATGGAAGACGCCTTGCATTTGTCGGTGATGCTATGGATCGCGGTCCAAACAGTTACCAAACACTTCTTTTCCTATTCAACATGCAAGATCACGGTCTCTTACTTTACTCTCCTGGCAATCATTGCAATAAACTCTATCGTTTGGCTAAAGGGAATAAGGTTCAGCAAACACATGGACTTGAAACGACTGTCGCTGAATTGGAGGCCATTCCCCCAAGTGAAAAAATACAATTTTACGAACGATATCGTCGCTTTTATGAAGCACTACCCTTATATGTGTCACTTGACGATAGGAAACTCATTATCGCACATGCGGGCATTCGTGAAAATATGATAGGCGAACCATTTTCGAAAAAAGTGGAGACTTTTGTTCTGTACGGCGATATTACAGGTAAAACACATCCAGATGGACGGCCTGTCAGAAGGGATTGGGCAAAATCTTACGTAGGAACACCTTGGATTGTTTATGGACACACACCCGTCCTCGATGCCCGATTTGTCCAGCGAACAGTAAACATCGATACCGGGTGTGTGTTTGGTGGAAAGTTAACAGCAGTACGCTATCCAGAAATGGAGATTGTTTCAGTACCTTCCTTGCAACCATTCTTTCCAGAAAAATTCACATCTTTTGATGCGTAATCAAATGCTCGTTCAACATTTTCATATCGACAGGCATGCCACTTGTGAATGACAGTTGTTCACCTGTTAACGGATGGCGGAATCCAATGGAAGCACAATGCAATGCTTGCCTGTTCAACAATGAGCGAGTACCACCATATAAATCATCACCAACGAGTGGATGGCCAAGCCATTGCATGTGGACACGGATTTGATGTGTGCGCCCTGTATGCAGTACAAGCGATACGCCAGTATATTGGCTGCCAAGACATTCAAAACGGCCAAAGACTTTGGCGTCCGTTCTGGCGTATTGTCCATCCTCCCTTACAATCCGTTCAATAATGCTACCATCTTTTCGTCCAATGGGCTGTTCAATCATTTGCTCATTCCAATCCACCCAACCTTCAACGAAAGCAATGTACTGACGATAAAAACCCGTCATTCTCATTTGTTCGTTTAACAAATGATGGATATGACGATTTTTAGCGATGCAAAGAAGGCCAGATGTATCTCTGTCCAATCTTGTTACAACATGGACGGTAGACGGGACACGCTCATCTGCGAATTTCCCTGCTACTACATTCGCGATTGTTCCACTGGATTGATCTCTCGATGGAATTGTCCCTTGCCCCGCAGGTTTATCGATGATGACGATTGTTTCATCTTCGTACACGATCGATAACGGTCCAGATTCCGGCGTTAACCCTTCACTTGGCTGTTCTATCGGGAAGCAAATCGTTACCGTATCACCTTCTACAAGCGTATATCTAACCGTTTGTTCATTGCCATTGACGAGGAGCTTGCCACCGTCATACTTCACCGCTGTCAATGTTCGCTTGGAGATCCCTTGACGCTGGAGGAAGTCCCGCAATTGTATGTGGTCTTCTTTGACACTGAACTGTAAGGTGAACGGATTATTATTCATCGCTGGAAATGAATGAATCATGTACTCTCGTCCAAAACGGGAATGGTCTGAACCGGCCAAATCGTACCTTTTCGGATGCAACTTTGTATTCAATCGACTTAACGTCTTTATGCAACAGTTGCAAATGATCGATCGTCACCATGAAATCTGGTCCTTTTACAGGTGTCAACACACAACGATGATGGGCAGGCAAAATGAGAGGCGACCCAACTGTCCTAAACACACGATTATTAATCGACGCCATCTCAGTCAATTGGATAGCTGGTAATGATGGATGGATTATTGCGCCACCGAGTGCCTTATTATATGCTGTCGAACCTGACGGAGTCGACATACAAAGTCCGTCTCCACGGAATCTTTCAAAGTGCACACCGTTCAGTTCAACGTCCATTACAAGCGTCACTTCAGGAGATTTCACGGTCGATTCATTGAGCGCCAAATACGTTGTAGCTTTCTCTGTTTGACGGTAATTAATCGTCACTTCAAGCAAAGGATACTCGATGACGTTATATTCTTTCCGTGCAATTGACAGCACTAGTTTTTCCATCTCTTCCGGTTTCCAATCTGCATAAAACCCTAAATGTCCAGTATGGATACCGATAAAAGCGGTCTCTTGTAAACGATGGATATGTTTGTGGAATGCATGCAATAATGTACCATCGCCACCAATTGAAAGGACAATTTCCGGTTCCGTTTCATCAAAAACAAGTCCGAAATCTGTCAAATAGTCGACCGCTTCATCTTTCAAACGATTAGACAAGGCATCATTTCGGCTTTGAATCGCAAATTTCATCGCTCATACGCTCCTTTCATTTGTTCTCACCATAATCACGATCATCGGTTTCCTTATATGCACTAAAATATTGTTGCGCTTCGTGGATTTCATCCCGTATTAACGACATTTCTTCATCCAATCTGAAAGCCGCTTCAGCAGCTCTTTCCAAACGATGACGGATTTCATCTGGCAATTCACCTTGGTATTTGTAATTCAGAGAATGCTCAATGGAAGCCCAAAAATTCATCGCAAGCGTTCGTATTTGAATCTCAGCAAGAATCGTCTTCTCTCCATGAATCGTTTGGACAGGGTACTCAATGATCATGTGGAACGATCGATAGCCGCTCGGTTTTTTATTGGAGATATAATCCCTTTCTTCGATCACTCGAAGATCAGTACGTTTACGTAAAGTTGTGACAACCTTTCCGATATCATCTACAAATTGGCACATGATACGCAAACCGGCTATGTCTGGCAACTCTTCTGCCAATTCAGCAGATGGTTTGAATGGGATTCTTTTTTCCAGTGTTTTATCATATATGCTTGCAAGAGGCTTTACACGGCCTGTCACAAATTCGACAGGCATATGAACACCTTCCAGTTCGTATTGTGCCCGTAATCCTTTTAGTTTCACTTTCAGTTCTGCAACTGCCTGCTTATAAGGCTCAAGAAATTGTTTCCATTCCCTCATCACTAGCCCTCCCGACTGTTAGTTCACACGTTGAAGGAAAGCCTCGAACTCCTGCTCAACTGCAGTTGTGAATGCCTCTCCATAATTGTCGTTCCCCTCAATATTGTATAAAAGCATCGTTAGCTCCTCGATAAAGCCTTTTAAAGGTATTGATTCATCCTTCCAGACGAGGTACGGATCTGCACCCCCATCCAATGCTTGCAACATAGATGACCATGTCTCCCGCGGAAAGTGTATGTAAGCGTAGCCTTCATCTACATCCATTAAATAAACGAATGCTGTTTCATCTGAGTCGGTAATCATTTTTTGTGCAGGTGTGCCAATGGAATGACTTTCGTTTGCTTCTAATATGAAGTGCATGTCATTTCCTACTTTTTGTCCTTCTTTTATACGGTTTTGAATTCGCATCAGACTTCTTCCTTTCACTAATCATACGTTCAGTCTACCATATGAAACGCACTCATGCAGTCTGTAACATGCGTTTTTAGAAGGAACTTGTTATACTTGAATGAGAGTTAACTGTTTGCAACAGTCAGGAAGGGATAGGGTATGAAATGGACGCGCGTGCAATACGTTCTTTACTAGACATACAATCGATGCAGACACTTGGTGCAGTACAATCACAATCTATAAATTACGAAACATCTCTATTTATCACAATGTTGAGTGAAGTACTTAACGCTACAAGTAATGACAATCTGCAATCTAACTATTTTCAGCACAACGCATTCGGTCTGTCTGGCAGTTTGCAGACATTCGAAAGCTTACGTTATCGCAATCCGGAAGCAGTTTATATGCCTGCATTAAATGGATTGGAAAGGTACACGAATTATTCCGTTCATGAAGATATGCAGACTACGATGACCGACAATCAGTTTACCCATGTCATCCGGCAAGCAGCAGATGCCTACAATTTGCCTGAACAGCTCATTTCATCTGTCATTCGACAAGAGTCGAACTTCAACCCAGATGCAATTAGTCATGCAGGTGCCACAGGCTTAATGCAACTTATGCCAGGGACTGCAAAATACCTCGGCGTAAAAAATAGTTTTGATCCGGAGCAAAATATTATGGGTGGGGCAAAATACCTTCGTCAAATGCTCAATCAATTCGGAGATGTAGAACTTGCATTAGCAGCCTATAATGCAGGTCCCGGTAATGTCAAAAAGTATGGAGGGATCCCTCCTTTCAAGGAAACTCAACGTTACGTAGCCACTGTATTAAACTATTATAATCGCTCCATCGGGTAACGCCCCATCGTTCTTTGAAGGCGATTTATTTGTGAAAGAATTGTATGGTTGTTAAAATACTCATACAGTCAGAGCAAAGGAGATTGACATACATGACTCGAAAACCTTTGATTCCTTATGAGGAAATCGGCGCTGCAAAATTATCAGAGCTCATTGATCGTTTTTATGAAAAAGTGGCTGTCCATCCAGACTTATATCCGATTTTCCCAAAAGACCTGACGGAAACAGCACGAAAGCAAAAACAATTCCAAACACAATACTTAGGCGGACCGAACTTATTCACGGAAGAACACGGACATCCGATGATGAAAGCGCGTCATATGCCTTTTCCTATAACACCAACTCGTGCAAGAGCCTGGCTCTCCTGCATGGAGGAAGCAATGGATGATGTCGGACTAGAAGGTCCTCTTCGTGACGTCTATTATCAAAGACTCGTATTGACTGCGAATCATATGGTGAATAAAAGCGAGGAGGATGGGCAGTGAATCGAGAGACCATGTTGGAAAGCAGCATTAGTTCATCAGCTTCATTGTCAAAGCCGATTGAAATCTATGTATTTGTGGATCCATTATGCAATGAAAGTTGGACATTAACACCATTACTTCGCAAACTACAAGTAGAATACGAACGCTACTTTACGTTAAAAATCGTTTTACGCACTTCGTTGCCAAAGATGAATCTCTCTTGCTTGAGAAGTAAAGAGACAACGAATTCTTGTGAAAATCATCATCCCGCTTTTCCAAGCATCGCGATGAAAGCAGCGGAGTTCCAAGGTAAGCGAGCAGGTTTCCGCTTTCTATCCAAACTCTTTGAATATACGTACTTGCAAGCTGGCAACATCCTCTCATTTGACACACTAGTCGACATTGCAGAACGCATCGGTTTGGATGTAGATGAATTCATACTAGACTTTTCATCCAATAACGTATTGCGTGCATTGCAAGTAGACTTGTATTTGGCCAATGAAATGGAAGTTGATAATGCTCCTTCTTTCGTGTTCTTCAATGAAAATATTGAAGATGAAGGGCTGAAAGTAAATGGATTGCATCATTATGAAATTTACGAGCAAATATTAGAAGAGATGGTAGGCTATGCAATCGAACCTGATCTCCCACCAACTTTGGAAGATTTGTTTAAACGATTTGACTCGTTAACGACAAAGGAGATTGCTGATATTTATCAGCTACAGGAAAAGTGTGCAGAACGCGAGTTAAAAAAACAACTCCTTCTTCAAAAAGTGGAGCGCGTTACTTGCCAAGACTTGACGTTATGGAGAAAAAGAAATTAAATCGACGAAAACATAAAGCTGTTTCAAGAAGTGAAAACACCTTCTTGAAACAGCTTTTTAAATGCTTAACAAACCCTTATTTGAAAGCGCCGCGAGGAAGACAATATAGATCTTCGTAACACTTCTGCTCGAAGTATACAAAAAGAGCATCCGCTCCTGGGGGAGAGGGATGCTCTTTACAAAGGGAATGGGAGAAATGTTCACGTTCAAACAAAAGGGGTGTATGTTTGGTATGTGATTTATTTCACATCTATAACTTATCATAAAATAATTGTACAAGCAACATTTCACGCTAAAATTCACATGACTGTCACAAATTATTTTTTAGACAAACCCTTTACCTACCAATGTTTTACTCTTTCAATCCAACAAAATATAAACAATTGTAGAAATGAAAGCGCTATCTATTCCGTTATATAAATATAACAAATTCTCAAGATAATAAAAAAGACTGACTCAGCATTCAAAAATGCTTTGTCAGTCTGTATTTTTCTACTTTACTGCTTGTTCAACAATACTTCCAATTCATTTAAACGCTCTTCAAATACTCGGCATGCCTCTTCAATCGGTTCTTTACTTGTCATATCGACACCCGCTTTTTTAAGCACTTCAATTGGATAGTCTGAAGATCCTGCTTTTAAGAACTGATTAATGTAACGGTCTACTGCAGGCTGTCCTTCCGTTAAAATCTGATGGCTTAACGCAATCGCTGCACTGAAGCCCGTCGCATATTGGTAGACGTAGTAATTGTAGTAGAAGTGAGGAATTCGAGCCCATTCCAGTGCAATTTCCTTATCTTCTTCTACTGCGTCTCCAAAATACTTCTTGTTCAACGCTGCATATTCCTCTGACAACTTATCTGCTGTCAGTGCAACCCCTTGCTGATCTAGCTGATGGATCAAATGCTCGAACTCAGCAAACATCGTTTGACGGAAAACAGTTCCACGGAATCCTTCTAACCAGTGGTTAAGCAAGTAAATGCGCTTTTGTTCATCATCTATTGTTTTCAACAGATGATCATTTAATAACGCTTCATTCACAGTCGACGCTACTTCAGCGACGAAAATGGAGTAGCCACTGTACACATACGGTTGAGATTTACGTGAATAATAGCTGTGTACACTATGACCAAATTCATGCGCCAACGTAAACATGTTGTCTACATTATCTTGCCAGTTCATTAAGACATACGGATTTGTGCCATATGAACCTGAAGAATACGCACCCGAGCGCTTGCCTTTATTTTCTCGCACATCGACCCAACGGTTTTCAAGACCTTCCTTCACAATGGAAGCATATTCCTCACCAAGTGGATGGAAACTGTCCAACATTGTTTCTTTCGCTTCTTCATATGGAATTTTCATTTCTACGTCTTTGACCATAGGAGCGAACATGTCCCACATATGAAGTTCGTTAAGTTCTAACACTTTCTTACGCAGTGCGACGTATCGATGATGCAATCCAAGATTTTTGTTAATCGTTTCAACGAGGTTATCATACACTTGCTCTGGAATATGATTTTGAGACAGTGCTGCATGGCGAGCAGATGTATAATTCCGGATGCGTGCGTTTACATTATGACTTTTCACGTTTCCACTTAATGTTGATGCAAAGGTATTTTTAAACTCACCATATTTGCTATACATCGCTTTGAATGCCTCTTCACGCACTCTCGGTTCTTTACTTTCTAGGAAACGGATATAACGGCCGTGTGACAGCTCCACTTCTTCTCCGTCCTCATCTTTCACCATCGGGAACGTTAAATCCGCATTATTTAACATGCTGAACGTTTCAGATGGACTTCCTGTCACTTCACCAATTTGCGCTAGCAATGCTTCCTGTTCAGCAGGTAGTACATGCGGACGATGTGCATTTAAAATTTCAAATTCTTGCTTGTATAATTTTAAATGATCATTTTCTTCGACGTATCGATTAAGGTCCTCTTCAGGAATTGTTAGTAGTTCAGGTGTTAAATAAGATAACGCTGTAGACACTTTGATAACGAGTGATTTTGCTCGGCTTTCCATCGCTTGATAGAAGCTGTTCGTCGTGTCTTGGTCACTTTTCAAATGAGCATACGTGTATAATTTACCGATCTTTTCATACAAGTTATCTCGATAGGCCAATGCATCGTATAGGGCTTCAGGACTGTCCGCTAACGTCCCTTTAAATGAAGGCGCTTTCTCACTTAACGTTTCGATTTCTTTAAACGCTTGTTCCCAAGCTTCATCCGTTTCAAATATGTCTTCAAGACGCCAAGTTTCTTCTACTTTTACCTGATCACGCGTCAAAACTTTGTTTTTCGCTTCACTCATTATACAAAATCCTCCCTATCCTCTTTCTTCGTAATCCGAATCATTATCATTCTCTCAATTCTGCGTTGCTTTTGCAAGAAATCTTTCTGAAATGATTTGCAAAACCTCATTTTCACTAAAATCAGTTTCTTCTCCTAATGATTGGAAGTTGTGTTGCCGTAGAAATCGACTATAATTTCTACAGGCTTCCACTTTTTCAGTAGAAGGATTTGAAAACTGGTTGACAAAACGGCTTATCCAAGTTCGACCTACACGCTGGACAGGCAAGCTATGTTGTTTACAGAAATGCAGCAAACGTAGTTGCCATTCATAGTCCGCTTCTCGGAATGCATCGTGCCCTTTCGTTGGCACGCCAATCCACAAAGGTAACTCAACAGGCAAGATCCGCAACTTGTAACAGCTTAATAAGAATGGATCTTTAATGCCTTTTCTATTCAACAGTATCCGCTTCTTTAAATCGTCCTCACGGAAAGCCTTATACATGTCTGCGTAAGAACGCAAGGCATTTTCATTGAGTAGCTTAGGACGCGCCAAAGGAAAAACTTGATAATGCATCGGTAATACGTGATGTGTACCTATATATCGTTGACCGGCTAGATGTAACAAATGATGGTAGTAGTGAAAAGTCTTTGTGTGGGGATAAAAGGTCAGAAGGACGTCTCCTTCAATTGGGGGATTTAAAGTAAACCACTCTTGAAACTTTGAAAGTCTCAAAACACTTACACCTTGGGGACAATCTACTAATGAGATAGGTGTCTGTAAGATCCATATCGGTTTCATCCCGATTGTACGAAACCCATCCGTACGTTTTTGGAGTTGATTTACCGGGATTGTGCTGCACTGAAATTCAATTGGTACATATTCTTCATCGGATGTCACTAACAAGTCAGGGCGTTGTTGAATCGCCTTCATCACCGGCTCTAACACGACATCTTTCTTTCGTTTTTGTAACAACCATTCATACAATAATTGTTTTCCGAGGAGATGTTCAGCTGACTCTCCTTCTGCAAATAAATTTTGACAGGAAGAATTGAATGCATGCGCAAAATGAGGTACTTTAAAATCTCCTACTTTCATGTGTACAGGTTTTTTACATTGAGGACAATAAAATGTCTCCATGTCTCTTCGATTCCGTAACGAAATGCGACAATCATCTTTTGACAAGATTACAAGTTGCCCATCCGTTGTACGCGCAGTTAATATGTCCACTCACTCCTCTCCGCTCAATTGTACGAATGTTTGGATGGTTTTGCAACGTTATTGTTAGAACTTTGTATATAAAACAGAAAACAGCTGTTACCAATTATTTCTCATTGGTAACAGCTGAATGGATCTTCAAGTTTCAAAATGCTTGTCAATTGTTTCTAGGACATCTGATTGGATAATCAGTTTGCCATATTCTTCGAGTCGGTGAATCGTCACTTGGGAAATTGAACCATACTCTGATAGAATACTGCCAAAATCAGATTTATCGTTATCATCCATCGTCGAGTCATCAAAGACTACATACAAGTAGAATTTGTTTTCAAATGAATAGAGTGATGTTTCGACTGCGTAAGGCGGAATTTTTTTCGATAGTGGAATCAAATGCTCGAAGTCTTCAAATACGAACATATCGGAGTTCCACACACCGGGATCATCATTCAATTCTTTTAGCAGTTGCTCTGAATCCTCGAACAGACTTGGATCAGGCTGGTATTGCTTACGCGGATCGACTAAACCAAAGCTTTCTTCAGATTCATCGTCTTCGTTCAACTGAGCTCGGGTAACCGTTACTTCTATCCCATTATTCATCGCATGGACTTGTATCCACAACGGTCCTTCTACTTCAAATTCAGTTTCATCGTTAACTTCGTCCATCATCTCCCAGAACAATTCTTCACTTTTATCGCGATTGTACCAAACTTCTTCGCGCGTAAATCCTCGTTCTTCTATATCTATATACGATAAATAAAACTTTACAGTATTATCATTGATACGCTCTATTTCCATCCCTTCTCTCTCCCTTCCTTAATAACAGGCTTAAGCCCATTTCTGTATTTTTGCAATATACCTGCAATGCTTATTCTTACTATATGTCCGTCCTTTCCATTTTGAAAGGGTTTCTCTTCTGTTAAGACATGATATTAGCATTGTAGTGAACATCAGCCGGCAAAGCAAGGGGAAAATGAAAAAGCTGATAGGTTTTGGCGAATTATCCGTCAACTCCCTATCAGCATTACTATTTCTTCAGTTAGTTTACCATGCGCCGCGCTTCAAGCAGCTGATAGGCCCTTACTTTTCTAGGTAGGAATCGTCTGATTTCATCTTCATTATACCCTACCTGCAGCCTCTTTTCATCTAGTATGATTGGTCTTCTTAAAAGACCAGGATGTTCTTGAATTAACTCATACAAACGTTGCAACGGCAAGCTTTCTACATCGACGTTCAATTTCTGGAAGATTTTTGAACGTGTTGAAATGATCTCATCGGTTCCATCTTCCGTCATTCGAAGAATTTGTTTAATTTCATTAATATTCAAAGGCTCTGAAAAAATATTACGCTCAGAATATGGAATATCATGTTCTTCCAACCATGCCTTCGCTTTTCTACATGATGTGCAACTAGGTGAGGTAAATAATGTAACTCCCATTCGCTGACACTTCCTTTCAATTGTCTTGCTCATTTGTATTGTAGTTAAACTAAATTAGAATAATTTTAATGTATCATACATACTTCTTATTATACACATATTCATTCTCAATGAATACACTTTTTACTAAAAAAGTGAAACACCATTTTCGCCTGTCACATTTCCGCAATATAACCAAGTTTGTAGCCCGTCAATCTATGTACTACTTTTACCTCTTTACTGTTATACCCGCCGAAAATAACATTTAAACATACAAGCCTTAAATATTTTCTTTTCTCATTTAGATTGTATGAATGAAAAATCACTTCTCACGTAATAGTACGTATACACATTCCAAAAAGTTTCAGGTTTCAATGAAAAAATCCCAGAATCTTTGAATCGACTCTGGGAATCTCATTACGGTGTATAATCTACACCTTCCGTATAGTTATTACCTGCATTCCATAAAAGATATTCATTAATGCCATTATCTTTCAACGCTTTGATTTGTGCTTCCACTTCGTTCTTCCCGTAGCGAAGGTAGTTGCCTGCCCCTAACCAAGGCGCACTAAAATCTTGTAACCATGGCCGCGAAACTGGCGGATTTTCTAGCTCACCAAGTTTTGCATTTTCCACTTTCGCGTATTCAGTTATAAGTCGATACGGTTCAAGATCGGGTTTTGCAATACCGAAATAAGATGTCCAGTGGCTCGGATAAATCATCGAAGAGATGACATCAACATTCTCAGAGATTTTGGAGAAGTTTTGTCCGATTCCAGGGGCTTCCGGCAAAGTCGCAGAGTACCCAAATATGTCAACGGAGACGTCTACGTCATACGGTTTCAATTTTTCTTTGGCATACGCTACAAAATCTGTTACGGCTTGCACTCTTCGTTGAACAGGGTCTAAGTCTGATTCAGCATAAGTACCCATCGAGTATTGCAAGGTTTCATGACGTTTCTCAAACCCTTCTGGGAAACGGACATAGTCGAACTGAATTTCTTGGAAGCCCATCTTGGCAGCTTCAATGGCTATTTCAACATTATGATCCCAAACTTCTTTCATGAATGGATTTACAAAAGCTTCTTTTCTACCATTCTCCCATACTTTATCACCATCTTTAAATGACAATTCAGGCTGTTGTTTAGCAAGTACACTGTCTTTAAAAACTACAACGCGAGCAATTGGATAGACCTTTTGCTTTTCCAATGTTTCTAGCATTTTTCGAGGATCTTTAATATAGGGCTTGCCAATATCTTTTTTATAGAGCGGAGAGTCCTCTGCTGGTTTGTACGTCAAGTTCCCATAATCGTCTTTCACGTCAATAACCATCGCATTCAAATCTGTCGAATCCAGTAATTTTAACAATCTTTCAAAACGAGACCCCCCTGCCGAATGCCCAGTGACATAGATGCCTCTCACTGCATCAGGATATTCAAAAACAAGACCGGAATCATACCGGAATAATTGAGAAGTCGCTACAACATTTTCGTCTATCGCGTTAAAACCATATGTACGTTCAGCAAAACTGCTATCGGAATCTTTTTGTTCAGTAGCTTGCACACTCATCGGCAGTGCGAGAGATGCAGCAAGTACGAAAGAGCTTGCTATTTTCAAATTTCTCATGACACCCATCCTCTCTCCCCTCATTCTATCAAAGCGAAATTCCATTGAATAGACTAAATCATCTATTCCCTACATTTCTTGTTGAAAAACCTATTTTATTCGCGAATCAACACCTTTCTTGCCGAGTAGAACGATTGAAAGAGTGACAAGGATAAAATTCCATTTAACTAAACGAAACTTTTCTATTGCATTGTATCGGTTGCCGTACTATACTATTGACAATTATCTTGCAAAAAGCAAAGACGGAAAGAGTACGCTTGTTGTGACTTTCAAGAGAGCCTGTGGTTGGTGCAAACAGGTAGGACACACAAGAAGAAGTGGATTCCTGAGCTTGATTTGTGAAAGGGTGTACGCACCTGATTAGCATCTCACGTTTCCCGCGTTAAGGGTGTTGAGTGGCCTGCACGCAGGTCAATTCGGGTGGTACCACGGTTGATACACATCAGTCGTCCCTTTTTTAGGGATGACTGGTGTTTTTTTATTTTAAGGAGGCGTTTTAATGAAAACCATTTTCTCAGGCGTACAGCCTACAGGTACAGTGACATTAGGGAACTATATCGGGGCATTTAAGCAATTTACAGAGCTCCAACACGAATACGAATGTCGTTTTTGCATTGTCGATCAACACGCAATTACGGTGCAACAAGACCCTGACGAATTAGCACGAACAATTCGTTCACTTGCAGCAATTTACATCGCGAGTGGCATTGACCCAGAGAAATCCGTCCTGTTCATCCAATCTGAAGTGCCTGCACATGTGCAAGCTGGATGGATGATGCAATGTATTTCGTATATCGGTGAGCTCGAACGGATGACACAATTCAAAGATAAATCCGATGGAAAAGAAGGCGTTTCTGCAGCACTTCTTACGTACCCGCCGCTCATGGCTGCCGATATCTTAATCTACAATACGGATATTGTGCCAGTTGGGGACGATCAAAAACAACACGTTGAGTTAACACGTGACTTAGCGGAGCGTTTTAACAAGCGCTACGGAAATGTCCTGACAATTCCTGAAGTACGCATTCCTAAAAGTGGCGCACGTATTAAATCTTTACAAGATCCTTTGAAAAAAATGAGTAAATCTGATCCGAATAAAAAAGGAACGATTTCCTTGTTAGACACGCCAAAACAAATTGAAAAGAAAATCAAAAGTGCGGTCACGGATTCAGATGGTATTGTGAAGTACGATGTTGAAAACAAACCAGGCGTATCCAATCTATTGACGATTGAATCTGCTTTGACCGGTGTTTCAATCGCAGAGCTTGAATCGAAGTATGATGGCCTTGGCTACGGCGCGTTTAAAGCGGGCGTCGCAGAAGCAGTCATTAACCACTTAACACCGATTCAACAAAGGTATGAGGAGTTATTGAACTCACCGGAACTGGATGCTTATTTAGATAAAGGCGCCGAAAAAGCGAATGCCATTGCAACAGAGACGTTTAGAAAAATGGAGTCTGCGATGGGGCTCGGAAGAAGACGGTCAATAGGAGTAAGATAACAGCCAATACAAAGAGTGTGAAGTCTGCTGTTTGTATGATAAATAAGATGATTTGCTTCCAACTGTATCCTAATGAAAGATAGTTGAAGTAAAATATCATGTGCGAGACGGTTACAACAATGAGTCCGTAACTGAGAAGAAAGAGAAAGATTCGCGTCATGTACATCGCCCTTTTTTCTTCCATTGTATGAACGGTCAATCCCCTTTTAGACTACTGATCTAAAAGGGGATTGTTCTGTTGGGAATAAAGATGTAATTGTTACAGTGAGGAATAGATTTAGTTTGTCAAAAACCATTTGGCGCGAATTTTTGTGGGGTATGACGTGGTGATTGCCCGCGGTTCGGGTCATAGGAGATGGATTGATTCAGGTAGAGTACTGAGATTTGAACAATGATACATTTTGTAAAATGGAAAACGGTATTCAACATTTCCCTTCAAAACAGCTCATAACTTTGTCAAACGGCTCATAAACACTGGAAACACAGCATATTGACCGAGTTTGCCGCATAATCAGCTAAAACGCCGCATACTAACCACGTTTCGCCGCATAATCCCCAAGAACGCCGCAAACTTAGCAGCAGAATCCCAGCATAAAAAAACTGCAAACCCAAAAAATCAGGTTTGCAGTCAATCAGTCGATCTTCATCCTATTTTCTTAAACACAAGTGATGCGTTATGTCCGCCAAATCCGAGTGAGTTGCTCATTGCATAGTCGATATCAACTTTGCGTGCTTCATTCACAACGTAATCGAGATCGCATTCCGGATCTTCATTGACATAATTCATCGTTGGCGGCAAGATGCCTTCTTGTAAAGCCTTTACCGTAAAGATTGCTTCCAAACCACCTGCTGCCCCTAAAAGGTGACCCGTCATGGACTTCGTTGAGCTCATTGCAAGCTTGTATGCATGTTCGCCAAATACGGTTTTGGCAGCCATTGTTTCAAATAGATCGTTGTACGGTGTGCTCGTACCGTGCGCATTAATGTAATCGATTTTTTCAGGCGTAATTTCAGCTTCTTCCAATGCTTGTCGCATTGCACGCGCGCCGCCTTCACCTTCAGGTGCTGGCGCCGTAATGTGATGCGCGTCACCTGTAGAACCGTAACCGACTAATTCCGCGTAAATTTTCGCGCCACGTTTTACTGCGTGCTCGTATTCTTCAAGGATTAAGATACCCGCACCTTCACCAATGACAAATCCGTCACGCTCTTTATCAAATGGACGGGATGCGGTTGCAGGATCCGGGTTTAACGATAGTGCAGTGTTTGCGCAGAAACCAGCAACAGACATCGTTGTAATTGGTGCTTCTGCTCCACCTGTGATCATGACGTCCGCATCTCCACGTTTAATCACTTCAAACGCATCTCCGATAGAGTTCGTTCCAGATGCACAAGCAGTTACTGTACACGAATTAATGCCTTTCGCGCCAAAATGGATGGAAACTTGACCAGAGGCCATATCTGGAATCATCATTGGGACGAAGAAAGGACTTACACGGCGATATCCTTTTTCCATAAACGTTTTGAACTGCTGTTCATGCGTTTCCATTCCACCAATTCCTGAACCGATCCATACACCTGTGCGGTAAGCCGTTTCCTCGTCCAATTCAAGATTTGCATCTTTCATCGCCATAATGGATGCCGCCATTGCATAATGCGTAAAACGGTCCATTTTTCGCGCTTCTTTCCGTGGTAAGTATTCTTCAATGTCAAAGTCTTTCACTTCTGCTGCTACTTTCACTGGGAACTGCTCGCTATCTAGTCTTGTCAGTGGCCCGATTCCAGATTTTCCATTAATGACCGCTTCCCAAGATGCTTCAGCAGAATTTCCGACAGGAGAGACAGCTCCGATTCCCGTTACGACAACTCGACGTTTTTCCATACTCAAAACTCCCCTTCATTAAAAACTAGTAATTAAATAACAAAATTTAACCGTTCAGCCTACTCGACAGGCAAGTAGATTAAAGTCGTACACCTAGATGACTTTTCAATTCTTATTCATTATATAATAATGTTCACTTATTTTCCCCATTTAATGCAAAGCGCGCCCCATGTCAATCCGCCGCCGAAACCGACCAACACGATAATGTCATCGTCTTTCACGCGACCTTCTGCTAAATCATCTACTAAAGAAATAGGGATTGAAGCAGCTGACGTGTTGCCATATTTATGGACGGTTTTGGACATTTTCTCAACAGGCAGTCCTAAACGCTCACGTGATGCTTCCATAATCCGGATATTTGCTTGGTGAGGTATTAAATAATCAACGTCATCAGTCGTCAACCCGGCCTTTTCCGTCACACTTACAGCCGATTCACCCATTTGGCGGACAGCAAATTTAAACACTTCACGACCATTCATATGAATGTATTTGTCTTGGTAAAGGTATTTTCCGCCTACACCATCCGCACCGAGTTCAAACGATAAGATTCCTCGGCCCTCACTCACTTCACTAACAACTGCAGCACCGGCTCCATCTCCAAATAGCACTGCTGTATTTCGATCTTCCCAATCGGTAATTTTGGATAACTTTTCTACGCCGACGACAAGAACATGCTTATACGTTCCTGCTTCGACAAAATGTTTCGCTGTTACAACACCATACATGAACCCTGCACAAGCTGCAGATACATCCATCGCAGCTGCATTTTTTGCACCTAAACGCTCTTGTATCATCGTTGCAACAGACGGGAATGGACGATCACCTGTTACGGTCGCCACTAAAATCATGCCGATATCTTCAGGCTGAAGACCTGCGTTTTCAATTGCACTTACCGCAGCATGGTACGCCATATCCGATGTATCCATATCAGCATCTGCAATGCGTCTTTCTTCAATTCCAGTACGCGTACGAATCCATTCATCCGTCGTATCAATACGTGCTTCCAAGTCTTTATTCGTAACAATTTGAGAAGGGACATACTTCCCGACACCTATCAACCCTGCGTTCATTTCACATACCCCGTTCCTTATCATCTATTATTAGTACCTGGTATTAATTATAAAAGATGTGCCTATACTTTTCAATATGCAGACACAATTTTGCCAAAGAATGTGGAAAGTGTACATTATTTTGTTTGATGAATGTATGGGCTATGGTATGATAATTAATGAATAAGTATTGTCGAGGTGAATCTGATGAAATATATTATGGCTTTCGTATGGTCTTTCCTTTTAGTGACCATGTTGAATTATGTTGCAGGATCAATCGCTGGAATCCCACATTTCGACTTCATGAGTGGTGTCATCGCTTCTGTTGTTCTTGGAGCAATCATTCTCGTTATTACATCTACTATGTCAGATGAGGAAGTAGCAGATTACTGAGCAACCGGAACCGTCCTTACAGAGGGCGGTTTTTTTGTGCAAAAAATGAGGCTAGGACAAAAACTCTAAATAGACCGTTCCTCTGCACTACAAAAGGCACGCTTTCCGCGGGGCGCGCTTGAGCCAATCGAACAACGAAGAGTTCGATTTGCCGTATTTCTGCGTACTTTGCGGAAATTAAGGCATCCTTGCTCCCAACGCTGCGCTTTTGCTCGCAAAAGCCGTTCTACGTGACGGCTTTCCCTGCGGGGTCTCAACATTCGCGCTAAATCCCGCAGGAGTCGGCCTTTTTCCGTTCCGATCCACTCATTAATATAAAAAAGAAACTTAGTAAAAGCAGAAAAAATGCATGCCGACGATATTTGCCTGCATGCATTATATTATTTTGTCCCAACCTCATTCTTCATTATACTTTTTCCACTTGTAACGCTCCGTTGACCATCTCAAGCATCAACTTTTGCCCGTCTTTCAAGTCACCTTTAATGATTTCTTTAGCCACAGCCGTTTCGACATGGCGTTGGATGAACCGTTTTAATGGTCTAGCACCAAAATCCGCGTCGGTCCCTTGATCTACAATCCAATCTAGGACCGCATCATCGAACACCAACTCAACATCTTGTGAATCGAGTCGTTTCGCCAAATCATCAAGCATTTTACCGGCGATCAAACGGAACGTGTCTCCAGATAATGAATGGAAAATGATAATGTCATCCATTCGGTTTAGTAGCTCCGGTTTGAAATGTCTTCGCAACTCCGCCATGACTAAGTCTTCTGCGGCATGTTCATCCGAGTCAAACTGACCGTCTAGTAAATACGCCGATCCGAGGTTCGATGTCATGATAACGACGGTATTTGTAAAATTGACAAGTCTACCTTGAGAATCGGTTATGCGACCGTCGTCTAAGATTTGAAGCAGGATGTTCGACACATCCGGGTGTGCTTTTTCAATTTCGTCGAGCAACACAACGGAATAAGGGTTGCGCCGAACCGCTTCCGTCAACTGTCCGCCTTCCTCATATCCGATATAACCGGGAGGTGCACCGACTAGACGGGACACACTATGCTTTTCCATGTATTCCGACATATCAATTCGAATAAAGTGATCTTCTGAGTCAAAAAGAGTCGCCGCTAACGTTTTCGCCAATTCTGTTTTCCCTACTCCTGTTGGCCCAAGGAAGAGGAAAGAACCAATTGGCTTATTCGGGTCTTTAATACCTGCGCGCGCTCGCCAAACTGCTTCTGTTACAAGTTGCACGGCATCGTCTTGCCCAACGACACGTTCTTCCAACGTTTCACGCAGTCGAAGCAATTTTTCCCTTTCCCCTTCTACAAGTTTCGTCACAGGAATGCCGGTCCATCTCGCGACAATCGTTGCGATTTCCTCTTCCGTCACTTCTTCTCGGAGTAATCGGGTTGAATCTTGATCGACGAGAGAAGCTTCAAGTTCTTGTAACTCCTTCTCCAAATTAGGAATTTTTCCGTATTGGAGTTCTGCCGCTTTATTCAAATCAAAACGATTTTGTGCATCTTCAAGCTCCCGACGATAACGATCGAGTTGTTCACGCTTCGTTTGGATACTGTTCAACGCCTCTTTTTCTTTATCCCATTGTTCTCGCATCTCGGCAGATGAATCCTTTAATTCCTGCAATTCATCCCGTAATGTTGCAAGACGCGTCTGACTCATCGCATCTTTTTCTTTCCGTAATGCTTGTTCTTCAATTTCTAGCTGCATAATTCTCCGCGTCACCGAGTCTAGTTCTTGAGGCATTGAATCGATTTCAGTCCGGATCATTGCACTCGCCTCATCCATTAGGTCAATCGCTTTGTCCGGCATGAAACGCTCCGTCAAATAACGGTCAGATAATGTTGCTGCCGCCACAAGCGCACGGTCATGAATTCTGACACCATGATGGAGTTCGAAGCGTTCTTTCAACCCACGTAAAATTGAAATCGTATCCTCTACAGACGGTTCACGAACGAGCACTTGTTGGAATCGACGCTCTAGAGCAGGATCTTTTTCGATATACATGCGGTATTCATCAAGCGTCGTCGCGCCGATACAATGCAGTTCACCACGCGCGAGCATCGGTTTTAACATGTTACCGGCATCCATCGCACCGTCTGTTTTACCCGCGCCGACAATCGTATGGATTTCGTCAATGAAAAGGATTATTTCCCCTTCACTCTCTTTCACTTGCTTGAGGACACCTTTTAACCGCTCTTCAAATTCACCACGATATTTCGCTCCTGCAATGAGCGAGCTCATGTCCAACTCGAAAATTTGACGGTTTTTAAGTCCTTCAGGCACATCGCCTTTTACAATCCGTTGGGCAAGCCCTTCCACAATTGCTGTTTTCCCAACGCCTGGTTCTCCAATAAGGACAGGGTTGTTTTTTGTTTTTCTAGATAAAATCCGGATGACATTGCGAATTTCTTCATCCCGTCCAATGACCGGATCCATCTTCCCTTTTCGTACGTCTTCCACTAAATTTCGTCCAAATTGTTCCAACGGCGTTTTTTGATCTTCTTGTACGCTATCCATTCTCATTCATCTATCACCTCAACTGTTTGACTTTGACTATCTTTGATTAATTATAGTATAGTCAAAAATGATCAAAACGTAAAGTTTTTTGCACGTACTGAACGCGTTAAATCGTTAATGAAGTTTTCTTGGTGATACGAGTACCCCATCCTCGTCCGCATAAACATAATGCCCGGGCGTCCAATTGACATCACCAAAAAACAAAGAAACTGACCGCTCGCCTTTCCCTTCCTTTTTACTACGAATTGGATTCTTTCCAATTGCCAGGATTCCTACATCAAGTGCTGCTAGTTCGGCCGTATCACGCACACATCCATTAATGATGATACCTGCTACTTTACGTGTTTCGGCAATTTGCGCCAATTGGTCTCCAAGCAATGCACATCTAACAGAACCTCCACCGTCTACGACTAGAACCGTTCCTTCATTCATTTGCTCAAGGGTTTCCCTAACAAGGACGTTATCTTCAAACACACGCACTGTTTCAATTGGTCCAAAAAAGCGCTTCTGCTTGCCGAATGAATGAAACTTGAGTGAGCAAAGCGTCAATTCTTCACCGTATTGGTCAAACAAGTCTGTTGTTTTCATTGAATTTCCTCCTTAGCTAGTAAAAAAAGACTGCATGACATATCGTCAAACAGTCTCTTCGGTGTATAATTAGCGCACGCCAAGTGCCATTTTTGCATAGCGGGACATATTGTCACGAGACCATGGTGGACTCCAGACAATATTTACATCTACATCTTTTACTTCAGGAAGCTCCATAAGTTCTTGTTTAATGTTCGCTACAATTTGCGGTCCCATCGGACAGCCCATTGAAGTTAACGTCATCGTAACAATCGCCGTACCTTCTTCGTTTAACTCCGCATCGTAAACAAGACCTAGGTTGACAATATCGATCCCTAATTCAGGGTCGATGACATTTTCAAGAGCACCCATCAAGCTGCCTTTCATATCCTCGCTCATTCAAATACCCCTTTCGTTTCGTTGTCCCTTCATCATAGCAAGGTTATGCTATTCATTCAAATAACTTGCGAGCCAATCGACCGAACGCAACATGCCTGTTCGAGAAACAGCATGTCCCGCTTCTGAATCGGTCATGAATTCGAACCGTTCTGGTAGGTTGATGTAATCTTTTTTAGCGGCATTATAGAAATTAAACGTTGGTTCATAAGGTACCGTCGTATCATTCTTTCCATGCCAGAAAAATACAGGTCGCCCAGCTAATTTTTCACGTTGTTTCGTCATATCAAAAAATGCTAATGTATCGAGCAACGATTGACGGTCTTCATCCGAAATGGGTAACTTGAAACCTCTTCTCTCAAATTGCGCAATTTGTGCTTTCGCCAATTCGACGTAACCGGGTGCCCCCATCATGACTGTTGCCACATCAATCCACGGATAAGCTGTCAAACAACCGAGCGTCGTAATGCCTCCCATGGAAGTGCCCCCCATGCCAATTTTCGTTACCCCTCTTTGTTGCAGTTCATTGTGCAGCACTGCCATTTCTTCAATCGACGTTAACACGATTTCCCAAAATCGAAGGCTTAATTGCACTTCATCTAACTGTTCACTGCGAACGCCATGCAAATGCGCTTCAGGAAGAAGGACACGGAGCCCTTGCTTGGCCATGTTATATGCGTAATGTAAATTGTGCTCTTTCGCACTTGTAAATCCATGTAAGAAGATTACAGCTGGAATGTTGCTATTTTGCAGGGATTCATCCACAATATGTAATAAAGGGATATTCGTCTTGCCCCATTGTTCCTCTCTAACAATCATGCAAACACCTTCTATACCTTTTTAGTAAATCGTAACAAAGTTTTACTAGAAAAACAAAAAATAGGCGTGTGGCGGAATTTTTTGACTTACGCCTTATGATAACGCTACACTGAACAGTAGATAATAAGAGCCAATTACTCAAAAACATATTTAACAACGAGGGGGACGACTCAATGAAACCGCATTTAATTGTCCTCGATTTGGACGGGACATTATTAACAGATGAAAAAATCATCTCAGAAAAAACTGCACATACTTTGAAATTGGCGGAAGAACAAGGGCATCAGATTATGATTGCAACAGGACGACCGTATCGAGCGAGCGCTGTCTATTACAAGCAACTCGGTTTACAAACACCTATTGTCAATTTTAACGGTGCGTTTGTCCATAATCCAACGGATACGAATTGGCAAACCATTCACGAAACGATTTCCTTACCTGTCGTAAGGAACGTCGTCGATGCGATGCAGGATTTTCGTTTTCACAATATCATTGCTGAAGTGATGGACGATGTGTATATGCAAGTGCACGACGAGAAGATGCTCGATGTACTGACATTTGGAGAGCCGATTATTACAGCAGGTGATATACGCCATTCATTACAAGTCGATCCAACAAGTTTACTCATTCATGCAGACTCGAAAAATGTCGATCCGATCAGACGCCATTTAGCAGATGTGCATGCGGAAGTGATTGACCATAGACGATGGGGAGCTCCTTTTGATGTCATTGAAATTGTCCGTCACGGATTGAACAAAGCGGTTGGGATTTCACATGTTTCCAAATGGCTCGACATCCCGCGGGAACGGATCATCGCGTTCGGGGATGAAGACAACGACCTTGAAATGATCGATTATGCAGGTACGGGAGTCGCCATGGGCAATGGCATTGACCGATTAAAATCGATTGCAAATGAAGTGACGATGACGAACAACGAAGATGGAATTGCAACGTTCTTAAAGGAACGCTTAAAACTATAGAAATGAGGGGTAGTTATGAGAATTTTTGCGGATAGTGGTTCAGATTTACCGAAATCATTTTTTGAAGAAAACAATGTAACGCTAATTCCATTGAAAGTATTAGTAGATGACAAAGAGTTTGATGACATTACCGAAATTGATGCGCACGAAATCTACTCCGCAATACGTAGTGGAAAGCATCCGAAAACGTCACAAGCCTCTCCGGAACTGTTGCTCAATACGTGGAAGGAGTTAGCAAAAAGCGGAGAAGACGGACTGTATATCGCTTTCTCTTCTGAGTTATCAGGTACGTACAATACTGCAGTCATGATGCGAGACCAAGTAAAAGAAGTCAATCCGAGTATGAATATGATTATCATTGATTCGCGATGCGCTTCGCTTGGCCATGGACTTCTCGTAAAAGAGGCTGTTCGTTTACGGGATGCAGGTGACGATATCCGGACAATCGAACGCAAAATTCGCCATATGGCTGCTCATATGGAGCATTTATTTACAGTAGAGGATTTAGATTATTTGGCGAAAGGCGGACGGGTGTCAAAAGCAAGTGCATTCATCGGTGGATTATTGAATATTAAACCGTTGCTTCATGTAGAAAGCGGCAAACTCGTACCGATTGAAAAACATCGCGGTCGCAAAAAAGTATTAAAACGGATGATCGACCTTATGGATGAGCGTGGAGTAAATTTAGCCAACCAAACGATTGCCATCAGTCATGGTGATGACTTACAGACCGCCAAAGAAGTTCAAGCACTCATCGAAGAACGTTTTAAGCCAAAAGCAACTGAAATCCATATGATTGGTTCCGTCATCGGGTCACACGCTGGCCCTGGCACAATCGCCATCTTCTTTTTGAATAAAGAAATGAACGCATAAAGAAAAACGCCTTTTCAGACAGGCTTACCACCTGTCATGAAAAGGCGTTTATTCATCCTTCCGCTTTTCTACGCGCTCTTCCTTTCTTAATGACAAGGAAAAGGAACGTTAAAAAGAGTATATAAACAAGAAGCGAGGCAATTAAATACGGTATATTAAATCCTTTGTCTTCATCAGCAATATATACTTCTGCTAGTTCCCGGTCTAACACGACGTGGAAATACCCGTCGTCTGTTTCTTTCACCAAATCACTGTCCAGCAAGCCGCGTAATTTCTTTTTCTCACCGATTTGCTCTGCTGGAATTTTAATATCAACCGTTTTTGACGTGTTGTTAACAGCAATTAACCACGTTTCGTCTTCTGAAGTTCGTGTGTAAACCATGAAACCATCTTGATTGTGCAACATTTTGAAATCACCATTGCGAAGCGTTTCCGATTGGTTTCGCAGCGTATTTAAATTACCGATCAAGTCTTTTAATTCCATATCGGTTTTAAAATTGAGCAATGGGTGACTATCTGGAGCTTCTTTACCGTTTACTGCAATTTCAGAGCCATATGTCATTAAAGGCACTCCTGGCAACGTGAATAATGCCGTTACGGCTACTTTCCAGCGAGTCGGCGGAAACATTCTTGCTTCAACCATTTCATACGTTAACCGGGAACCGGACAAATCGTCAAGTTGGATAATATTCGTTGCATTTGCATCGGTAAAAATATCAATACCTGATGAGTTCGCATCGGTTTTCGTAAATGCTTGACGGAGTGCGTCTTCTTGAGCGTTGTGCCGCGTCGCTTCGAAGTCCGCATCGCTCTCCTCATTCGTGATGACATAGGCGCCTGCTTTTGCTTCATGGACGGCTTCAATCACTTCATTTACAAATGCATCCGAATAGCCTTCCAACTTTGTCAATCGGACCCCATCTAAATCGTGTGTAGTCACAAAATCTACGACCGCTTGAAGTAACGCTTCCTGGAGGGCATCATCATTTGAATCCCATTGAATTGTACCGTCAGTCGTTTCAGTATGCGAAAATTGTTCATTCTTTACCCAGTCATGCTGTTTACTCACGTCATTCATGGGGAAATCTGCTATGACCTTTATGTCTTTTTCATGTGCTGCTTTCACTAAACTTGTTAATTCTTCAGCGGTTCCAAAATGCGGTTCCAACTTTTCGTAAGACCGTGCTTGTGCGCCATCATACGTGTCCGTTTCAAACACAGGCCCAATTGAAATCATCGTAAAGCCCATTTCAGTAATATGTTGCAACCTCGACTGGATCCCTGCAAAGTCCCCACCATTAAACGCATGACGATTTGTTGCATCCACGTCCACATCATTCGTACCGATCCCATTATTAAACCGGTCTACTAATAAGTCATATATACTTTCATCCTTCAACGTGCGTTCAGTAGAAGCAGCTGCTTCTGTCGGCAACATCGTTGAAATGAACAGTAAAAAAATGGCGATAACACTACTTATACGTTTACCTTTCACAAAAAAAGCCTCCTCGACAAGCTATCTTTAGCCATTTTATCAAATGGATGCTTTCCACGCCATGTAATGAAATGAAAAAAATGTCGGACGTCTGGAATTGAGTCGAATTTGTGAATGGAGGAAAACGTCAGCAGTCTCCAATTTTTGTCCAAGTAAAAACCGTCAGCATGATTAGCTGACGGTTTTCAATCCCAGTACATCAATAGAGTTGGACCTTCTGTACCTTAAAACAACTCCCAGCCCATCGGTAATTTAAAACCGAAGAACATTGTTGCGAATAGGAACACGAAGAAAAGAATCCAAAATAGGGTAACGTTTTTCCCTTTTGTAGAACGAACGAGCACCATTTCCATCATGCCGATCGTCAATAAGCCGAGCAGGAATTTGATGCCGTACTCTGCGCCTCGACCGTAATCCATTCCTTTAATGAATAGCAGTACGCCAGATAGAAGGATGAGCACATAAAATAAGCGTGCAATCATATGTGTAATTTTTTTGCCTTTTGTCCCGTTCGCCATCACTGCAGCAACGAGAAAAACGATAATGCCGACTACCCATGTGAAAATATGAAAATGGGTCGTGTCTGATAAAAAGCCCAAGTGATTCACCTCATTTATTGTCTTTACCCCTTAATCCTACCATATTCGTAAACCTAATCGCACTAAAATACGCTTAGGCAAAGCGGTTTACAAGTGTGCCAATTCCCTCTACAGCAATTTGCACCGTATCGCCAGCACGCAAAAATTTCGGTGGATTCATTCCTTTTCCGACACCAGCAGGCGTACCTGTCAAAATAACATCTCCCGGTTCCAGTGTTACGTATTTCGATATCTCCACAATCAATTCATCTATTTTAAAGATCATATTTGCTGTATGGCCATTTTGGCGTACTTCATCATTCACTTTTGTCACAATGCTAAGATTATGCGGATTTGGGAGCTCATCTTTGGTCACAATGTACGGCCCGATTGGACAAGATCCGTCTAAACTCTTGCCTAAGAAATATTGTTTATGAGCCGATTGGATATCTCTTGCTGTAATGTCATTTGCAATGGAATACCCAAAAACATAATCATAGGCAAGTTGTTTCGGGATATTGCGTCCTTTCTTACCGATAACGACAGCTAACTCGCCTTCGTAATCCAAGTTTTGCGTAACTTCGGCATGGACAGGTAGCACCTGTTCATCTGCAGCAAGTGCAGTCGGTGATTTCGTGAAGATCATTAATTTCTCAGGTGGTGCATCACTACCCATTTCAGCTGCATGGTCAGCATAGTTCTTACCGACACACAAAACGTTTTTAGGTGTTCGTGGCACAGGCGATAACCATTCGATTTTCGTAAAGTCATGTTTGAACTGTTCCGGATTCTCACTCGTCTTCGCTTGTTCAGTCAGTTTTCTCACCTTCTCAACAAACTGTAGCCCTTCTTTGATGCCCTCGATGATTGTTGTCGGGAAATCTGTTTCGCCAAAAGCCTCTGCAATGGATCGTACATCCCAGACCGCTTCCTCTTTCTTCACTTTCGGACCGAATAAGATGTTCCCTTCATACCGGAACGATAAAAGTTTCATGTGCTAGCCCTACCTTCCTTGTTTGATTTCTTCCCTGCACAAACTACTAGCTAACGATGACTGTAGCTGTCTCCTTTATTTCTACAAAACTTGCACTTTCTCCTCTTTTTTCGTCAGATTCTTTCCATACGTCACTTTACGCCATATCCATTCAAATGGACCCATCTTAAACTTCATCAGCCACAATTCGGCAAAAATCACTTGTAGAATGAAGATGCCAATCGCCATTAACGTTCCCGTCTCAATGTCCACTTTTCCATACAAACCGAACCCATAATTGTAGAAAATTAATGTTGCAACGATGGATTGCGTCAAGTAAGTCGTCAAAGACATACGACCTGCTTTTGAAATTGGCCGGAATACCTTTTGGAAAATCGGCAATTGACATAACAACAAAATGACGCCTGCATATCCGATCGCTAAAATCGGCCCACCGATCAATTGCTGAGTGAGTTTGTAGTAGTACGTCGGCTCATCAATATACGGCAATGATTTAATGACAATACCCGCTACTAACGAAAGGAGTGTAACAAGTGCAATTCTGCCTTTGAACTGTGCTGCACGTTCAAACAACTTCACCTTTGCAAAGACTGCACCAAGCATAATTAACGGAAGCACCATAAACACACCCATGAACATCGCCGGCAAACCTATTAGCAACCATTCTGGAATGCGGAACAATAGCGCATCGACATACGAGCCATGTCCGTATGCTGTAATCGCTTGTTCAATGCGTTGGATGTCTGAATAGCCTTCCATCAGGTCATCTGGAAACATTTTTGTTACAAAATAAGTCCCCCCAATGAGCAACAACGTTGGAATTAAATAAACGACGAGCGCAACGGGTAGGAGCCATTTTTTAGGTATTCTCACAGCCCCAATCATGATGAACCCCATAATTGCATACGTAAACAAAATATCACCGGACCATATGAATAGCGCGTGTATCAGTCCGAATGCCATTAAAATTGCGAGACGCTTTGCCATAATTGGCGCAAATGGTGTTTTATTCACAACAGATTTTGCGTACTGCATTTGCAGACCATAACCGAACAGCATCGCAAAAATCGGATAGAAACTTGCTTCTATGAAAATGCTAATAATTTTATAAGAAAATTGATCACCAGGCGTACTGAAATACGTATGTGGATCAATATAAAAATAGGGCGAATGGAAAGTAAGCATATTTGCAATAAAGATACCGAGGAGTGCAAAACCCCTCAACATATCCAATGACTCAATTCGATTCCCTAACAATGTTGGTGAGACTTTCAAACAGATTCCTCCTGAACATTCACAACCCTCTCCCCGTCAAATAAGTAGAGGACCATTTCTTTTATGTGTATTTTCGCAATCGATTCGATCGCTTTTTTATAAAGGCTCAACTGTATGCCGTACCGTTTTTGCATCTCCTCTGTTAACGACTCATCGGAAGCAAGCTGCCCACGGACACGATCCGTTTTGTAATCAAGCAGCACCCATCCGTCCTTTTCCTGGAACAAACAATCCGCGATCCCTTGCAAAATCTGATGATCCCCGTCTTCTGCATCATACGCATACGTAAACGGAACTTCCCGTAGGACTGTTGCCGAAGCGGACAATCGATTATACATGTTCGTCGAAAAGAATGTTATGATCGCATTTACATCTACAGCATTTGCTTCTTCAGGCATCAATAATTGCCGCGTAGTCAATTCCGTCACAAATCGAGCAACATCCTGAACCGTCGGCTTTGAAGTGAGGTCAATATGTTGCATAATCGTATGCATCGCTGATCCGATTTCCGCACTCGATAATGCTCGCGTTTGCATGAACGATGGACGTGCATGCAAATAGGGTGTACTCACTTCATCATCCAATGTAGAAAAGAAATTATCATACGTAGCATCTTGCTCAAGCTGTGCTAACCGTTTCAGTTCACTGACGGTCTGTTTTGAACGTTTCTGCACAGATGCTCCGTGCGGATACCGGTAATCGAATCGTCGCTTTACTTCCGTTAGCCAGTCATCATTTACTTCCTCCGAACCAACGATCTCTTTCTCCTCTACGGCAATTTCCTCTTCTGCCGGCTCTAAGAAAGACGCCGTCGGATACGCTGCAATTTTCCATTTTGAATCATCCGCAATGAGTCTACCGCCATTCGTTACACCGAACAATTCAAAATCGGCATGCCTTGCAACTGCAGGTCCAATCCAATCCAAATACCCGTTTGCTCTTGAGCGCGTATATTCCGGTAACATTGAACCCGGCTCAATCAGTTGTGCATCTTGCCATTTCGTCATCGTCTTCTCAATGTCTTTCACAGTGGCAACAAGTTCCAGATGTTCTTTCGCCCGCGTCATCGCTACGTATAACACACGCATTTCTTCCGCCCGCATCTCCAATTGCTTTTTTTCCTTCATCGCTAAAAACGGAAGCGATGTATACGTAATCCGTAAATCGGGATCGATTGCCTTTACCGCAAGACCAAAATGCTGGTCAAATAAATACGGTACATTGAAATCCATCTTATTGAATTGGCGACCTGTTCCTGCTACGAACACATATGGGAATTCGAGCCCTTTGGATGAATGGATTGTCATGATTCGCACAACATCTTCCGTATCACTAACGTAACGAGCAGCTCCTAGGTCATCTCCTCGTTTTTGCATTCTGTCGATGAAGCGGAGAAAACGGAACAGTCCTCTGAAAGATGTTTTTTCATAATCAATCGCACGGTCATGCAAGGCGCGTAAGTTCGCTTGCCGTTGCTTGCCATTTGGCATTGCGCCAACAATTTCGTAATAGTGCGTATCTGCGTACACTTGCCAAATAAGCTCGGACAACGAACCGCGACGAGCTAAATTACGCCAATCTTCAAACTGCAAGAAAAATCGTTGCAATTTCTGTTGTGTGACGGGATCAATACCTGCTCCTCCCGTCGCCATAAAATATTTCAATGCATCGTAGAAAGGTTTATTCTTCGCTGCTAATCGGACTTGCGCCAACTCATTCTCTGTCATGCCGACAAACGGAGCACGCAAGACGGAAGCAAGTGGAATATCTTGGTAAGGATTATCAATGACACGCAAGGTGTTCAGCATAATCATCACTTCAATCGCTTCAAAATAACCTCGTGACAATTCAGCGTAAATCGGAATCCCTGCCAACTTGAATTCTTCTGCAATTTCGCCAGACCACGTCATTGAACGCATAAGAATGACAATGTCACTATATTTTAACGGACGCCGTTTATCCGAAAAAGCATCCGTCACTTCTTCCCCCGAAGCCATCAAGCCTTTAATACGTTGAATCATATAACGCGCTTCGGCTTGTGAACTTTTTAAACTTTGGCCAACGAGCTCTGTTGCTTCATCGTCAAGCTCCTCTTCATCCGCTTCGTACAGTAGCGTAAGCGTTGCTGCAGTTTCCTTTTCGGGATACTTGGCACCATATTTCAAGGCAGCCGCCTCATCATACTCCACTTCTCCGACACGTTTCCCCATCACTTGAGAAAAGACATAATTTGTCGCATCCAACACTTCCTTGCGACTTCTGAAATTTGCGTTCAAGTCGATTTTTAGTCCTTGTTCGCCGTCATCTGTCGTAAATCGATTATATTTCCCGAGGAATAAACCAGGCTCTGCCAGACGGAACCGATAGATTGATTGTTTCACATCACCAACCATGAACAAGTTTCCATCCGCTTCGCTCCCCCGTTTCACAAGCTGGATAATCGCTTCCTGTAATAAATTTACATCTTGATACTCATCCACAAGCACTTCCGCAAAACGATTTAAGTAGTCCATCGCGATATCAGAAGGAACCCATTCACCATCTCTTTCTTCCGCAAGAATCATTAACGCAAAATGCTCCAAATCGGAAAAGTCTACGAGTCCCCGATCCATTTTCACTTGTTTATACCGCTCACCAAAATCGATGACTAACTCTACAAGCGTATGCATACTCGGTGCCATTAATCGGATTTCATCGAGCAACCGCTTCGGTGTTCTTGTAAAATAGGACTCTTTCAAAGTATTGATGATTTTTTTAACGGAATCACGTATCGCTTTCGCCCGCTTCGCCAGTTCTTCATCACACGTATTTTTGCGAATCGTTCCCGCTTTCACCCATGTCAACGAACCGAAGAAATGGTACGTATCTTCCCAAGTCCCCTCATCTATCCGGCGCTTCGCTTCCAACAGCCATTGCAAATCCGCATCCGCCGTTACAACGAGAGGTTCCGGACCTTCAGGCAGCAGAGCGATCCGTTTCATATCTTCCGTCAAAGCAATTGCCTCTTCCAATGTGTGGCGAATCGCTGTTTTCAACGGGTCAATGAACGCTAATTCATCAATTGAGACATCATCACCAATTTCATATTGCATCGGTAACATGCGGAGCCATCGTTCAGGAGAAGGATGCACTCTTGAATAGTCATAAAGTTTGTCAATCAGTTTTTCAATTGACTGGTCGTTCCGATCGGATGTAAAGCTATCCGCTAAACGATACATTGCTTCAGGATTGCCGGCATTGTACGCATCCTCCAGCACTTCCCCAATCGTATCATCGCGTAACAAAGCCGCTTCCGTTGTATCTGCAATCCGAAAGCCTGGATCGATATCAATCAAATAGGCATACTGACGCACTACATTTAGACAGAACGAGTGCAAAGTGGAAATCTGGGCTTTATTCAACAGACTCAACTGTCGTCGTAAATGGATGGACGCTGGTTTTTCAGCAATCGCCTCTTCTAACGCACCTGCCATCCGATGACGCATTTCTGCAGCCGCAGCATTCGTGAATGTGACAACGAGCAATTGGTCGACGTCAATCGGGTCTTGCTCATTCAATACTTTCTGAATCATTCTTGTAATCAACACTTTTGTTTTCCCAGATCCAGCCGCAGCTGACACGAGCACATCTTTCCCTGTCGCCCAGATCGCTTTCCACTGTGCATCCGTAAACGTCACGTCTGCCGGTTTAATTGGAATGTCCATCATCATTCACATCCTCTCGCATCTTTTCAAGTGTTTGCTCGGCATCCATCGAATCATATTGCCTGTACGCCTGCTCAGGATCAGTTGGATCGAATTGACAAACGGATTGATACGAACAAAACTGACAAGGCATCCGGTCCTTCAATTTATAGGGATAGACCCGTGTATCGCCCGCTAACATGCCATCTCCCGCCTGTTGGTGCCGATGTCGCACAAATTTCCTGACGACATGCAAATCATCCGTCGACAAAACCTTCGATGCTTTTGTGAATGAACCGTCTGTCTTAAATGCGGCAGGGATGACAGCAGACGTCTTGCCAATTTGCGCATCCATTCCCATGACAACTTCAGGCTCATCTAGCAAATAGCCCCGCATCTTATAGGACTTGAACATTTCCTGCTCGATCATTGCCTCGGTCATTTCCAGTTCAGTCCGAATCATCGGGTTATGGATATGCAAATAAAGGACACCCGCAGGATCCGCTTTAAACCCGATCCACTCTTCCGCATGTTCAACCGCTACATCTAAATACGTCAACATTTGCAAGGAGATACCGTAATAGACATCCGTCAAATCCAACTGCTTTGCTGATGATTTGTAGTCGACAATTCGCAAGTATATCTTGCCCTCAATTTCGGTCGCGTCAATTCGGTCAATACGTCCGCGTAAATTCATTTGATTGCCCCGACGAAGTGGAATTGACAGTGGCGGCAACGGCTCCCCTGGTCCAAATGCAGCTTCAATTGCCACCGGCTTGAACGAGCTCGTCGTCGCCTGCTTGCCAAGCGCATACATCGTCCGTGTCAAAATATGCGTCAATTTCCGGCGGATATACTGGTAACGACTTGTCGACAGTAATATCCGATTGAAAAACAACGGAGTAATCGCGTCCATCGCTCCCTTGGCTAGCGCCCAACAATCTTCCTTCGTCAACTCCGCCCATGACCTACCACTTCGATTCATTTCATCCGAAATCCATTTTAATGCCGCATGGAACAAATCCCCGATTGAAGGAGCTTCCAACGTATACTCCATCCGCTCCTGTAAACCTAATCCATACGATGCAAAATGCTGGAACGGACAGCTATAATACGATTCAACACGCGAAACACTGGATACGAACGATTTTCCATACAAGCCTTCTGTTAACGTAGGAGCTAACCGTTCCGTGCGGTTCCGCTCTTTCATCGACGTCGTAATATCATGCAGAACAGAAGACCAAAGTGGATCTTCTTCGTAATATGTCAATACCGCTTGCCATTGCGGCGCCAGTTCATTGCGATGAGCAGCCTCTTTCACTTTCATGGAAACATAAGGCAATGCCGTCCGAGGGTGACTAATGTAAGTCGCTTCATCGGCGTGATCCAACAACTCCGATGGATCCGTCACTGCAACTTGCAAAGGAACTCCTTTCACGATCGTTTGGATTCTTGCGATATACAACGAAGGCAATAAGGATTTTCCTTCTTCGTCGGCAATTGGGTACGTAATAAAGAGCTTGTCCTTTGCGGAAGTGAACGCACGATACGCCATATACGACTCGTCCATTAATTTCGTCTTGGATGAAGGAGCGAGTTCAATACCGCTCCGATTGAACCACTCCCGGTCCGAATCGGATAAGATTCCCTCTGCATCCATCCGTTGCGGCAGTACCCCGTCATTGACACCCATTACAAATACAACATCGCTATCCATCATACTCGACAGCTCAATTGTCGTAACAGTCACTTGGTCCAAAGAAGGTGGAATGCGTGTAAATTCCAACGTATCCAAACCTTCATCCAAAATACGAGCAGCTTCTTTCAATGGCATATCCTTTTCCCCGAACATAAGCACAAATTGGTCCAGCACATTAATCCATGAATTCCATGCTTGGTCGTGTTCCGCTGCACTTAATAATCGACCCGCACGTTCTTCCTCAGCCCGCAAGTCAACAATCTTATCGAAGATCTGCAACGATTCCATGAATAAAAACAACGCCTCAGCGATATCCCGTCCACTACGAGCCCGTTTTAACCGTCCTTCAAACTGGACAAGCGGATCCCTTACGATGTCACGAATGAGATGCAATTCTTTTTGAAACTGCAATTCCTCGTCCGTCTGCACAGTCGTATGGAGCTCCAACCCCCGGTATCGTTTCACTTTCCAACGACCCTCATCATACCAACGATTCCCGTAAATACCGTTTGCCAGCACATAGTTTTCCAACCTGTCCGCTCGCTCACGCCATAACTGCTTGTCTTCACGATGCGGGAAAAACAAATCTGTTTTTATCGCCCTAAAAACTGCTTCGTACGTCCAACCATTCGTCACAACTTCCAAAATGGATCGTGAAAACTCAATGAGCGGGTGATGGAGCATTGGTTTTTTACGGCTAATGAACACCGGTATGTCATACTGGGAAAAAATCGTCTCAATGAGCTCATCATATACTTCAGGCTGCCGGTACAAAATGGCAATCTGTTTATAACGCTCACCATCCCTAACAAGCTCCCGGATATGCCGCGCCACAGCATGTACTTCCGCACGCCGATCCGCCGCTTCAATAAGGGTAACAGCTCCTTCAAAAGTCCGTTCAGAGGGCGGGTACTTCTCAAACTCCTTCTCAAAGTGCCGTAATTCTGCATTTCGAAAACGCAACGCTTCTTCCAAATGCATGTTACCTTCCACATCGACTGATTCCAACCGGGCAATCTCCCGCAACTTTAACGCCGTCCGCACCGGATTGAAAAACAACTCATGGTCTGCATGGCCCGAAACACCCGCTTCCATCGGCAATACAACCGTCACGCTTTTCCCGTACTTCATTAACTCCTTCAAAATCTCGTATTCTCGCGACGTGAAACTCTCAAAACCATCTACATATATATCCGCATCACGAATCAACTCCGAATGCTGCACTTGCGATGCAAGCAAAGCGAGGTGGCCTTCACTATCGACATACGCCGTACCGAGCTTTTCTTCTATCTTTCCAAGCAGTAGTGTTAAATCGCTCACCTTGTCTTGCAACGTACGCGGTGCATGTCCCGCGGACAACTCCGCTAACAGCTTGCCAAGCAATTCCTGGTCCAAACAATACCGGGAGAATTCCTTCATTAAATCGCCAATCTTCTCCGTAAATCCTCTTTTATTGGCAGCTTGCCGAAACAGTTTCAGCTCATCCCGATTCTCCTCCAACACGCTTCGCACAAGCATGCGATAACCAAAACCATCAACCTCTTTACGCGTAATGCCACCTGTCTCTTGCAACACCCGCCACGCAAGCCGTTTAAACGTCGAAACTTGTGCACGAATCATGCCCTTTAAGCCAAAATTCACCGACAAGCTATGCTCCATCGAATACGACATCTGGTCAGGCACAAGCAATATAATCGCCGGACCAAGCGGATCCTGCTCCAACGACTCCGCAATCTCCCGCTCAATCAACGTCGTCTTACCAGTCCCAGCTCGTCCCGTCACAAAACGCAACGTCATCCTAAAACGCCCCCTTCCAACCAATAAAAAAATCCCTCTCATCTCTTCCTTCCATTGTACCGAAAGTTTAAGAGGACAGGAACTAAATACATCCACAAACAACCCATTCATTTGTCAAATGCATTCTGCGCGACTAGCAAATCCCTGCAACGAAACCATCCCGCGCCACTAAAAAACGCCAAACAACGCATAAACTCCTCAAACGCAGCATCCCCCCTCGAAACGCCGCATAGTCATCACGAAAACCGCATAACTCCTCAGAACTCCACATATTCGCCTCAAAAACCGCATAACGCTACTAATTTCCAAAACCGTTGATTTGTCAAAAGCATTCTGCGCGACTAGCAAATCCTTGCAACGAAACCAACCCGCGCCACTAAAACACCAAACAACGCATAAACTCCTCAAACGCGGCATAACTCCTCGAAACGCGGCATATTCATCCCGAAAACCGCATAACTACTCAGAACTCCGCATATTCGCCCCAAAAACCGCATAACGCTACTAATTTCCAAAACCGTTGATTTGTCAAAAGCATTCTGCGCGACTAGCAAATCCCTGCAACGAAACCATCCCGCGCCACTAAAAAACGCCAAACAACGCATAAACTCCTCAAACGCAGCATTCCCCCTCGAAACGCCGCATAGTCATCACGAAAACCGCATAACTCCTCAGAACTCCACATATTCGCCTCAAAAACCGCATAACGCTACTAATTTCCAAAACTGTTGATTTGTCAAAAGCATTCTGCGCGACTAGCAAATCCCTGCAACGCAACTATCCCGCGCCACCCAAAACGCCAAACAACGTATAAACTCCTCAAACGCAGCATAACTCCGCGAAACTCCGCATTTTCTCCCCGAAAGCCGCATAACTCAAAAAGCATATCAAATTACTACTCATCTTCCCCCTGAAAAATCGTACTCGACTCTTCCTCCACCCGTTTCTCAAGTCGCTTCTCAAACCATTTCCCAACTAGCCACAATATCACAATAATCCCTATCACAATGGCCGTCCGAATCGGCTGCGTCAGCAACGCCTTTAAATCATATCCAATAAAACTAATCGTAAAGATCATGACAAATTTTCCTGCCATCAAAATCATCAAATAGTTTTTTTTCTTCATATTTGATAAACCGGCGACTAGATTTACAAGCGCTGACGGCGTAAATGGAAAACAAAGCAGCAAAAATAACGGACCGAAACCATTTCGCTCCACCCAGCCGATGAGTTGTTGAACGCGTTTGTGCTTTGTTAAAAAACGCAAAAATCGATTCCTACCATACTTGCGAATAATGAGAAATACTACGTATGAACCTGCAACTGTTCCCGCCCAAGACAAAATGAAACCAAGCCATAATCCGTAAGCACCAGCATTCGCAAAAACAAATACAAACAGCGGCAAAAAAGGCAAGAAAGCCTCAATAAACGGCAGTAAAATGCCAATAAAAGGCCCAAGCGCCTTATAATGCTCCGCCAATTCAATAATTTTATCAACATCCATCCATTCGCTCATATGTATACACCCTCACCTGTCCACAAATCGACTCATCTTCGGCCAATTCTCAATTCCTATCTCAACTATTCCCTTTTTTCTTATAGAATACCACTGAAACATCAAAATATAGTATAATTTCAACTATACATATTAGAAAGACGTGACAAAATGCGAAACAAACAGTTTATAGCAGGCGTGAAAGCAGGCATCAGCATCGCAATCGGCTACTTTCCCGTCGCACTCACATTCGGGCTACTCGCCAAAACAACCGGACTGAACATCATTGAAGCAACAGCCATGAGCTTGTTCGTATTCGCTGGCGCCTCTCAATACATGACCCTCAGCCTCATCAAACTTGGAGTAGATCCCGTCACCATCGTCATCAACACATTCGTCGTCAACATCCGTCACTTTCTTATGACGGCATCACTCAATGAAAAGATGCAACGTGCACCAAAATGGGTAAAAGCTACATACGCATTCGGCATTACAGACGAAACCTTCTCCATCCTTGCGACGCGTGAAGAAGACAAAATAACATCCGCATTCGCATTCGGTGTCGCCTCTGTCGCCTACGGTAGCTGGGTCATCTTTACAGCAGTCGGCCACTTCGTCGGCGCCAACTTACCGGGCTTCCTGCAGATCGCCATGTCCATTGCGCTTTACGCCATGTTCATCGGTCTACTCGTCCCAGCGACAAAAGGAAATCGAAAAGTCGTCATGCTCGCAACAACAGCAGCCGTCATCCATTGCATCCTCTACTTCGGAGAACTGCTAACGACCGGCTGGGCAATCCTCGTGTCCACACTCGGATCCGCCATCTTCATCGAAATCATCTACACACGCCGCGGCAAAAATGCAGCCGGCATGTACAAAGAAAGGAAGAAAGACTAATGGGCCCTACATACTGGTGGATGCTCTTTGGGATGGCGCTCGTCACCTACATCCCACGCATGATCCCACTCACCATACTCGACGGAAAAGAACTCCCACCCATCATTAGCGGCGTCCTTAGCAACATTCCATACGCTGTCCTCGGTGCACTCATCTTTCCCGCCGTCCTATTCGTCCAAGAAGGCAACATCCTCTTCGGCATCATCGGCGCAGCAACCGCATTCCTCATCGCCTTCCTCGGCGGCACCCTCATGCCCGTCGTCCTAGGCACAATCGGCGTTCTCGCCATCTATAGCCTCTTCATGTAACATGAAAACTGCCATGCACGGCGGTTTTCTTTTTTTGGTCAATCGCGTCATGAGAAGTCCTATTCTATCAATGGTACATACCCGCATTCATCCAAACCTATCCCTTCTTAATAAGAATAGGGACTAGAACAACAGTCAACAATACGGAAAACTGCGTGAATCCAAGTTGCAAAATCCTTGAAGTCACGCAGTATTTTATAAGCTTTTTATTAATCACACTAAAATCTCTACCTTTCTCCCAGCCTTACCTAGGTTCCTACTTCAACCTAATCCGTTAAAAATATACCGATTTACTACAATTACGACTACCAGTTGCACTCAAAAAACCGCCCCAAACTTGGAGCGGTTTCACAAACATTATTCATCCACTCCTTGCTGGCGTTTCCTCGCCTTCTTCACCATCCGCGTGGCATACCAGAAGCCGATTGTGAGTGACAATGCGTCTGCCACATATAACAGCCAATTATGTGTGTATCCGGCATATATCGACGCAGCTATAAGGGCAACTGTCAACGCAAGGCCAACGAAGTGATGGAATGTTACGCGTGTGAAAAAAACGACGAGCAAGCCAGGCAAAAACAAGGCGAGCAGTAACTTCGTTTCCAATAAGGCGATATCCATTTTACAACCAACTTTCTTACTGGATTAGCGGACAACAAGCAGCCCTAACCGATGATGATCGTGTCGATACAATACTTGTTGCATGAGCCTCACTTCTCCATCGCGACCAATTACTTGCAAACGACAATGAGCAGCATTCACTTGGATTGCATCATACAATTCTTTTTCATTGGACACTTGAATGCCATTCACTGTACGAATGCACTCTCCCGGAACCAATCCAAGCTTCTCACCAGGAGAATCCGGTAAAATCCCCGCAATCATGACACCTGTCGATTGTGGTGCTCCAACGAATCCACCATGCCGTTCGCGCACAGCAACGACAATTGAAAGCGCTGCACGACCGACAACACCAATCACTAATGCAACCCAACCCATAATCGGCATCCACCAAGCAAGAACCCCGACTGCAGCAACAAGCACACCTATCCATATGATGACTCGTCCCATTTTCGGTAATAAATCATCCGGAAAACTTGCCCGGGCAACTTGGGAAAAGCCAATAATAATTGGTACAGGTATGAAACTGAATTCTGTTGCACCTACAGTAAATTGTGGCCAGTAAGGAGTGAAAGCCGTTAAAAAATCACCCGGCACGAGAAAAATCACTGGCAATAACCAAAGACGTTTTGTCTTAAAAGCCGCTGCGCGTAAGCCTCTTTTCGTTTTCGTCAAAAAAGGTGATGCATAATGAGCTGCGGTTCCAACGAGGAACCCTTCCACCATCAACAGTAACCCCGCTATGACAGGAATGGTAATTGCAATTTCACTCATAAAGTCAATTGACGTTAATGACCATCCGCGAACCGTAATCTCACCAACAAACTGTTGCACAGCAACGAGACCAAAAAAAGCGAAAGCGGTAGCATAAATTGGTGACGCCACTTGATAATAAAACGTGAGCATCGTGACGATGGCAATGCCCGACAAGAGAACTAACCAGCCAACATCTACCGTCAATCCAACACCTGAAACGACAAGTGATAACAGCAAAGCAGGCAACCACGATTCTTTAATTACCCTTTTCAACTCCGTCAGTCCCGGATGCAAACGAACATGAAAACTACGCCTCTCATTTTTCACCCGAAAATACCCTAGTCCAACAGCTGCAAAAATAGCAACCAACCAAACTGGATTCAAGAAAAAGAGCCCGACCGCTTTTAACACGTCCACTACTACATGTTCACTCATCCACGCTCACCGTCCTATCCTACAAACATGATTATTCCTTATTGTATCAAAAGAATCGTCTTGCGTGTGAGACAGCAATCATTTTTTTCCTTTTTACTAAACCAAACCCCTCTGATTTGTCAAAACCCATTCAGCGCGACAGATCACCGCTCTCTACACCCCCTCCCCGCGCACCCCCAATCCTCATCCTAGTTTTCAAACAAAGCATATTCCGTCAAAACGGCTCATTATCTTTAAGAACGCCGCATATTTCCCCTCAAACGGCTCATAACTTCACAGAACTCAGCAATTTCCTGAAAAGGCTCATAATCCCTTAGAACACAGCATATTTATCCAAAACGCAGCATTGCCCCCAAACGCCGCATATTTAGCCATAACTCAGCATATTCCCCTCAAACGGCTCATATTTTCGTAGAACTCAGCATATTCCTCTCAAACGGCTCATAACTTCGTAAAACGCGGCATATTTATTCAAAACGCCGCATTGCCTCAAACGCAGCATATTTAGCCATAACTCAGCATATTCCCCTCAAACAGCTCATATTTTCGTAGAACACCGCATATTTCCCTCAAACGGCTCATAACTTCGTAAAACACGGCATAACCACCGAAATCACCCCATATCCAAAAACAACAAAAAAGCACCCGTCCTCTCAAACGAGCGCCTAATCTATCAATCATTCACTTAACAAATGATGCACATACCCAATAGCAACTTGCAACTGCTTGTCATTCTCCTTATCTTTCCGGTAACTTTCCACTTTCTCACGCAATGCCGTAAAAAACTTCCGATCCATAATATTTTCTTCAGACACTTTCGCTTCCATTCTAAATGCACGTACAGCTTCAACGGTCGATTCATCAAAATAGCCATCATCCCTGCCAACTGAATACCCTAACCCACTGAGCAACCGCTGAGCATAGGATATATCCTCATGATAATCGCCTTCCGCATACACATCGGTAGAGAATCGGATATGCTCTGTAAACAATTTGTCTTGCTCAGATGCCAAATCAACGTTGACACCCTTCCCATGAATCCATGTCTCTTTCGGCGTCAGCCATTTGTGCGTGGACAACTTCATCTCTCCACCATTTGACAACTCCATCGTATCTTGCACGGTCCCTTTACCAAAACTCACATCACCAATAATGAAACCGCGGCGTAAATCTTTCAATGCCCCACTTAACACTTCACTTGCCGATGCACTCCCTTTATCTTGCAATAAAACAACCGGCATCGTTTTTAACTTTCCGTCAAACGAAAACTTTTCAGACGGCTCTACAACGAGTGGCGTCAATTCCCCTTTGACATTTTGCATATAGGCAAAAACCGTATCATCCGCCAATAAACTCCCTGCAACCTCACCGACAGCGCGCAAGTATCCACCTGGATTGCCACGCACATCAATAATGAGTGCCTCCGCGCCTTCTTTAATCACTTTGTCGGTCGCTTTCTTCCATTCATCCGCTGTTTCATCGCCAAACATTGTCAGAGCTATGTAACCAATTTTTTCGCCCCTTACTTCCATCAGTTCAGCAGATACTGTTTTCACAGGAATGACTTCCCGAACTACTTTCAATTCAAGATGCTTATTTAAGTCAGGACGATAAATCGTCAATTCCAACGCCGAGCCTTCCTTGCCACGAATCTTCTTCACGACTTCTTGTAACTTTAAGCCACCTAACGCCTCTCCGTTAATACGGACAATTTCATCATACGGCTGAAGTCCAGCTTTTTCAGCAGGAGATCCTTTAATTGGTGAAACGATAATATATTTTCCACCTGAACGGGTAATTTCAGCACCAATCCCGACTCTCTCTCCTGCCAATGATTCCTTGTGAGATGCAGCCTCCTCCTCCGACAAATACGTCGAATACGGATCCCCTATGACATCTGCCATCCCCCTTAACGCACCTTCAACGAGCATGTCCCCTTCGACCGGGTATACTGCATTCTCCTGAATAATGCTATACGCCTCGTCAATGACTGGAAACGAGCCCGGCATGACCGTGTCAGCACTTTTCTTATCACTGACCGAGCATCCATCCAACACTAGAAATACGCCTGTCGCCAACACTGCTAATAAGGCGAATAAAAAAAACCGGCTTCTGCGCATCGATACCTTCCCTCCTCCATTCACTATATGAACAGAGTGCGGTCGATACGACAACAGAAATCCGGCAATTATTAATCTAAATCTTGTACTAACTGTTCCATGATTGCTTCATCCATCGGTCCAACGATCTTATGCGCAATCGTACCATCCGTATTCAACATATACGTTGTAGGAATTTGGAAAGCTTGATACGTTTCACCGACAATACCTTGTTCATCCAAAGGAATTGGGAACGTAATGTTATACGCATCAATGAAATTTTGAACATCTTTTTCGCCTTTCTCACTGTTCGTCAAGTTCACAGCTAGAATCTCAACATTTTCTTTATCTTTGTTATTGTTATAGTAATTTTCCATATGCGGCATTTCGGCTTTACATGGCGGGCACCACGTTGCCCAGAAATTCAAGACTACTTTCTTACCCTTCAACTCTGACAGTTTCACTTGTTCTCCAGCCAATGTCGTCAACTCAAAATCCGGTGGCAAATTTCCTTGCTCAATCCCAGTTTGCGCTTCAGATACATCACTCGAACCGCCATCCTGCTTATCCACAATCACACCAGACGTATCCACCGGCTCCGGCTTTTTCACCGTATTATTAATCATAATGACAACCATCGAGCCAATGACTAAAGCGGCAATTACATACCCAATTACTTTCTTATTCAAAGGATTCCCTCCGTTTCATCACTTTTGCATTCATTCTCCAAAATAAGGCAATAAAAAATAATCCAATAGACATACTGACGAAAAACGACGAATCTGTTAACCCTCTAGGCTGTAGAGTTGCGACGAAGAAGTGTACTGCCATGAACAGTATCGGCAGTAAAATACTGTTTTCCTCCGTCTTCTTAGCCACAATCCATAGGTAAACGACCAAACTAAGAAAGCCGATTGCCGTTACGATTTTAGGCACTAAACCGCCATCATTCAATAGCGCCATCATTACTTGATACACCGCTTGGACAACGACCGCTCCCATAAACAAACCAATGACACCCGAAATATCCAATCGTTCTTTTCGCACATCTAGCAGAAGTCGTAATGCTACAAATACCAATCCGAGACAAAAACCAATCATCCCACCATTAAAATACACAATGGCCATAGGCGCTTTGATGACTGTACTGAAATCTGTAATTACGACCGATAGTTTCCAAATGATGATTATGTAAAACACCGCATCACTGAAGCGCTCAGCTAGCTGTTTGCCATACCTTTTTCGAATAGCAATATATGCAACGAGAAAGCCGACGATGAGTGCCACCCAATTCGAGGGCACTGTTATACTACCGATCAAATAATATTCCGTTACTGGCATTCGCGTAAACTCCTTTACTCCATATACGGGCTATGGTATCGGAATTCTTTTCTTATTGCTAGAAAAGTGCCTACAAGATGAGGATTTATAACAAGCCGTTTTCATATTCTCGTCACATTTATTGAAAATAAGTATTTCGTCATGCAAAAAGATGAACTCGCTCACCTAGGAAGCAAGTTCATCTCACTTTACTCATTGAAATAATGGACGATTACTTTCCTTGCACTTTCGCCAAGAACGCTTGGAAATCTTTTTTCACCCCTCACGTTTTCAACCAGTATTTTAACATCTAATTAATTGAAAGCACTGCCAGATTCATTGAAAATCTACTCTCTTTTATGGTATACGAATTAAGTTTGACAATGTCCGAATGATTGACTTTTCCATATAATAATCCGCATGAAAGTCAAGTATTGATTACTTGCTTTCATGCGGATTAGATATCGACTTTATTGAATCAACTACAACTTAAAACGACACATAACGTAATGGATTTACTGCACTCGGACCAGATGCTGTCCAGTTTCCAATATGCATCTCAAAATGAAGGTGAGGACCTGTTGATGCACCCGTATTCCCGACTGCGCCAATTCTGCCGCCTTTATCGACAACTTGTCCAACACTTACATTAATTTGAGATAGATGTGCATACACCGTTGTGAAAATGTTGCCGTTATTGGAATGCGTAATCATGATGACATTCCCGTAACCACCCATTTTACCAGCATAGTTGACAACACCATCACCCGCTGCGACAACTGGTGTACCGATCGGAGCTGCTAAATCCGCTCCACGGTGCTGCTTTTTCGTTCCATAGATTGGATGGACTCTCCAACCAAATGAAGATGAATACCTACCATTCGCTGGTTTTGTCCAAAAGCCACTCGATACGTTAGGCAATGAACCTGGTTTCCCTGCTTGGGCAGCTTCCTGTTCTTTGCGTTTGCGTTCTGCTTCTTTTCGAGCGATTTCAGCAATACGTTTTTGCTCTGCAATGACTTTCTTTTCGAGCTCTGCTTCGACTTCAATCGCTTCATGATAGTCTTCTTCTAAACTCTTCTTTTCCTTCGACAGTCTTTCTTGTTCAGCTTCCAATTGGTCGATGACTTTATTCTTTTCTTGCTTCTTCGCTTCAAGTCCAGCTTTTAACTTCTCGAGTTGCGCTTTGTTATCTTGTAGCTCCGCTAATTTCTTTTCAACAAGTGCTTTTTCAGCTTCAAGTTGGTCCATATCTTCTTTTTGCTTACGCATAATATCACGATCCGCGTCCATTAACGTTGTAACTGCAGAGAAGCGGTCGATGAAATCGGCAAAACTGTTTGCTCCGAGTAACACATCGACATAGCTCACTTTTCCGCCCTTCACTTGCATGGCACGTACACGTTCTCTTAACACTTCATCACGCTCAGCGATTTTCTTTTCCAAATCTTTAATGGATGCACGAAGTGCTTCGATTTCTTCATTCGTCTTATTGATATTGTCAATTACACGATTAATGTTTGCGTTCGTTTCTTCTATTTCTTTATTCAGCTTGGAAATCTGATCTAGAAATTTTTGAATTTCTGTTTTCGTCGCTTTAATCGCATTGTCTTTTGTTTGGATGGATGATTTTAAATCTGATTTCTTTTGGTTATTCTGTTTCTGTTCTTTCTTCAAATCATCTAAAGTATTGGCTAGCGCTTCGGTTGTTCCAACAATCGATGATAAAAGAAGTACAGCAATTACACCTGCCATCATGAATCGGTTCTTCTTCAACTTCTCTTTTCCCCCTTCATTACAATCGGCACAGTCACTTCTCATTGTAATAACATTGTTTTATAGACAATTACGCTCTTAGGAACTTGCGTACGGACATGAAACTTCCCCATACTCCGATGAACACACCCATAAAGAGCAGCAATGCATTCACTTGCAAGATGAACGGCGTTGCACTTAACAGTTGGAATAATTCGTTTTGCAACCTCGGCTCCCACTGTGCGTACAGTTCGTAATATGAGAAGGAGATAACCGCCATTGGAATGATGGATCCTAATACTCCAAGCCAAACCCCTTCTAATACGAACGGAATGCGGACAAAACCGTTAGTCGCCCCTACAAGTTTCATAATCTCAATTTCTCGTCCTCTCGCAACGATTGTGAGACGGATCGTGTTCGAAATTAAGAACATCGCAGTGAACAGCAAGGCTAGAATGAGCGCAAGCCCAATATTCCTGCTCATCGTTAACACATTAAATAATTTATCAATTTTTCCTTCACCATACTCGACTTGATAGATGTTATCGTATGTATCGATTTTCTTAGCAATCGCTGCTGTTTGGTGAGGATCCTCTGCACGGACGTAAAATGCGTCCCCTAAAGGATTACTTTGCTTGTACAAATTCAATTCATCGCCAAAAGATTTAATCATCTTATCTAATTCCTGGTCTCTCGAAGAATAAACGACTTCCGCGACACCCGGTGTTTTAATAACTTCTTTTTCCAATTTCTTCACTTGTTCTTCATTCGCAGCCGGATCGGCAATCACTTTAATTTCAACATCATTTTCAAGATTGTCTGCTAACTGATTTAAGTTCATCATGATGACGATGAACACACCAACAAGTAACAATGTAACCGTTACAGCACTAACCGAAGCAAACGTCATCCAGCTGTTCCGACCAAGGCTTTTCAAACTTTCCCTAACATGTCGCCCCGCTGTCCTAGCTTTCATAACCGTATACTCCTTCACTTTCGTCTCTCGTGATCATTCCACCTTCAACCGCAATGACACGGTGTCTGATCGTGTTGACAATTTCTTTGTTGTGCGTCGCCATAACAATCGTCGTTCCGCGCGCATTAATTTGTTCAAATATCTTCATAATGTCCCATGACGTATCCGGGTCAAGGTTTCCAGTAGGTTCGTCTGCAATGACCACTTTCGGAACGTTAACAATCGAGCGTGCAATTGAAACGCGTTGTTGCTCCCCGCCTGATAATTCATTTGGAAACATGCGCGCTTTTTGCGTTAAGCCAACAAGCGCAAGCACATCATTCACTTTTTTTCGTATTTGCTTGGGCGTTTCTTCGATTACTTCAAGCGCAAACGCTACATTCTCGTAAACATTCAATTTCGGTAAAAGTTTAAAATCTTGAAAAACTACACCAATTTGCCGTCTTAAATGCGGCACTCGCTTATTGCGTAGCGTTGCAAGATTGATGCCATTTATAAATATATCTCCACTAGTGGGAACTTCCTCACGATACATCATTTTGATGAACGTCGATTTTCCCGCCCCACTTGGTCCGACAACGTACACAAACTCGCCACGGCCAATTTCAACATTGATGCCATTTGCTGCCATGACACCATTCGGGTATTTCTTATATACATCTTTCATCACAATCATGTAAAAACCACCTGAATATTATTTACTACCTCATTTTTTTCACCAACAATCTCATTATAACATGTCATTGCTTCCTTAGTATTACAGATATGTTTCATTTGGTTCGACATCGTTTGCTAGATTTTTGAATTTTACTACAAAAAGTCGATTATGCACGGCATCTAGAATTGCTAGGAATGACCGAGAACTTTCCAGCGGATGAACGAATTTTCCACGTAATGTTTTCGTAATAGTATTCACGTCAACTTTCTACTGTTTGATGGAATCTCAATAAAATTTACCCACGTTTTAATACATAAGTATTTTGTACGATAAGGCTCACGTAGTAAAGCAATCCATACATTGTGCCTGCAACACTTGACAAGATAAAGCTCTTCCGTGTAATCGCGTCATATTGTGGTCTTTCACAAAGCTCCCCCGCATCATAACGCTATCGCTTCGTATCACAACATAAAGTCTTCGTATCGCAATACTCTCTCTCCGCATCACAACATAAGGCCCTCGTATCGCAATTCTCATCAACCCCACCACGCAAAAAAACGCAACGGGTTGCCTTGCACCCATTGCGCTTTTATCAAAATTATTTCTTTTCAGCTAGCCATTTTGCTACAGCTTCCAATTCTTCACCTTGGATTAATCCTGGTGGCATGCCGCCTTGTCCATTTTGGATAATATCGTGAATTTCCTCTTCAGAATGTGTAGAACCAACATTCGCTAAAGAAGGAGCACTTCCGCGTCCTTCAAGGTTACCCCCATGACAACTTGCACAGTTTGCTTGGTAAACTTTATCCGCGTCAATACCAGCTGCTGTGTCACCATTGCCACCGTCGTCCGCTTTGTCTCCGCCGCCACATGCACCGAGGACAAGTGTTGCGCCGAAAAGTGCTGCTAAAAGTTTGCTTTTCATCTTCTTTTCCTCCTATCCAATATTCACTATGCTACATCCCTTAGTATACCAAAGGAGTGGAAAGGTACACTGCCAAGCCAAGCATCCAATTTTATCAAATTGGTGACATTTCGCATTGTTTCCCATTTTAAGTAGGTACAATTCCAGGTCGCCTTTACCTTTTACTATACACATCTTTACTTATTTCAAACATGAAATGAAAAAAACACACCGAGGTGTGTTTTTTCCATTTCATTATGCAATTCGAGAACGTAAATACGCATTGATGAAAATATCGATTTCGCCATCCATGACAGCACCGACATTTCCAGTCTCTTCGTTCGTACGGTGATCTTTTACCATGGAATACGGATGGAAAACGTACGAGCGGATTTGACTTCCCCAACCAATTTCTTTTTGCTCTCCACGGATTTCCAATAAGCGTGCTTCTTCTTCTTCCAAACGAAGTTGGTAAATCTTCGCCTTCAATAGGTTAATTGCACGCTCACGGTTTTTAATTTGGGAACGCTCCGTTTGACACGTTACAATGGCACCTGTTGGAATATGCGTCATCCGTACCGCAGAATCGGTCGTATTGACGTGCTGTCCACCTGCACCACTTGAACGATACGTATCCACTTTGACGTCTTCCATCTTTAATTCAACGTCTACATCACCGTCAAACTCTGGCATCACTTCAACAGATGAGAACGATGTATGACGTCTTCCGGATGAATCGAACGGAGAAATACGGACAAGACGATGGACGCCTTTTTCTGCTTTCAAGTAGCCATAAGCGTTGTGGCCTTTAATGGATACCGTTACAGACTTCACGCCTGCTTCATCGCCCGCTTGATAGTCAAGGGTTTCCACTTTGAAGCCTTGATCTTCAGACCAACGTGTATACATGCGCAACAACATGGAAGCCCAGTCCTGTGACTCTGTACCACCAGCACCAGAATGAATTTCCAAAATCGCATTGTTTTTATCGTACTCATCGCTTAACAGCATTTGGAGATCGAAATCTTCCATTTTCTTTTTAAAGCTTTTCAACTCTGCAAATAATTCTTCTTGTAAATCTTCGTCGTTTTCTTCACGAAGCAACTCAAGTGTCATTTCCAGGTTTTCCTGTGTACTGTTCAACTCATTGAATTCGCCGACTGTATCTTTAAGGGCATTTGACTCTGCAATTACTTTCTGTGCAGTATCTTGGCTATCCCAAAAACTCGGTTCCAACATTATTTCGTCTAATTCTTGGATTCGTGCCTCTTTGTTTTCTAAGTCAAAGAGACCCCCTAAAGTCCGCTAATTTCTTAGCTGTTTTGTCAAGCTCATTACGTACATCGGATAATTCCATCATTGTTGTTTCCTCCTGAAAATAAAAATGAAACTTCCATCAGCAGACGGAGCCACTGATGGGAAGTCAAGTTTTGCTTTTTTACATGGCATTTACGCCTTGCCATGACAATTTTTGTACTTTTTGCCACTGCCGCAAGGACACGGATCGTTACGTCCAATATTAACGGCACGACGAACCGGCTTTTTCGTCACTTTTTCACCGTCTTCTTTCGGATTCACCGCTTGCCCTTTCGCCACTTCCTCACGTTCAAGGTTGTTGCGAATTTCTGCTTTCATGACATATTTCGAAGCATCATTTTCGATTGCTGTTACCATGTCTTCAAACATCGCGAAGCCTTCCGACTGGTACGCACGAAGTGGATCGGTTTGACCGTATGCACGCAAATGAATCCCATGACGCAACTGGTCCATTGCATCGATATGATCCGTCCATTTCGAATCAATTGCCCGAAGCAAGACAACTTTTTCAAACTCGCGCATCCGCTCTTCGGACATTTCCGCTTCTTTCTCATTATATCGTTCAATGACTGCATCGTGAATCAATTTATTTAATTCCTCTTCAGATTTCCCTTCCATATCCGCTGCCGTCAATGCACCTTCCGGTAACAAATTGGCACCGAGGAAATCTTCGAGTCCTTTTAATTTCCACTCTGCATCTTTCTCATCCGGTGCGTGCATCGCAACAACACGTTCGATGACACTCGTCAACATGCCTTCCAACACCTCACGGATATTGTCAGACGCGAGCACTTCATTCCGTTCTTTATAAATGATTTCACGTTGTTGACGCAATACATCGTCATATTGCAACAACCGCTTCCGGGAATCAAAGTTGTTCCCTTCCACACGCTTTTGAGCAGATTCAACGGAGCGTGAAACCATTTTCGATTGGATTGGGGTTGTATCGTCCATTCCGAGCTTCGTCATCATGCCTTTCATTTGCTCGGAACCGAAACGGCGCATCAACTCATCTTCAAGAGAAAGATAGAATTGTGTCACCCCTGGGTCACCTTGACGACCGGAACGACCACGTAACTGATTATCAATCCGGCGCGATTCATGGCGCTCTGTACCGATAACAGCTAGTCCGCCAACTTCTTGAACACCTTCGCCAAGTTTAATATCTGTACCACGGCCGGCCATGTTCGTTGCAATCGTAACTGCTCCACGTTGACCCGCTTCCAAAATGATCTCAGCTTCTCGTCCATGGTTTTTCGCGTTTAAGACATTGTGTGGAATGCCATATTTTTTCAAGAAATTAGAAATGATTTCAGAAGTCTCAATTGCAACCGTACCGACAAGGACGGGTTGTCCATTTTTATGGCGTTCGCGGATATCTTCAGCAACTGCTTTATATTTCCCATCCATTGATGCATAAATCAGATCTGGACGGTCATCACGCGCAATCGGACGGTTTGTAGGCACTGCAATGACATTCATGTTGTAAATATTGCGGAACTCTTCCTCTTCCGTCTTCGCTGTACCGGTCATCCCAGACAACTTATCATACATCCGGAAAAAGTTTTGGAACGTAATCGTTGCCAAAGTCATCGTTTCATTTTGGACTTCCAAACCTTCTTTCGCTTCAATCGCTTGGTGCAATCCATCACTATACCGACGACCTTTCATTAATCGACCTGTGAATGAATCGACAATGACGACTTCGCCTTCTTGAACGACATAGTCCACATCAATATGCATACTAGCATGTGCCTTTAACGATTGATTAATCGCATGATTCAGCGTGACATGTTTTAAGTCAAACAAGTTCTCGATGCCAAACGCTTTTTCAGCTTTCTCAATTCCAGCTTCCGTTAAGACGACACCTTTCGTCGACTCGTCATACGAATAATCTTCTTCCTTCTTCAACGTTGTGACAAAACGATTCGCCAATCGATAAAGCTCAGCCGATTTCGCCGCCTGTCCTGAAATAATTAACGGTGTTCGTGCTTCATCGATTAAAATGGAATCGACTTCGTCAATGACCGCATAATGGAGCGGACGTTGCACTTTATGCTCTTCATACAAGACCATATTGTCTCGTAAATAATCAAATCCAAGTTCGTTGTTCGTCGTATACGTAATATCAGCTGCATACGCTTCACGTTTTTCTTCTTTGGACAAACTGTTCAAGTTCAACCCTACTGACAATCCGAGGAACTCAAACAACTGCCCCATCTCATTTGCATCTCGGCTCGCCAAGTATTCGTTCACCGTAACAACATGTACACCTTTTGCTTCAAGCGCATTCAAATAAACGGAAAGTGTCGACGTCAGCGTCTTCCCTTCCCCGGTCTTCATCTCTGCAATATTCCCTTCGTGCAATGCGGCCGCACCCATCAATTGGACGCGGAACGGATACATCCCTAGCACGCGTTTTGCCGCTTCACGAACAACTGCAAATGCCTCCGGTTGAATCGCATCCAATGTCTCACCATTGGCAACACGTTCTTTAAACTCAGCTGTTTTTGCAGCAAGCTGTTCATCAGACAATTGCTCCATCTCGCCTGCAAGCGCTTCTACTGAATCAGCTATTTTTTCTAATCGTTTTAAATCTCTCTTATTCGGATCAAACATTTTATTCAATACGCCAAGCATACAAGTCACATCCTCATTAAGTTCACCCTCCATTTTAGCATTGTAAAAAGCGCGGTGCAAATAGTCCGTGCACTTTTTGTAAAATAGAGGAATCCTTTTTGTACAATAATTTTCCAACCTGCTCCAATTACATGTAATCGTTAATTGAACATAAAAAACCCTGGATTGCTCCAGGGAAAGGGGTTAACCTTATTAGTTTGTTTCAATCAAGCCGTATTTTCCGTCGCGGCGTTTGTAAACGATTTGTGTGCCGTCTGACTCTGCATCTGTAAAGATGAAGAAGCTATGACCGAGCATATTCATTTGAAGGATTGCTTCCTCTTGGTCCATCGGTTTCAAGTCAAATTGCTTTGTGCGAACAACTTGGAACTCAGCCTCATCATGCACAGCTTCCTCTTGCACATTCTTCTCTTTTTCCACCGATTGTAGGAAGGCAGCTACACCTTCACGCTCACGAAACTTACGGTTTACTCTCGTTTTGTATTTACGGATTTGACGTTCCAATTTGTCGACAATCAAGTCGATTGCAGCGTACATATCATCATGTCGTTCCTCTGCACGGAGTGTCAAATTTTTCATAGGAATTGTGATTTCCACTTTAGTCTGCCGGTCATTATACACTTTCAGGTTGACGTGGGCCGTAGCATTCGCGCCCTCTGTGAAGTATCGTTCAAGCTTTTGAACCTTTTTCTCGACGTACTCACGAATTGCCGGAGTTACCTCAAGGTTTTCCCCTCGGATGTTAAAGTCTAGCATATGAACTCCTCCTTTGTTTAACCTTACTGTATACTTCTACATATCTATTTCAATCTCCTTCTTTTTTTGAAGGAAAATTAAAATCTTGTCGGAATGTGACGAAATGAATCACATTTGGTTATTGCCGTTTTATTTTTCTGATTGTCTGCGCAACTTTAATTCATCGACAATCAATTTTTCCATCAGCGGATTTTCAATAAAGTCCATTCCATATTGATAGCCTTCCTTGTCTTTCTTTTTCCATACAATTTGCCCATCAATCGTCAATGGTTCTTTAAATAGTGTGCACGTCAATCGTAAATGAACGGCGCCACGAACGTCAGGAAATTCGTAATTGGTGAGCATTTTGCAACCACCTGGGCTTATATCCACTAATCGGCACAACCCCGGATTGGATTCAAACGCCCCTTCGGCCAAGAGCATTTTAAAGTTTGCTTCCAACGGCTCGTTGAATTCATACCTAAAATATTCGTGTCGTTTATAGTACATATCCCGTACCTCACTTTTCATCCAATCTTCCTCTTTATTATACCAAATGAAACCAACTTTATCGAATAGTAACCAATGCTTTTGTCCGTTTCATTGTTCCCTCTAACGTGCTAATGATTTGTTCATTATCTTCAACTGCAGTGTGCACAGTTGCATTCACTTCTTCAAGTGATGCACTCGACTGAGCAAGCAAATCCGCAAAGTTGATTGTCATCTCACCGATATCGGAAGTTTCATCAGTAATCACTTTCATTTTCACATCGAACTGTTGAAATTGTACATGGAATTGATCCAAGACCGAGTGCATTTGTTGAATTTTATGCTCCGCTTCAGATGTTAGTACCCCTTGTGCTTTTAAACTGTCCGAACTAGCGGCCAACGTTTGTTGAGATGTAGCGTTCATCTTGTTGACGTCACTTAAGTTTTGATTAATTTCATCAAGCGTACCAGCAGTCATATGGGCAAGTTTTCGAATTTCTCCTGCTACAACCGCAAAGCCCTTGCCATGTATTCCTGCGCGAGCAGCTTCAATAGAAGCGTTAAGCGCAAGGAGATTCGTTTGATCCGTTATGGCGGCAATTGCTTTTGCCAATCCATTGGTCTGCTCGATGTTCGCTGATAATACATGAAATGCACGATCCAATTCAACTAACAAGCGGTCCACTTCTGTCATCCCGTTTTGCACTGTGCGCATCAGTTCGACAACATCATCTGACGCTGTTCGTATTGCTACCGCTTCATCATACATGGCACGCGTTTCCACACGCATATTAGCTACGTCTGTCTTTGCACGTTTTGCATGCTGTGCAATTCGGCCAATTTGCTCAGCCTCTTGCTCAACACCGACAGCAATGGAATTCATGATTGTCAACAATTCTTTTTGGGATGCATGATGACGACTAGCGGTGTGACCAATGGACTCTAAATCCGCAGCAACCTGTTCGACTTCCATCGTCAAACTACGGTGTTTTTGCTCTTCTGTAGCTACACGTTCAGCTTGTTGTTCAGTGAAAAGATGGACTTTGTGTTCCAGTTTTTTCGTTTGCTTAATTTGAACGAGCAAACCAATTGCCATTAAAACGAGTGGTAATAAAATTGCCCCTTTACTCGTCGAAATCTGCTCTTGATACGGATACTTCGTTAAAAATACAAACATAATGGATAAAGACAAAATGAATCCATACGACATGATTCGCATGGATGCATGGACACTTGCAATACCCGCTATGAAAAATGCGATGCCCGCTGTCGCTATCGATGGGTCACCGACAATTCCATTAAATAGTGCTGCGAATGTAGACAGTCCGATGAGCAACCACGGAAAAAGCCTTTCAACCCAATACACTTTCAAAGCAAATCCGTAAAGTAGTATCGACATGACAAGCGGAATGGTCATACTCAGTGTTTTCATCGTGTCTTGTCCCGTCAAAAAATAAAAAATTGTTCCAAGTAAGCTGGAGCCGCCTAATGTTACAAACAATATAAAATTTTTCTTTGCAAATTGCTGTTGAATCATGTGGTCCACATTTGCTGTTTCCAATTTCTTTTCCCCCTTTGAATCGCCGACTAACATTTTATTTTTTCTGCCTATTCACGATACATTCACTAGTCAATTAGTTTTATGTACATCGTAGCATTAATGAATGTTCATTCACATAGGAGGTTTTCCTCAATTTAAAAAACCGACCAAAAAATGGTCGGTTTCGTTTAGGATTTCGTATCGTAGAACGTCCCATCACGCGATACGTTCGCGTAAGGATTGACGTAGCTTTTCACATGTTCTTTTTTCGATTGTGTCGCTGTAATGGATGAACGAATCGTTTGTTTGTACCGTTCTAAAGCTTGCACCACTTGCTTTTCGAGTTGCATAAGAGATTGCCCTAATTCATCTTCCGCTTGTGTAAACGGTGGTGAAATGTCAGCTTGTAACCTGTCACGTTCATCCAACAAATTAGAGATTTTCTCAATCGCGTCATCTCGTTGTTCTTCACTCGTATTCGCGGAAACCGTCAGAATTTGTCGGGACACTTCCTGCCAACGGAGCAGTGATGCGCGAATCATACTTCATCCATTTTCCCGTACTGCTTTGTACGATTGATTTGAATAACTTGTTTCCACGTATCCCGAAACTCCGTAATGATACTCGCCGCTTCATCATAAAGAACAGGGTCATTCTTTATGTTCCCTTCTAACAGACGATGGTTCACAAATTCATAAAGGACCATCATGTTTTCCGAAATTGCGACGGATTGATCCAAAGTCACCATCAATTCTGACACGATCGCTTGGGCTTTTTGCGTAGCTGTATTTTTCTCTTCAATATTGCCCGCTTCCAATGCCTTTTTTGCTTGTTGAATGAATTTCAAGCATCCGTTGTATAACAGCAGCGTCAATTCTCCCGGAGTCGACGTATTCACCGAATTGTTCTGATACGTTGCATATGGATTATTCATTGCCATGCTCTTTAAAAACTCCTTTTATTGGTTTGCCAAAAATCAAGTAGCAATCACCTAAGCCGTTCTTACATGCCGCCGCCACCAAAAGCACCCATCAAACTTGCAGATTGCGCATTTGCACGTTGGATTGCACGTTCCATTGCCGTAAACTGGCGCCACAAACGGTCTTCCGTCATTTTCAATCGATCTTCAAAGCGTTCAATTTGCTTGTCCATACTCTTCATCGTACGCCCTAATGTAAACGAATCACTTACTGACCCAGTCGACCCGGCCTTTTGAGAGATAACTGAAATCGTATTATCGACCGTCTTACGGAATTGAGCCGCGATTCCGCCTTTGTCGGCATCTTTAGCAGGCTTGCCAAACACTTCATACACTTGGTTCGGATTTTCACTGATTGCTTTTCTTAACTTATCTTCATCAATCTTCAGCTTACCATTTTCCTTAAAATCTTTAATCGGTTCAATACCAATATCTTTTAAACTAATCTTTGTACCATCCGACATCGTAACGGAACTGCTCATCATTTGACGCAGTTCTGTCAACATACTTGCTACTGTCGGGTCATTACGAAGCGTACCACTCTTCGCCTTCTCTTCCCACAGTTCAATTTCTTTTTCCTTCATCTCTTTCTTCTGTTCATCTGAAAGCGGTTGGAAATTACGGTACTTCGGTTCACGAATTTTCGTATGCAGCTCATCAATCAGTTTATTATAATCATCAACAAATTTCACGACTGATTCTAAAATCTTGTCTGTGTCAGGTGCCGAGCTGAATGTGACTGGTCCTGTTGTGACTTGTTTCAAGTTCACTTCGAAGCCGTTGATGTTGAATGTGTTCGAAGAGCGCTCGGTTGTTAGGCCGTTGAAGGTGAATTGTGCGTTTTGACCAGGAACTCCTGTACCTCCATCTAATTTAATTGATACAGAAAAATCACCCGATACAGTTATATCTCCTTTTCCGCTTTCCTTTGAAGTCATTGCAATTTTCCCGGTGTGTTGATCGTAAAAAGCAGTTACTCCTGTCTCTTTTGAAATCTTATCTAAAGCGGATTGAATAGTATGCTGATCTGTATCTATTTCAACTTCCTTTGTCTCGATAACTCCATTTTTACCTGGTGCAGTAATTGAAATTTTTTGGACACCAGTAATATTTAGTTCGCTAAGCTTTTTAGATAAATCTGCATCTTCAGCAAACACTCTATCTTTATCTCTACCCTGATAAGTAGCTTGTTTAGCTAATTGGCTAATTTCAATTGTTCCTGCAAATTCAGCATTTGCACTTAATCCTTTAATCCCCACAGCATCTGGATTTGAAATACTCACTGTCTTCTGCATGAACGTCGCTTGACGGCCCATCGTATCAGTTACTTTATAAGCGGTGTCACGCAAATTACGGTTCATGCTGCGGTAGTCGTCTAGTTGCCACTGTAAGTATTGTTTCTTTTGCGTTATTTTATCTAATGGAATTCGATGAGCTGTCATCATATCCTTAATAATTTGTTCGGTATCCATACCTGTTGCTAATCCACTAATTCGCATTGTTCATCCTCCTCAGATTTTGCGGTCTATGAGTAATCCGACAAATTCCTTCATCGCTGCATGCATGTCCATCAATTTTTTTGAAGGAATTTCTCGGACCACTTCGTCTGTCTTCGCATCGACAATCGTTACATAATATTCATTCAGTTCGTTATGCAACTTGAATCGCAGTTGGGTGTTCGCACTTTCCAAGAATTTATTCATACTATCTGTCATTTGTTGTGCTTTTTCAATCGGCAATTGTTTGTCTTCTGCCGGCTGTTCAGTTTGTTGCGGAATCGCCTGTACTTCAGAAACTTTTATAGTAGCTTCTGACAATGTACTATCCACAATTGCTCCTGCTTGTTGCGGTCCAGTACTTCCCCCAATTCGACTTACCATACACGTCAACCTCCCCGTTTGTGAGCACTCCATTACTATCTTTATCGGCTAACCGTTTCAGTTGTTGAGTGAAAAAACGATAAAAACAACCCGTTTTCATTCACTCAATAAACGACTGTATGTAAAAAAGAATTCTAGCTTTCACCTTAATCTAAACAGTTATGTATTTTCATTGTAAACAATTTAGTAAATATTGCATGTTAACATTACACATATTCTACCGAAGAACCATATGTACATATGTATAGAAAGGAAGTCCTTCATGTTTAAATCCATTCGCACGAAAATCATTATTACAGCAATTTTACTTTTTCTTCTTGGAATTTTTCTAATGGTTTACATGACCAATGATCAAGTGAAGAAAAGATCAGTGGAACGCGTGATCAGCATGAGCGAGTCCACGATCCAACAAGCTGGTAGTTCCATCGAAAATTATTTTGAGCAGTACGCTAAAGGAATTGGACAGCTCGCAAATTCGGAGATTGTTCAATCTTCTACAGCAAACGAGGAAGAGATCGCCAAACAGACAAATCTTGTAAATGAATTGAAAAGTTTCCAAGCAATCTATTCAGATGCATCATCCGCGTATTTTGCAACCCCATCAAATTCAATTACCATCTATCCAGCAGCGGACACGAGCAACCTGAATGTAAATGAACGGTTGTGGTTTACAGAAGCGATGGCTTCTCCAAATGAAGTCCACTGGTCAAACGCCTATATTGATAGCTCTACAGGAGAATTTGTCATTACCGCATCTCACGCTGTGCAACAAAATGGCTCAATTGTTGGTGTTGTTGGTGTCGATATTTTATTAACTGAACTGACCACCGAGTTGAATAAAAACAAATTGCCTTTCGAAGGCTTCACCATCTTATTAGATAATGATGGAGTAGCTTTATCTCACCCAACTAAAAACGGTGAGAGTTTAATGGATTCGCCTTATGTTCAGAAGTTATATGACTATCAATACGGCGATATTGAATTTACAGACGAAGAAGGAATTGATAAAGTCGATGTGTTTACGACACTTCCAGACTTCGGATGGAAAGTCATCGCAGTTTATGAGAAAGACAAGCTAATGGGAATGGCGAATGATCTTCGTACATCCATGCTCATTATATCGTTAATTACGATCATCATCGTATCTGTAGCAATGTACTTCGTCATTTCTCGAATGATTAAACCGATTGGTAAACTTAAAACGCTGATGGATACCGTGGCAAAAGGCGATTTGACTGTAACGTCGGATATTCAATCGAAAGATGAAATTGGGCAACTCGGAGACAATTTCAATACGATGATTGCCAATATGAAAGGCATACTTACAGTTGTGAGCACTTCAGCTGATCAAGTCCGTTCAAACTCTGAGAATTTAAGTGCCGTTGCTGAAGAGACGAACGCTTCCAGCTCACAAGTGGCACATGCCGTGACAGAAATTGCAGAAGGTGCGGCTAAGTCAGCGGAGGATTCTGAAATGGTATCGGAGCGCACTGAACATCTAGGTAGTCAAATTAATGATATCAATAACCGTGCAGATGAAATGACGGGCATCGCACAGCAGACTGGAACAATGAACGCGAACGGTCAACAACAGATGGCTGAACTGAAAGAGACGTTTACTTCTTCAGGCTTAAAACTCCAAACCATGAGCGAATCCATTGCGACACTTGGTGAAAAAGTGAAAGCGATTGGTGGGGTGATGGAAACGATTACTGACATTTCATCTCAAACAAACTTGCTCGCTTTGAATGCCAGCATCGAAGCAGCCCGGGCTGGAGAACACGGCAAAGGGTTTGCAGTTGTTGCAGAGGAAGTTCGTAAACTAGCCGAACAATCTGCAGCTGCGACAGAAGATGTCAAAGTAACGGTTACAGAACTTCAAAACGAATCGAAACTCGTTTCCACTGAAATGACGGAAACTATCGAGACATTCCGCAACCAAGGGAAAGTTGTAGAAGAAACGGAAGCTTCTTTTAAAGAACTAACAGTATTAATGGAAGACATGCAAGCATCTATTAATTCCGTTACACAGGAAATTAACAAAGTGACACAAAACAAAGACGACGTCGCCCTCATCGTTCAAACGATGGCCGCAACATCTCAGCAAACGGCTGCCGCCTGTGAAGAAGTGAGTGCCTCAACAGACGAACAGTTACGGGCAATTCAATCCGTTACAGAAGCCGCAGAAACACTGACGGATCTGAGTGAAGAACTAACGAAGACGATTCGACAGTTTAAGATTTGATGGATGAGTGGCAATTGGAGTGTTGAGGAGTGTTCTTTGCGAGGAAGCCATGCATTTTTGCTAGTCGGAAGGTCCCGATTCGGCGATAACTTTGTGAACTTGACCGATAACTTTGTGAACTTGACCGATAACTTTGCGTATCCAATCGAATAAATTGTGAATTCGATCGAATAACACAAACACACTCATACAACTTGGAAAAACCCAAACAAAAAAAACGCCTGCGCGACAAGTCAAACTCTGTCGCCAGGCGTTTTTCATATGCATTTATTACCAAACAGCAATTGCGCCGTCCGTTCTGGATTCAGTACCTCCAGACAGGACGCCTGTTTCAGGATTCCGCCAAATGATTTGCCCTCTGCCGAACGATCCGCTATCGAGTGTCGGGACGACTTGGTGGCCGAGGCGCGTCAATGCTTGCGCCAAATGGTTCGGGAAGTTCGGTTCAACATGCACCACGTTCTCTTTTACCCATTGCCACCTTGGTGCATCCAGCGTCGCTTGCGGATTCAACTGGTAGTCCAGCGTATTAATGATCACTTGGAAATGACCTTGTGGTTGCATGAATCCACCCATGATGCCAAACGGTCCGATTGCTTGTCCGTCTTTCGATAAGAACCCCGGAATAATCGTGTTATAGGAACGTTTGCCTGGTTTCAACACATTCGGATGATCCGGTTCAAGCGAAAAATCGACGGCACGGTTTTGCAGCGCAATACCTGTTCCCGGTACGACAACGCCAGAACCAAATCCCATGTAATTTGATTGGATGAACGATACCATATTCCCTTCCCCGTCAGCTGTCGCTAAATAGACTGTTCCTCCTTTTGGTAAATCATAGGGAGCCGGAATTGACGCACGCTCCGAAATTTCGGCAGCTCGCCGTTTTGCATATGCCTGTGACAATAACGTCTTAACCGAAACAGGCATGTCTGTCTCTTCGGATATGAAGGCTTTCCCATCAATAAAGGCGAGTTTCATCGCTTCAATTTGTTCATGTAACGAGCGCACGTCATTCGGGACAGCGGGGTTCATTTCAGAAAAGATATTGAGCGCCATTAACGTAATCATTCCTTGCCCATTCGGCGGCATCTCCCATACGTCATACCCTTTGTAGTTCACCGAAAGCGGTTTAACCCACTCAACTTTGTAATTCGCCAAGTCTCTTTTGCGCAAAAACCCTCCGTGCTGTTGCATGAAAGCATCAATTTCATCCGCAAGATGTCCATGATAAAATGCGTTAGCATTCGTCTCTCCAATTGCATGTAATGTTTTCGCGTGATCGGGCGAACGCCAAATCTCCCCCGTTTGAGGAGCACGTCCATTTGGTGCAAACGTATTAAACCACGCCTCAAATTCTGAACCATTACACGCATTTTTGAATTTGTGATAAGCAATTTCCCAATACTTCCCGAGAATCGGCGTTAACGGAAAACCTTCTTCCGCATAGCGGATGGCAGGCTCCAATGTCTCTAACAAAGAAAGCCTACCAAACTTGCTCGAAAGTTCCGCCCATGCTGCGGGAACGCCTGGTACGGTAATGGGCACAACACCATACGTGGGAATTTTCTCGTGACCAGCTGCTATCACAGCTTCCACTGTGAGTAATTCAGGCGCGGGTCCAGATGCGTTTAATCCATATAACTGATCTTTCATCCAAACGAGTGCAAACGCATCCCCGCCAATTCCGTTAGACGTTGGTTCTACAACGGTCAACGTCGCAGCTGTCGCGATCGCTGCGTCAATTGCATTGCCGCCACGTCGCATTATTTCAATGCCTGCTTGTGCAGCGAGTGGTTGAGACGTCGCCACCATTCCTCTTCTTGCAAATGCTGCATGCCGAGTCGTTTGAAACGGATTGTATAAATAGTCCATAATGCATTCCCCCAAGTTGTCTACAAATCTACTTTTTACACGCTCGCACAAATGCATCGAACAAACGGTTAGAATAAACGTCTCCCTTCATCATTAGCATTTCAGGATGCCATTGAACCCCGATGACAAATGCATGCGCTGTACTTTCAATCACTTCAACAATGCCATCATTTGCAATTGCCGATACAACGAGCGGTCGACCAATATCTTTAACCGCTTGATGATGAAAAGAGTTGACTCGAATAACATCCATTCCTACAATCGCATGGAACTTCGTTTGCCGTGTCACTTTCACTTCATGTGAAGTAAACCACCTTTTTGACTGCTGTATATGTTGGAGTAACGGTTTGTCATACTGCGCTTGCATGTCTTGATAAATCCCGCCGCCAAAAACGATATTTAACAATTGCATTCCCCGGCAAATTCCAAGAATCGGTTTATTCGCATTCAAGAATTGCCGCGCTAGCAACAATTCAACAGAATCACGTTCAGGCGTTACCTCACCTAATTTCGGATGGGGATCTTCACCCAAATGGACGGGATCGACATCTCCTCCGCCCGTCAATAGCAAACCATCCAACATGTTGCAAAGCTGTTGCACATCTCGATCAATTCCAGTCGGCAGGATAATTGGTACCCCTCCCGCTTTTAGAATCGCGTCAATATAGCTCGCATTCGTCAGGTGGTTTCCCGCATTATCCACATCCGTCGTCACCCCAATGATCGGCTTCACACACTTTCCCCCTTTTACTAAAAAACGAGCAGCCCTCCCTAGTAGACTATTCATCGTTGTATCTTATATTGTAAACCATTCGAACATTTAATCAATTTATTTTAGCTAAAAAAATACCATTGGCACGAGGACAAATGGTAGAAGTAGTTGCAGTTTCTATTCGATTTATTTCGCTTGTTTTAATCGAAGAACATCCGCTTGCGTCGTTATCAATGCTTTAGATAATACATCCAGTTTTGCATCAACGAGGTCAACCTTTTCATCTAGTTCTTTCACATCTTGGCTAAGTCTTTCCTCCACCCTGTTCAAATCTTGTCTAATCGCTTGCATTTCCCCAATCAACTCCAATTTCATCTCTTTCAGTTGACCGGATAATTCCATGATTGCTTGCATAATTGTATTTTCGTTATTGGGATTCATCTTTATCACTCCAATTTTCCGATTTGATATTACTATTCTATATTGTTTCCATCCTCGTTCATGTCGACAGCAATTAGCATAAGGATACCATACAAGCCATCCTATTTCATTGGCACATCCAGACATAAAATTGCCAGTAACCATTTAGGGCTACTGACAAATAGACATGCGCTTCACAACCGTGCAAGCAACTCACTTTTATTGATTTTCCCGACATGGGTTTTCGGCAATTCGGGTACGACGATAACTTCTTTTGGAATCTTGTATGCAGCCAATTTATGTTTGCAATGCGACAAGAGCGATTCTCGGTCAACTTCCACCTCATCATAAACAGCCACGAATGCGACGACTTTTTCGCCCCAGACGTCATCTGACATCCCAACTACAGCCACTTCCCGAATTCCATCAAAAGTGATCAAACACTGTTCGACTTCTTGTGGATAGACGTTTTCACCGCCTGTAATAATCATATCTTTTTTTCGGCCGACAATATATGTATCACCGTCTGCATCCACTTTTGCCAAATCACCCGTCCGTATCCAGCCATTTTGAATCGTTTCTGACGTTTGCGTGGGATTGTTCCAATAACCACTGAACATGTGTGGCCCTTTCACGAAAAGTTCACCAATCTCACCGGGAGCACAACGGTTACCCTTCTCATCTCGCACAACTGTCTCGTTAAAAAGCATGCTCTTGCCGACCGAACCAATTTTTCGAGCAGCATCTTCCGGTCGGATGAAAAAGTTGTTCGGCCCTGCCTCAGTCAAACCGTATCCTTCTTTAAAACACAATCCTTTTTTATGGAATGCACGATAGACGGTTTCAGGACAAGGTGCTCCACCCGATAGAAAACAATCCATGGTCGGAAAGGAAGCATGCTTGAAATAATCCGTCTGCATCATCATTTGATACATCGTTGGCACGAACAACGATATGGTTGCTTCATAGTGATTCGTGGCACGTAAAGCTTCTTCGGCATCGAATTGGTGGCCGATCGCAACCGTTCCACCAGCCATGAACAAAGGAATACTTAATGCGTTTAATCCACCTGTATGAAACAACGGCATGTAATTGATCGTCACATCGTTTTCTGTTAATCCCCATGTAGAAATTGTATTTAACGCATTCCAGTTAATGGCTGAATAGGAGAGAACGACGCCTTTAGGTGCACCGGTCGTACCGCCTGTATAAATGATCATCCACGGATCTTCAGCTTGATTAAGTACATGCGGGATCCAATCATTCGTGTTCGGCACTTGCTCAACGATCGTTAACCGATGTGCCTCATTCACCTTTAACTGTTGAACGGTGGCTTCGAACCCCTCATCGTATAGCGTAAGAATCGGTTTACAATCGTCCAAAACACCTTGTAACTCTGCTTGGCTCAATCGCCAGTTCAATGGCACGTAGATTAAACCGACTTGCTCACATGCAAACAAAATGGCAAACAACTCAGGCTTATTCGGTGAATAAACAGCAATCCGTTCACCCTTCGTGAACCCTTTCGCATGGAAAAAGGAAGCCCATCGATCAATCCGATTTTGTAACACGCCATACGACACGCGTTCACCTGTGTGAATATCTATCAAAGCAATGTGTTCAGTTGATAACGCTGTTCTTTCAATGATCCAGTTACACGTATGAAACATTGGACTTCCTCCTTCCATTACATCATGATGCCGCCATCCACGTGTAGCACATGCCCATGTACATAATCCGATTCATTGCTTGCTAAAAACAAATACGCATTTGCAATGTCTTCCGGCTTGCCAAGTCGTTGCAGTGAAACAGCAGACGCCATTTGGTCGATCACTTTCTCAGGCATCTTCTTCACCATTGCCGTCGCAGTAAAGCCAGGCGCGACCGCATTGACATTAATGCCCTTGCGTCCAAATTCCTTTGCCCACGTTTTCGTCATGCCGATGACTGCCGCTTTCGTCGCCGCGTAATTCGTCTGTCCGAAGTTCCCATAGACGCCACTGACAGAAGACGTATTAATGATTTTCCCTGCACCCGCTTCAATCATTTTCGGAACAACCGCTTGCGTGCAGTTAAAAACTCCTGTCAAATTCACATCCAGCACGCGTTGAAAATCTGCCGGATCCATTTTCAACAATGTTGCATCATTTGTAATGCCCGCATTGTTAATTAACACATCAATTTTGCCGAAGCGAGCAATCGTTTCTTCCACTAATCGTGCGACACTGTCGCGATCCACTACATTCACTTGGCAAAACGTTACGTCATAGCCCTTTTCCTTACAAGCCGCAACTTGTTCCGTCCCAGCTGTTTCATCAAAATCTGCCATCATGACAGAAGCCCCTTCTTCAGCGAACCTTTGACAAGCAGCAAGGCCGATTCCGTTTGCACCACCTGTAATAATTGCTACTTTCCCTTGTAGTCGCATGTTGCCATCTCCTTAATCTAAAAACGTTTCAATGGTTTTTGTTAACGTATCTATATCATCGACGAGTGGAGAATGCCCCATATCCGTTAAAGCGATAAATTGCGCATTGTCTCCGAAATCTTCCATTATTTCATTCGTCATTTGTTCCGTCACCACATAATCTCTATCGCCTCTTAAAACAAGTGTCGGTATTTGAATGTCCTTCACTTGATTTGACCCTTCTGTTACGCCATTATGCATTGAACTGATGTTGAATGTATTTAATGCATAATACACATCTGCCAAATTTCGCTGTGTCAACATATCGTCAACGTACTCCTCGTACTTCTCTGCGTCTGGCGTGTTGTGCGTATAGATTAACGCATTCCAAACTGCTGTTAACCCTTCTCGATTGGCAGAATCGTACAAGCCTTGAATCGCTTTTGTTTTTCCAGCGTCCTGTTCGACATCTTCAAGTGAAACTAACCGTCGTTCTAAATTTGGACTGCCGTCTTCATTCGTACCGAAAAACGGATAACCGCGTGTCGAAGCAGAAGCGAGTAAGACGAGTTTTTCACACTTTCCTGGATGATCCGCGACATATTGCATCGCTACTGCACCGCCTGTCGACCAGCCAACCATGTCGAATTTCTCCAAGTTCAGCGCTTCAATTACATGATGCACGTCCTCCGAGAAGTCTCTTATACTCGTAATCCGTTCATGATACGTAGACTCCCCGAATCCACGCAGATCTGGTGCAACTACCGTAAACTTGTCGTCCAACTTTTCCATGAGCATATCCCAATGTTTGGAAGACGTCATATTGCCGTGGACGAGTACGACAACTCGCTCACCGCCAGCGCGTTCACGATACGCAATCTGTTCCCCATTTGCCAAAGCGACTTTTTTCAATTCCATCATTTCTCTCCTCCCCATTTCACAGTGACTGCCCCCCAAGCATACCCGATTCCGGCACTGACAAGAACTGTAATGTCTCCATCTTTTAGTTTGCCAGCTTGTTGAGCGAGCTCCAATGAAAGGATTTGATCCATCTGGCCGATATGACCGTACTCGTGCAAGTAGATTGATTGTTCATCCGCTAGACCGAGTTCTCGCAACACATAGTCATGAGCAGACCGCTTCATATGCAAAATGGCCAAATAATCGAGGTCCTTTTCGTGATACCCGCTCTTTTGCAATGAACTGCGAATCACTTTTAAGAAGTTTTGCATGGATTTCTGTTCAAGCCGCTCTTTCATGCCGACCGGATCTAACACATCCAATCGATACAAGCCATTCGCCAAATCAGCCGGTGTCAACGGTTGCTTCGTACCACCAATCGGCACGACGACATCTTCTGAAAATGACCCATCTGTCATAATTTCTGCTTCTAAAATGAGGTTTGTCGGGTGATCGCGGCGAAGTATCATTGCGGCGCCACCAGCACCTAAATTGAACATGAAGCGCGTACGTTCATTTTCATAATCGATAAAATCGCCATTTCGATAACCGCCTGCCAACAAAATGGTCTGAATCGATGGATCAGACAACAGCAAACTTTTCGCGACCTTCATCGCCATAATCGTCGTTCCACAACGAAGTGCTACGTCAAATCCCCATGCATGATGGGCACCAATTTCTTCTTGGATCTTAATTGCTGCTGTCCATAATGGATATTCCTTATGTTCTTCACCAATGTAAATGATGACATCGATTTCTTTTGCATCAACGCCGCCTTTTCGCATCGCGTCCTGCGCAGCCCATACAGCCATTGCAACCGTATGATCTTGTTCACCTGGAATCGGCTTTTCCGTAATGCCCATCTTCGTTTTCACAACTTCAATCGGTAAATTCGCACGTTCAGCAATTTCCTCTCCAGTCATTTTGGAAGAAGGAATATACATGCCTGTACTGACAATCCCGACAGTCATCCTAATCCCTCCTTCTTCGTGACCGGTTTCACTTCACTCTTCTTCGACTGCCTTTTCCACATTTTTTCGCGTATCGTACCAACGACACCTCTCGGGAAGAAGATAACCGCTAAAATATAAATGATGCCGAAGAAAATGATCCATCGTTCAAAAATCGGATACTCTTTTGCAAGGCCTGACAAATAATGTTGCGTTAACTCAATAATGCCCGCACCGACAATCGGGCCGATCAATGTACCGACACCACCGATGATTGTCATAAGCAACGCGTCCAACGTAATGTCCATTGCGAGCACACTCGTATTGACAAACCGTAAAGAAACGGCATATAACGAACCTGCCAAACTCGCAATTACCCCAGCAACGACCGATGCAATCACTTTGTAATGTAATGGGTTAAAACCGAGTGATTGTGTCCGTTGTTCATTCTCACGAACCGCAACAAGCACACGCCCAAACGGCGAATTGACAAATCGGCGTAAACAAATATACACAAGCACCAACATAGCGAGCACTAAGAAATAAAACATCATACGGTCTTTGAAAAATTCTGGGGCTTTAAACGTAAAGCCGTCATTCCCATACGTTAACGTTCGCCACTTTTCAGCAAGCACCAAAAACAAGCCCGATACGGCGAGTGTAAGCATTGCAAAGAAGTGACTCTTCAACCGCAATGTCAACAAACCGATAAAAAAACTGACAACGCCTGCCAACAACATGCCAACCCCCATTGACAGGAAGAAAATGCCCATCGTTGGCTCTGCTTTTTTCATCATAATGGCTGTCGTATAAGCACCCATCCCGAAAAACATCGCATGCCCGAACGATACGATTCCTGTGTAACCAAGCAAAATATCGTAACTCATTGCTAGAATCGAAAAGATGAAGATTTGGGTCAATAAGATCGTCCACGTCCTGGAATCCGATACGAACGGGAAGATGACAAGTGCCAAAACGCCAACGCCAAGTAAATAGTTGTTCCATTGAAATTTCTGTTTCATGCCGTCACCCCTTTGCCGTAAATAGCCCTTGCGGACGGAATATTAATACGATCGCCATGAGCATCATATTGACCGCAAGTGAAAGTGCCGGAACGTAATAAGCCATATAACTTCCTGCCAAACCAACAAGAATCGCTGCCAGCAATGAACCCGGAAAGCTCCCCATTCCGCCGATAACAACGACGATGAAAGCCAAAATCGCAAATTCAAACCCCATCTCTGCATACACAACACCTGAATACGGTGCCATTAACGCTCCTCCTAAAGCCGCAAGTGCAGCCCCAGCCATGAACACATACAAGAACACGCGTTTAATGTTAATGCCGAGTGCTTGCACCATCTCTTTGTTCATAACCCCTGCACGAACAATGAGACCAATTTTCGTTTTTTGTAACATGTACTGAAACAAACCAAAAATGACAAAGCCGACGATGATGATGAACAGTCGGTATTTAATAATAAGGACATCCCCAAACTCCCAACTTCCCGCTAAATAAGGCGGTACTTTCGCCGCGATTTGATTGGGCCCCCATACAACTTTCAGCAATTCCGTCAACACGAGCATGAACCCGAGAGTAATAAGGATTTGTTGAACGTGATTGCCATACACGGGTGTAATGATAAGCTTTTCTGTAATAAACCCTAGAACGATTCCAGTAATTATTGCACCGACAATGCCCAGCACGAAACTATCCGTCAATGCGTAAAACCACACACCCGAATAGGCTCCCCAAGCAAACAAGCCGCCATGTGCAAAGTTCAGTACACTCATCAAGCCAAAAATCAACGTCAATCCGGAAGCGAGAAGAAAAATGAGCATCCCAGTAGCTAAACCATTTATCGTCAAATTGATTAGTAACTCCATCGTTCCGCCTCCTTCATCCAATCCCTAAATATTTGCGTTTCACTTCTTCATCATGAATCAGTTCTTTCATTGCGCCCGTTTGCACAGTCGCTCCGTCATCGATCAACGTGTAACGATCCCCTATTCGACTCGCCATGATGAAATTCTGTTCAACGAGGACAATCGTCGTCTTCTTTTTCATTTCCATAATGGCTTCCATCACTTTTTCAATGACAATCGGAGCGAGCCCTTTCGATGGTTCATCGATCAGCAGCAGTTTGTTTTCATGGACAAACGCTCGCGCCATCGCCAACATTTGTTTTTGCCCACCTGACAAGTGCCCGCCGTCTTTCTTCCAATACGTTTTAAGATCCGGGAATAACTCAAGGACATATTCTTGTCTCGCCAACGTTGCGTCGTCCTCTTTTCGCATCGCAACTTTCATATTTTCTTCGACCGTTAACTCACCGAAGATCCCCTGGTCTTCCGGCACGTAACCGATGCCTGAATTCGCAATGTCGTATGTAGCCCGTTTCGTAATGTCCCGTTCGTCAAACGTGACACTTCCTTTTGAAGCTGGCGTCAATCCCATAATTGTTTTCAATGTCGTTGTTTTCCCAGCTCCATTCCGACCAAGCAAAACACTTACTTCCCCAACGCGTGCTTCAAACGAAATGCCTTGCAAAATATGGTACTGCCCAATATGCGTATGGATATCGTCAACTTTCAACAGCGTTTTCATCATAGAGACCTCCTAAATACGCATTTTGCACGGTTTCGTTGTCCATAATTTCTTGCGGACTGCCATCAGCAAGCAATTTGCCGTTAAACAGCACCATGATTGAATCCGACAAGTCTAGAATCATGTCCATCTTGTGCTCAATTAATAAAATCGTCTTGTCGCCTTTTTGTTTAATTTTCTTAATGACGTCCAAAATAGCCGGCACTTCTTCAAGTGACATCCCTGCCGTCGGTTCATCCAGCAACAATACTTCGGTATCGAGTGCTAACAACATCGCAATCTCCAATTTCCGCTTTTCCCCATGAGACAATTGGCTCGCAATTGCGTGCTCCCTACCTTGTAACAACACGAGATCGATGAGCTGTTGTGCTTCTTCCATTAACGACTTGTAATGAAAGAAGTGGCGAGTCATCTGGTACCGGATATTCTTTTTGGATTGCACAGCAAGCCGAACGTTTTCAAGCACCGTCAAATTCGGAAAGACGTTTGTAATTTGAAAGGAACGGCCAAGTCCTAGACGTGTGCGTGCAACTGCAGACATCGTTGTAATCCGTTTTCCTTTAAAGAACACTTCGCCTTCTGTCGGTTTTAATTCACCACTCAGTAAATTAAAAAACGTCGTCTTGCCCGCACCATTTGGGCCAATAATTGATTTTAATTGTCGCGCAGGCATTTCAAAACTGACGTTGGAAACTGCTGTATGTCCGCCGAAACGGATCGTTAACTGATCGGTCTTTAAAATTGGATCCATCTTTCCCTCTCCTCCCACCTGTTCCATCCTTCTCAATCGGATGAATGCACGGTTCATCCGATTGAGAAGGACAGTACGCGCACTGTCCTTCTTGTTTAGTTATTAATCGGTGGCTCCGTCTCATCCGGTGTAAGTTCTCGAATAAGAACTGGCACTGGATAAGGGACACCGTCTTGTTTTTCAAGCTTAATGGAATACAGGGATTGCATCGCTTGGTGGTCTTCTTCACGGAATGTCATCGTTCCTTTTGGTGTTTCAAATGACATTCCTTCCATAATGCTAATCAAGTTGTTGCCGTCCGCATCCCCTTCAGATTTCTTCAACGCTTCGACAATCGCAATCGCCGCTGACATGCCCCCGGGTGTAAATAAATCCGGAACTTCGCCATTAAAACGTTCTTTGTGTTCTTTCACGAGCCAGTCATTCACTTCATTGTCAGGAAGCGTATGGTAATAAACCGTGAACCCTTCCATGCCGATAAGTGGTTCCATCACAGAAAGTGCCGCGATATCCGGTGCACCTGTTGAAATCTTGATGCCTTTTTCCTGGAGCTTCAAATCTGCAATTTGATTCCAAGGGGAGTTGGCACCCGCCCATACGACATACAAGTAATCTGGATCTTCTTCAATAATTTTTTGAAGGTTGGATGTGAAGTCTGTAGCTGCAGGATCTGCAAACTCTTCAAGGACAACTTCAGCCCCTAAATCTTCAGCTGCTTTTTTAAACGCTGCGACGCCATCCCAACCGAAAGAATAATCCGGTGCAAACGTAGCAATCTTCACGCCCGGACCTGCAATAGCGGCAGCTCCAGCAACAGCATCTTGTGATGAGTTACGCGCTGTACGGAAGATAAACGGGTTGAATTCAGAACCTGTGATACTGTCCGCAACAGCCGGTTCAACGATCATAATTTTTTCATATTCTTCAGCAAGCGGAAGAACTGCCAATGTATCCCCTGAGCTAGAAGAACCGACGATGAAGTCCACTTCGTCTTCTTCTAATAGTTTCGTAGCTTTTTGTACAGCGACTTCTGGCTTTGTTTCTGTGTCTTCAAAGACGACTTCGATTTTCTTACCAGCGACTTCCATCGTTCCGCCTGTCGCATATTCAAGACCTAATTCGAAGCCTTGTTTTGTTTGCTTGCCGTACGCTTCAAGTGCTCCGGTCAAGGAAGCGAGGACACCGATTTTGATGGTACCTTGCACTTCTTCACCGTTATCGTCTCCAGTTGACGCTTCCGGTTTTTCCGTGTCTTCGTCAATGTTACAAGCGGCAAGGATGATGAGCATCATTGCGAGTAAAGAGAACAACCATAGCTTTTTCTTCAACGTGAACCCCTCTTTTCATGTCGTTTTTGTAACCGCTTTCTTTCTAGTTCTTACTGTAAAGGATGCGAGTTACATTTCAGTTACAAATCGAACCACGAAGGTGTTTCGATTTGCCGTATTTCTGCGAACTGTGCAGAGATTAAGGCAAGTCTAGTTTAAAAAAGATTTGATTAAAGAAAGGGATTGATGATGTTCAAATTAATTCCTTAGCAAGGAGATAGAAAAAAAGAAAAATACAATTCAATACATAACTACGAGATAAAGACGAGTCCAAAACTAGCAATGCCGCTAGCTATCTTTAGAATTGTTGGAACTTATATGATTTTAATTCGTAGAAGATGGTAAGAGGTTTGTCCGTTAAATTGGAGAGTTATGGTTGTAGACGTTCTTACTGAGAAAGGAGTGGTAAAGATGGATCAACAAAAGAAAGCCGTTGCGACGAAAGTATGGTCAGTGGGAGCAGTTGCATTGCTCATTGTTGCGTTTATGGTATTGACTACGAGTTACTTTAATACGAAAGAGATTAAACTCGCGAGTGAAGGGTGTTATGAGGTTGGCGGAAGTATTGTTTTGGAAATCCATAATTCTGTGACGAGCAGCTATTCGTTTGAGTGTAAGAAATGAGCAAGTCACGTACAATACAAATGAAATGACTATGTAGATTAGGTATGGGGGGTTGCATTTGTTAAGTGAACAGTTTTATGAAAGAGTAGGAGATTCAAGAACTGCATTTCTGTTACTCGCGGTATGCATCATCCTTTTCTATTCGGGAATTACATTCACGTTTGTAATACCAGGATTAAAAGGGTTTAACTTGTTCAGTATGAGTTTGACATTATTCCTATATTTCCTTGCGGCTAATATTTTTGCAGGCTTATTTTCAGATAAAGTTTGGGTTGTTTTTATGCTTTCCTTAATACTAAGCTCCATAGGAATGGGTTGGCGATTATGGCTTGAATGGGGAGAGTTTAGTTTAGTGGACCATATGCGTTTTTCAGTTTATTTTGGCTATCCTTTTGTTTGCGCAGTTGTTATTACAATGTTTTACTTCCTTAGCAATCATTCATTGAAACAAAAAACACATTGGAGTTAGTGAACTGAGGAGTTGAGAATTGCGGGAATTGAAATGGAGAAGCTTTTCATTATTTAAGATTGAACAAAGGACTGGGGGTGCATTATGAAAAGGTTTGTCTACAGTGTCATTACTTTTTTATTACTTATATCGTTGGCGGGTTGCCAAGGAAGCGGTCGTAATCTAAGCGATTATGACGATGAGGACATTGCTGCGATTGTGAATGGACAAGAAATTACGATTGGCGATTTACGTTTTATGTATGAAGACGAAAAAGTAATAGGAAACATCGAAGGGGCTGTGAAACTCGAGTTATTGCTTCAAGAAGCTAAAGAAATGAAGGTAGACGTTTCTAAGGATATTGCTTCCCAACAGGAAATGTTGTTGCAGCTACCACAACATGAAAACGATTCATTACGAGAATCTATACAAGTATTTATTACATCGCAAGCAAAGAAGTTAGGGATGAATGCTGAAGATTATTATTCAAAATATGTAGAACGTAGGAGTGAACAAATTGCCTATATACATGCATATGTCCGAGAAACCTTTGGTGATCCGGATAGTTTTGACGAAGTAGAGCTAAAGGAATTTGATAAGAAAAACAATGACTACCTAAATGAATTGATGGAAAAACATAGCGATCAAATTGAAATACTCATTAAATAATTCTAACCACAAATTCATTAATTCTCTACTCTCTGGACGATACATCAAACTGAAAAAACGTTTGTCGTATTGCTGTAAATATGTGTATAAATGAGGTGAATTTATTGCAAGTCAAAGGTCTAAATCATTTATTGTTTTCTGTTTCCGATTTAGAGAGTTCCATTCGGTTTTATGAAGATGTGTTTAATGCAAAACTGCTCGTTAAAGGAAAAAGTACTGCTTATTTTGATTTGAACGGACTGTGGTTAGCGCTTAATGAAGAGAAAGATATCCCACGAAATGAGATAAGCGAATCATATACAAATATTGCGTTTTCAATAGAAGAAGCTGAATTTTCGCATGCATATGAACTGTTGAAGAAGCTTGGTGTAACGATTCTTTCAGGACGACCTCGAGATGCTCGAGACAAAAAGTCGATTTATTTTACTGATCCTGATGGCCACAAGTTTGAATTTCATACAGGTACTTTGCAAGAAAGAATGGATTATTATAAGCAGGAGAAACCGCATATGTCGTTTTTCGAATGAACAACCTATGAATCTTTGATTGGAGAACAATGAGATGAACTACACGATTGATACCGTATTGGAGAGCAACGAGGATTTTTCGGCCTTTCTGAAAACGAAAATTAGAGAGTTTAATAATGAGCATTCGATCCATCATGAAAATAGTAGACAGCAAGGTGCAATACAACCTATCCATTTGATTGTAGGCGATGATGACGGCAATTGGATTGGTGGGATTGCAGCGGAAGTATATTGGAATTGGGTTGAAATCAATGACTTTTGGCTCCATCCAAATTTACGCGGCAATGGATTGGGCCGTTTATTATTACAAAGAGTCGAAGACATTGCCTATAAAAAGGGCGCAACTAAAGTACTGTTAACAACGTTTGATTTTCAAGCAAAAACATTTTATGAATTGCACGGGTATGTTGTCGTTGGAGAAGTGAAAGATTATCCACCGGGAAGTAGTTATTACACGATGGTGAAGTTACTGAACTAGATGATGAATAATTACTAAGCCAAAGCGGACGTTTTATAAGTCGCATCTTTTCAAGCTTTACTAAGACCAACCAATAATAGATGAAAGGTTGCTGATTAAGATTGGTATCAATAACCAAAATACCTATACAGCCCATAGCTAACTTACAAGAAGAGTTGAAACACATGACACCATTGTCAATCGCAATAGGACACGATAATGATGTTTACATCCTACTCGTAAATGAGCACCCACCATTAGTTAACGGTTCGTTCCCTGCAACGATTACTGAAGAAAGTTACTATTATCAAGTCATTTATGTGAAAGACGGACAGAAGACTGTGCTTCATTTACCAAATGAAACTTGGAATTATCATCACGTACAGCCCATTGATAACGATCATGTACTTCTGGTTTGTGCAAGATCTTACTATCATGATGCATCCAATATTGAAGAAAACGCTCGCGTCTATGATAAGAACGGTAGTTTCGTACGGTCATTTTGTTTAGGTGACGGCATCGGAAAAGTCTATGTTACTAAGGATCAAGAGATTTGGACTGGGTACTTTGATGAAGGTGTTTTCGGTAATTACGGATGGGAGAAACCAATTGGGCGTAGTGGTTTAGTCGGTTGGAATGCATCTGGAGTTCAAATCGACTCATTAGAAGATGATAAACAATATGCTATTTTTGAATGTTTGGCACTGAATGGTACAGCACACGGACAAATCATTTTTTTCTTCAGCATCGATGCAAAGTTTGGTATTCGAAAAGATAATCGGACAGAGTACTATTCAACCGAGGATATTGCTTTTAGAGGAGCGTTTGCAGTAAAAGGGGATAAAATTGTAGCACACCAGGGAATTAGTGGACGAATACTTTTTGAGCTCAAACGAATAGAAAATGAATTTAAGACTGTCCGAAAAATTGAGTTAATAAAACCAGACGGTCAACCCGTTATTCCACAATTAGTCAATAATCGTGAGGATAAATTGCTGTTTTTAGACGGAGATGAGTTGTATCTGTATGAAATGAAATCCGGAGATTGACGGAAGAAAGTAAAGAGCACAGGTGAGAACATATTGTGAAACTCTTATTCCGTTAAACAATTAATAGGCGAGGCTGGCGGTTCTCTATTTGTTTTGCTCGTTTTTATTGCATTACCCGGTTTTTGATGGGACAGGTTTGTTAAGCTATTGCTAACGTTTTTGTATGCGTGTTTACTCATTTTCATTAAACTGCAGGAAGCGGTAAGTAGGCTTCCTACAGTTCATTCATAATCATTTTATACATTTGCTCGGTTGTTTCCATCGGATTGATTGCGTACTCATTTCGTAATACTTCTTTACATTTATTGTACCACTTGATGGATTGAGGACGATTTTGCAGTTGGTAGTGGGCGTACATGAGCAAGCGGTAGGCTTCTTCCCATGTTGGGTCGATGCGTACGAGTTTTTCTGCCCATTCAATTGTTTTGTTGTATTGCTGCAGACGGGTGTAGGATTGCGCGATACGTTCGAGAACGAGAATGTATTGCTGTTCCATTTGTTCACGTTCCTGCACAATCCATTCGACCGTCATTTTTTCCTCGAAAAGTTTTCCTTTGTAGAGCGAAGCGGCTTTCAGCAAAGCTTCTACTACTTTCGATGCCGACTTTTCCGCTAATCCTCTCTCCATGTAGACTTTAAACCGTTCCACGTCTGTTTGTATGACCGCTTTCGGGTTCAATCGATACATCGTCTGTTTCCGTAGGACGAAAAAGGACGGTTCCCTTGCTGTCCGGTTCGGTTCCAGTACTTTTAAGAGTGCATTGAGGGCGACTTTGAAATCCCGATCAGCCGTTTTCTCTTCGACATCAGTCCATAACGCGAGCATGATTTCCTCTTTCGGGACAAATCGATTTTTATTGAGCAATAAATAAAGGAACAGTTCTTTTGCTTTGTCACGCTGCCACTTGCGTTCATGCACTTCCTCCATGCCTAGATGGACAGTAAAGGGTCCCAACATGTTGACATCCACTTTGTAACCTGGATGTGTTTGTACGTCTTGTAATTGGAGGACATGGATCGCATGCTGGACGCCGTCATGTTCAGGTAGTTGTTCTGCTGCTTGAAGAACGAGCGGATGCATCGATTGTCGATCAAATGGGCCAAAAATGGTGTCTGTTGTTACATAAAAATCGTATTTCTGTTCTGCAAGGAGTGTGAAGAAACGATTCGCGTAAGTTGAAAATGACTCGACAGTTCCAGCTACGCCATACATCTTCATGAACCAGAATGCGGTCAGCATTTCTCCATAACGATCACCACATTGTATTAATAGCACTTCAGCTTTTTTCAAGTGTTCTTCCGCAAAATCTTCCTGCTGTGCATACACATACACAATGGCCAATCCGATATGAATGAGGCCGGATAGCCAGCCGTCTTGAACGCGTTCCGTTTCCAGCAAGCCCGCTTTGCCATATTGAATCGCTTCCGAAAAATTTCCTTGCCTTGCCAATAAAATCGATAACCCCATATACGGCTCGGCATTTCCACGAGATACTTTCAAATCATCCATCTGTTCAATCGCCCGTAAATAATACGCTTTTGCAGTTTCCGTCTCACTCGCATCATGTAAAACTTTCGCGTGCCCCATCCGAATCCAACCAACCGCTTCGATGAACGCCGATTTTTCTTCTTCCCCTAATCGAATACCGTTTGCGGCACATTCCATTGCCAGCTCCGCTTGTCCCGTCATCGAATAAAGTAAGGATAACAGTACATCGGACTCTCGATGAGAATCCGGTAAATTAGAATTCTGTTCGCGTGTTGTCAGGATCGCTTGTGCTTCTGTCAATTTTCCCGTTCGCAATGCTATGCGGGCATCCAAGTTCCCTTCTTGTAAAATTTGTTGCTCCGCGATTTCACTGTTTACCCATTGTTCTGCCGCTTGCGCTTTGCCTAAGTTAACGAGATTCTCGGCGAATTGACGTTTAAGCCGCTCTTTTTCTAAACAAGTGGTCCGCTCGCTTTTTTCGGAATAGAAGATGGCATTTAATAAATGCGGGTCCGCTAAACCTGGCTGAATTGTATCCAAGTATATGTGCGCAATTCCAGCATGTGCTTTTCCGATATAGTAATCATCTTGCTGAACTGTCGCGTTGTCGATGCATTTTGTATAAGCGATACGTGCTTTTTCATAAAAAGCCCGGTAGCGGTGTGCTTCCCCTTCAAAGTAATAAATGGGATAATGCTTGTCTTTTATTGCCACGTCTAACGCCTTACATATATCAAGCAACCATTCAAATTGGCCGGATTGAATGAGAGCAGCTCCATTTTCGACAATGACTGCTCCGATGAAGTCCGCGTCCCCAGTCTTTACAGCATGTAAAATGGCTTGGTTCGCATCTCGTTCGTCAATAAAATAAGCGACTGCTTTTTTTTGGATGGTGACGTATTGAGACGGATCAATCGATTGCCATTTGCGTTCGAGAAATTGTTGGAACAGCGCATGGTAACGATAAGCCCCCTCACCAAGCGATTGAATGAATACGTGGCGGTTTGCAAGTTCACGTAACACAATGACTGCTTCCTCGCCATAAAAAGCGTCGATTACGTCTTCGGTAAACGTTTGGAACACGGAAAACGCAAGTGCACATTCCTGTTCGTGCGGTGTCATCCGGTTGAACACTTCTTCCGATAAATACGCGAATAGGTCTTGTAAGGCGGGTTTCATTTCAATGGAAAAGTCTTCGTTGGATCCTGTCAGATGGATGGCCAACAAGTTGACGGCGATCGCCCACCCTTCTGTCAATCGTATAATGGAAGCCGCCTCTTCCGTCGTTAACGGTTGGTGAAAATAATCTTCGTAAAACACGGAAACTTCCTCTTCAGAAAACAACAGATCTGCTTCTGTTAGTTCACATAACTGCCCCGACAACTTTAATTTCACGAGACTCGACCACCTCGGCCGCGTGCGTGATGCGATGACGAGGTGGACATGTGGCGGCAACAATGAAATAAGTTTCTCGAGGATATAATTAATTGTAAACACATGGTCGACGTGATGAAAATCATCGATGACGATAAACAACGGTGTTTCAATTTCACAAAGTGCATTCATAAATTTTGCGAGCCATTGCTCGATATCAACGTCTTTTGGCAGAACGACAGACTCTTCCCATTCCACAAGCGATCGATCCAATGCCGGATGGACTCTGCGAATACTATGTGTTAAATGGGTGAGGAACGGCAAGATGTCATCATCTTCTTGCGCAACAGAATACCAGCTAGACGCTGCTTTCAAATCATGAATGAACGCCGAAAGCCCGGAACTTTTTCCGTACCCCGCACCACTATGCACAAGCGTCAACTTTACGTACTCCGCTTGCCGCATCTTTTTTATGAATGAAGCTCTACGCATATACGTAGCAGCTGGCATAGGTGCCATAAGCTTCGATTGTATGACCGGTTTCACTTGCATTGGTATCGATCACCTGCTTTGCTGAATCTTTTAGTCTAGTTTAACATAAGAAGGTTCTGAATTGGTTGATAGTTGGAGAAATCGTGAAATGATGTGAGTGGTAAGGGAGAAGGTATGAGTTAATTTGAAAACGAAAAAACCACTGCGAACTCGCAATGGAAGAAGAGATTATTATTTAATTCGCTATCGCTTTTTTAAGGATTTTCATATCAATTTCTAACTCATCCAAGCGACCGTTTATACTGGCCATTTGCGGAATGTATTCACTCTTCATACCCATCTGTTCCCGCATTTCCACCATCTGTTGAGTGGGCTCAGCAACTTGTTGTGAAATTGACGTAAGTTTCGCATCCACTTCTGCAAATTTGTTTTTTGTATACGTCTCAAATTGGTCGAATCTTGATTCAAGGTTGTCGAATCTGGATTCAAGCACATCAAATCTGGATTCCAACTTGTCAAATCGGTCATACAGTGGTTGAATGGCTTCATGAATGCCAGACTGCAACATCTCTTTCAGTTCGATGTTCATCAGGTTCCCTCCCTTCAAAATTTTGTCCGACTTTCTTTATACTTATCATAGCATGTTTGAACGTGTTTATCCTTAGAATAAATCTACCATATACAGGAATATACGTTCTTATTTAAGTGTATCTTAAGTTAATTAATTGTCAACCTATTTAGGTATTTGATTGGATAGTAGAAATTCATAGGGTACTATTGCTACACTGTACATAACTAAAACGAATCGAGATGCTATAAGGAGATGTAACCAATTGAGAAAGCACCCTCAGCAATTATCATTTTTAGATGCAATTCAAGACGATGTGGAACAGCCGATTATTCAAGTACCACCCCATGAGAAAGGCAATTTTCCAGAGGATTTGATTACCGACTTTGAACGTTTTATAGACTATTGCCAACAACATAAGATTGCTTTGACGAAAACGAATGAATATATGACGCGGAAACACTTGGTTGCCCTCAATGATTTATTAAGTATAAAAGCACCACTTGCGACCGTCAATTCCGATCAAAAATCTTATCCTTACATTCACTTCCTTTATCACTTAGCGATTAGTGGTCGGCTTGTGCTCATTAAGCGAAACGCTACAAGTGCCTATCTTCTCAGCACCGATCGTATTGACCAATATAAACGTTTGACGCATAGTGAAAAATACTGTGCTCTACTAGAGATTTTCTGGGTGGATACAAATTGGCAAACGTTAACGACTGCTACGCCCGAAGCAACTCACGCTTATATTTTTGCTGCGCTACACCGAATTGGTCCTGGCATGCCTGTCTCGATTACACCCCCTAAAACGCCGTTTGGCCAAGAGATTAAATCATCGACTTGGAATTGGCATTATTTCTTACTGTACTTTGAGTGGTTCGGTTTATGGCAATGTGAAGACGATGTGGAACAGATTCAACAGTACTTTCGGAAAGACGCATACTTTGCGAAAAGCATCACTTTGACCAAATTAGGGACGGCAATCATGCCTATTCTCATTTTTGAAAGAAGTTTGGAAGCATGGAACATTGCTTATCGGAAACAAAACCACGAACCGGATTGGTTTCCTGGCGCGCCAACTGAAGACATTATTGGATTTTTCCTAAACGATGAGGATTACGACAAACTAGATGATTATTTATCAGTCGATCAAAGCGATCAACCGTTCCATCAACCTTTCATTCCACACTTTCCTGCAGGGGAATTAACAAACACCTTGCCTCGTGAACAGGAGCGTTATCAAGAAGGGACCTATACATTCAAAGTACTTTACGAGACCCGGGCATGGAGGAGACTCGTATTTAACGGCCAGTCGACAATGGATGATTTGCATCAACTCATCCTCCAATCATACGGCTTTGAAGATGAGCATTTATACAGTTTTTTCATGGACGGTAAAAAGTGGTCCCACAACTGCATTGGCTCTCCAAACGATGAGTTTGAACACACAGATGCTTCCTTAATCCGCATCGATACGCTCGGCTTACAAGTCGGCCAACGTTTTCTCTATGTGTATGATTTTGGAGCTGAATGGACATTTATCGTTGAAGTTGAGCAAATTGATAGGGAGCGAACAGATCCAATTGAACCGTTTGTGTTAGCGGAAAAAGGAGAAGGACCAGAGCAGTATTTTGATTGGGATGAGGATGACGAGTGGGAGTGATTGCTGTTTCTATAACTTATAGGTAATTAAGAGGTTAATGAATCTGTTGTAATCATACTAGAAAACGTCATGTTCCATGGCAACAGGCGTTTTCTATTTCAGAAAAAATGGTTAGTTCCATTAATAAAGCCGTTACTCTAGGCTTCTCTCCTAGATAACGGCTAGTAATTAACGAAACTGCAAAGTCTTTTTCACGTTGTTACAATACTTTTTTCAGTTTAACGACTTCAGCCTGCGTATCAAGCAAGCCTTTTGTAAACACATCCATCTTTGCATCGATTGTTTCAAGACGTTCATCTGTCTTTACCATCCAGTCCTTGATGCTGGCAACATCTTCTTTTAACGTAGCTACATCCTCTTTTAACGTGGCTACATCCGACTTCAAAAGACCTATTTCATCTTTGACTTCTTTGATGTCTGCCTTCCATTCATCTTTGTTTGCTTTTACTTGAGCAGATAACTCGAGAATAGCTTGTAAGATGACTTCTTGGGTGACAGCTTGGCTCATTTTCATTCCTCCCACTTTTTTAATGAATATATATGAAGATCTTTAGGTGTGATTGTCAAGAATCGACAGTTTTCATTCGATTCCTTCTCATTTTAACATAAAAACAGACTTCTGACGATATAATCTCCACTCTGCAAAATGACAAACCCTAACACTTTAGAGGGAGTGTTAACTGTGACACGGAAGATGTTTCCTATAAACGATAGATGTATACCGTTTCCAATCCTCTTCTAGATCCGACCAATCAACAATTTTCCACGGGTTAGTGAAAATCTGACCACTTTTATTAAAGAACAACACGCCATCAATGCAATAGGCAGCATGCTGAATAACGTCCTCATCATTCACCCAGACGACAACGTCTCCTCCTATAAATCGATCCTCCGTTTTAACGAACGCCGAGCGTTGCAAGTGAAGTGCAAACGTCTCAGGATGCACCCATTCATGGATGATCCATTCCTCCAATTCCGGCTCCGTACTCAATTAGCAGTTCAGTAAACCGCCGGCCATAGCCCTTTCGTTGATGCTGTGCATCGATTAAAAGCCGATCCATCCACAAATTCCGTCCGCCCCCACTGTCCAACAGCGCACCATACATCGCAAAACCGACTAACTGATTATCAGCATACAATCCAACTGGCCGAAACTCCGGCCACTCCTCAGCATCCTTCAAACACTCTGCAGGAGACTCGATAAAGCCTTGCTGTTCAACTGTGACTCGGAGAGACAGTATTTCTTCATGATTCTTTTTATCTACTTTTCGAATTTCGTAAATCATGCAATCATCCCTTTGGAGTATAATGTATATTCTAACAATAATGAAAAACATTGGAGTTGGCAATGGCATATCATTTCTTGGCTACTATCTCTGGGAATAAAAAAGATTGCTCACCAATTATTGTTGATGGGCAATCTAAATGTATCTTATTCTGTTTAACTCCAATGTTTAAGAGAGGCTAGTGGTTTAGAAAATAAGTAGACAGCCTCTAGAAGCTGCCAAAAACACATGGTCTTAATTCAAGTTTTTACGAATAAACTCCGAATCAATCGTCTCGCCGAATGCCTTCTCTAGCTGTTCAAAGACAGGCAAAAATCCATTCTTCAGGATAGCAGCAATTTCACGGTTCTTTTTCTTTTCTAAAGCCTTTCCAAGCTTGGACACTTCAGCTTGTAGCGTAGACGTCAGCTTCTGAAACGTCTTCCAATCTGACGGGCGTTCATGGCTGTTATTCACTACTTTTAACATATCATTGAGCCAATCCGCTCCACCTATCAATAGTTCAAATCGATCCCATGTATCAGCCGTAGGAACACGGTTAAAATCATCTGCCAATGTACGAAGCTCAGGAACAGCCCGTTGCAAATACTCCTCTGCTGACAAGAGAACGTCATTCATGAATTCCTTCTCCGTTTTAATGACTACATGCAGCTCTTCAATGGACTCTAATTTCTGCTCCAAAAATTCTTCATGCTCGTCATATACTTCTGTTCCATCAGCAATGAAATGACTGAAATAGAGCCCGCCTGTTACGTATTCATTTATCCGTTCAATGACTTCCTCTGCTGTTGGTATAATGTATTCAATGACTTGTTCTCCAATAATTAATTTCAAAATGATTTCCTCCATACATTCCAAGTTTATTCCTACTGTATTTATCGACAGGAATAGCCGTTAGTTAAATGATGGCTTATCTTAAGAAAATTGATACAATAAGAATATATGTTCTTTAGAAAAGGGGGGTAGGATATGTCTTTTATGAACTACATGTGCGGAAAATTATTGGGGGATGGTTGTATGACGAAGCAGGATAGAAGAAAACCGCGCTTTCAATTTATGCATCGAACAGAGGATTTTGGGTGGACATATCATTGTTATGAGCAATTAGTAAATGACATTCCAATCAATCGTCCAGCATACCGCAAAGTACTAGACAAACGTCTGTCGAAAGGTTTTTCGGAGAGCTATGTTGTCCAATCAAAGACAGATGAATTAATCACTTCATTGTATAAAATTTGGTATCCTCAGGGAAAGAAGCGCTTGCCTAAACAATGGATTCAACAACATATGGACGAGCGATCATTAGCTTGGTGGTACCAAGACGACGGTCATTTAAAAATCGTTAACGGTGTTATGCATAAAATTATTTTATCGACAGACAGCTTTACTAATGAAGAAATTGAATTTCTGAAGTGTTTGTTATGGAATAAATGGAAATTACATTTTAAAACGGATGCACAAAATCGTTTAATTCTATATGATAAATTTCAGATTCATTACTTTCTTCATCTTGTTTCTCCCTGGCTACACGAATCAATGAACAGGAAATCATTAGTAATCCAACCACTTCAGCCAATTGCTACAAGAACGACAATCTATTTACCTTCCATTTATAAAATTGAAAAACCTACAGCTGAAATAAACGAGAAGCTTAATTCACTAGTAACACTCTTTATCGATTCAACAACAAACACAGTTTGCACCAATCATATTTTCCACACTTTTCTTCAACTTCGTAGCGAACCAAAAGATATGAATAACTATCAAATTGTTATTAGAGAAGCGCACAGGCTGAATCTAGCGAGGATACGGCAACAGACTGGATTGACGATTAGTGAGTTGGTAGAGTATTGTTTTGAATGCAATTCCTTTAATAGAGCAATAGTGTTTTAAGTTTTAAAGATCAGGAAAACTATTTTTTGTCATATTATTCTTAACAAGAAAAGCAAGAGAAAAACGCGATCCGAATAACTCCGGACCGCGTTTTGTTAACCATATTAACGTAGCAATTGAAGTACGCCTTGTGGTTGTTGGTTTGCTTGCGACTTGTCCCGTTATTTCTAAACGAGGTCAGACTATATCTTCACCCTGCTAACACACAAGGGCTGGGCACTTCGAATGTTACGACTCGTAACACCCTACGGATTTCATCGTCATAGTGATTGCCTTAGACGGTATATCCTAGTCGTTGAACGTTCCCCACGGTTTCCCGACAGGGGCTTCGCTGCTGATTGTCCAATCTCTTCGTTTTTCAGGCCATCGCGTTTACCGTTTCCAGTTGCGCTGTGGCAGAAGAGCTCTTAGGAGGTTCCAGCAATTCACCCAGTCATGCTCTTAACCGTTACCAGTTAAGACGCCCGTACAACATTACCGAAGAAGTTGAAGTACTCCTTGCGGGCTTTGTTGTGCTTGAGCCAACATTGCTTGTGCTGCTTGAGTTAGGATGTTGTTCTTTGTGAACTCCATCATTTCTTTCGCCATCGTGCGAACATTAGCTTTCACTAATGACTAGACTATATCTTCACCCTTCGATTGCTCGGTAGGGGTCGGGCACTTCGGATCGGCAAGGTACTCAGTCTTGCGTTTCCTATGGGTTTCATCATCATGAGCTTACGCTTGTAGATTGTATACCCTAGTCGTTGAACCTTCTCCACTCTTTCAAGACAGGAGCTTGGCTGCTGATTGCCCAATCTCTCTTCTTTTTGACCCGTCACGCATACCGTTTCCAGTTACGTTGTGGGGAAGAAAGCTTCAGGGGTTTCCAGCAATTCACCCGATCGTACTCACTGACCGTTACCAGTCAGGACGACTGTGTCTGTCACTGCTTAGGCAGCAACTAAGACATAATCCACGTCGCGGATACGTGATTCCGCAGCAGTTAAGTTTTCAGCAGCAACAGAAGTCTGCTGAGTTGCATACTCTAGCCGATTCTGATATGAGCCAAATCTTCCGCGCTCAGATGATACAATTTTAATTGCATTATCAATAGCTGCAATTGCTTTGTTCGCACTCTCAATAGTCATTACTGCAAGATCATCTATACCCAGAGCTGCTACGCCTACATTAGTTAGAGCTATTTTAAAACTATCACCACTATTTGGACCAACCTGTACATTTAAATTCCCTTCCGAGGGAATAATATTAGTTTCAACAACAGGGGCTTTTCCACGGATGATTTCGTAAAACAAACTCGGCATGGCATTTCCAGATAAGTGGTTGATTTTATCTCCACTAGTTGGATTGGTTTGTTTAATAACTATTTTATTTGATGAATTCAACTCTGCTGTGACTTCAATATTATTACTATTGAGCTGGTAATTTATTTCATTTATCAAACTTAAAGCACTGTATGAATCTGGTCGTAGAGTAATTGATTTTTCATTGCCATTTAAATCAAAATTAAAAGTATCATTTTCTCCTTTTACAATCACTAATCCTTTGGAAAGATCCGCTTCCCCAGTTACAAACGCAGGATGGGTTTTTATTATTCCAGATTCAAGAGTCGAAGAATCTTTAACATTCCATCCGCTTACTGTACTATCAAATAATGTTGACTTTGCATTCCCACCGAAATTACCAAATGTATGCATACCATCAGCTAGGCTACTTGATTTATCTGGACTTTCGAGCGCAGTAAAATATAATCCTGTTCCATTGTTAAATGGCGGATCCGGATTTTTATAATAAATAAATTGAGCTTTAACCGGGGCTCCAACACTATTAAGTTGCGTGTTTATATGCTCCAGTAAGGTTGAATTTTCATTTTGGTCTGATTGTAAGGCTCCGTATACGGTATATTCTCCGGATGGAATACTAATTGAATAAGATTTCGAGTTCACTTCAAAGGTCAAAGTATCGTTAACGCCAAAGGTAATTGTTATTCCTGGGTTTAATGCAGGCAAACCTGATCTTGCAACCCCACCAGTTCGACTTGCATGTACTAACGTAATTAAATATCCCTCTGTACCATCTCCAGTGACATTTTCAATTGAATAATCTCCTATCGGACTTGTAAATTCCAATTTAGGTAAGCCTTCGGAATACGATGCAGTAAGAGGCACGTTATGAGCTTTCAGTTTTGAATTAAGTTCTTCAAGTAGAGAGTTGCGATTATATTGACCCGGAGGTATTTGAATTTTCGTCAACTTGCCATTCACCTGAAATTCAAAAGTATCATTCTGACCTGCAAAAACCTGAAAACTTGAGACAAGCGGATTTGGAACTGTTAGTTTAGCTGCTAAACCCTGCTGTATTATTACTTCATCAAGTGAGCTGTCCTTTACAATTTGGTTAAGGAGATTAATCCCATTAAAGTGTGTATTGTTGGCAATATCGTTAATACCCTTTTTTAATTGATCAACTTCTTGTTGAATATACAACCGGTCCTGAGAATTCAATGTACCATTTGCAGCTTCAACAACTAGCTCTCTAATCCTTAATAAACTTGGATCACTTATGTCAGAAAGCCCTTTTTCCGCAGTCATGATCAATGAAACAGCATCTTGTATGTTTTTATTTGCTTGATCCAGCCCTCTAATCTGTGCTCTCATTTTCTCCGAAATTGCTAAACCAGCTGCATCATCAGCAGCTTGATTAATTTTCAAGCCTGAAGAAAGTCTTTTTAACGAATTGGAAGCTTTTCTGTTAGTTGCATCTAGTTTATTGCTTACTTTAAGACCTAGAATGTTTTGTCTAATTATCATCATCTGCATTACCTCTAATAATATCATTTATAATATCTTTATCGGCATAATTTACAGATTTTGTAGCACTCTCAATGAAACATTGAATACTTCTGCTAAAATACACCAAAAAGAGACCCTAGCAAAACTAGAGTCTCTTTGAATAAGTCTAAAATTAACGTAAAAGTTGAAGTACGCCTTGTGGTTGTTGGTTTGCTTGAGCCAACATTGCTTGTGCTGCTTGAGTAAGGATGTTGTTCTTTGTGAACTCCATCATTTCTTTCGCCATCGTGCGAACATTAGCTTTCACTAATGACTAGACTATATCTTCACCCTTCGATTGCTCGGTAGGGGTCGGGCACTTCGGATCGGCAAGGTACTCAGTCTTGCGTTTCCTATGGGTTTCATCATCCTGGCAAGTGCTGTAGATGGTATACCCTAGTCGTTGAACCTTCTCCACTCTTTCGAGACAGGAGCTTGGCTGCTGATTGCCCAATCTCTCTTCTTTTCAGCCCGTCACGTTTACCGTTTACAGTTACGTTGTGGGGAAGAAAGCTTCAGGGGTTTCCAGCAATTCACCCGATCGTACTCTCTGACCGTTACCAGTCAGGACGACTGTGTCTGTCACTGCTTACGCAGCAGCTAAGACATAATCCACGTCGCGGATACGTGATTCCGCAGCTGTTAGGTTTTCAGAAGAAGTTCCGAGGTTGTTGATTGTGTGCTCTAGGCGGTTTTGTGTTGCACCGAGTTTAGAACGTTCTGCTGATACTGTTTCAATTGCGTTGTTAATAGTCTTAATAGCATCAGATGCATTACTTTGCGTTGAAATATTGATTCCTTTATCTTCATCAATAGTTCCCGCAGTTGCAGTAGTTGCTGCTGCTCCAACAGCTGCGGCTGTTGAAAGATCACCCGCTCCTTTTTGGGTAGCAGTTACAATCCCAGTTTTATTTAGTGCATCTAATACATCTTGCTGAGTTGCAGTAATAGCCCCTGCAGCTGCACCAGTACCAGCGGCTTGTGCTAAAGTCACTGTAATTTTACCATCTGCTCCTACTGTGGCTGTAGTTTCTTTAACTGCAGCATCGTTATTCCCTGTTTTAGCAGCAGTAAAATTAATTTCTACAGCTGTTGAAAGGTTTGAAGATACTTCAATAGCGGCATTGTTATTTAAATCTACCTTTGCTCCTGTATAGCCAATAACTTTTAATGATTCGGCATCCATATTATTTATTTTTAAATCGATAGCTTGACCTTCATTAGCACCAATATGGAATTTGCCTTCAAATCCATTTTTCCCTAAAAGGTTTTTTGTATTGAACTCAGTATTATCTGCAATACGTGTAATTTCTTGAGATAGTTGGTGTAGTTCTTTTTGTAACTCTGAACGGTCAGAATTATTGTTTGTGTCGTTTGAAGACTGAACCGCAAGTTCACGCATACGTTGAAGAATTGAGTGGGTTTCATTCAGTGCGCCTTCAGCGGTTTGAATCAAAGAGATACCGTCTTGTGCGTTTTTAGAAGCCATGTCCAATCCACGGATCTGGCCTCGCATTTTTTCAGAGATTGCAAGACCCGCTGCATCGTCCCCAGCTCGGTTGATTTTAAGACCTGAAGATAGTTTTTCTAGGTTTTTAGATGCTTGTGTGTTGTTAGCACCTAGTTGGCGGTGTGTGTTAAGCGCCGCGATGTTGTGGTTAATTCTCATTGATATTTCCTCCTTGAGTGTTTATTGGTTCACGTCCTTGTGACCCTAAATAACTTATTGCTCACGGAGTAAGAGCCGGCCGAACTCGTTACTGCCGCTTACATATTAATTATCGGTAAGATTTTGTGTTCATTTAGCTATTAAATAAAAAAGCATGACCAAATTATCGGCCATGCTAAAAAAATTAACGCAGAAGTTGAAGTACACCTTGTGGTTGTTGGTTTGCTTGTGCAAGCATTGCTTGTGCTGCTTGAGTAAGGATGTTGTTCTTTGTGAACTCCATCATTTCTTTCGCCATCGTGCGAACATTAGCTTTCACTAATGACTAGACTATATCTTCACCCTTCGATTGCTCGGTAGGGGTCGGGCACTTCGGATCGGCAAGGTACTCAGTCTTGCGTTTCCTATGGGTTTCATCATCCTGGCAAGTGCTGTAGATGGTATACCCTAGTCGTTGAACCTTCTCCACTCTTTCGAGACAGGAGCTTGGCTGCTGATTGCCCAATCTCTCTTCTTTTCGGCCCGTCACGCTTACCGTTTCCGGTTACGTTGTGGGGAAGAAAGCTTCAGGGGTTTCCAGCAATTCACCCGATCGTACTCACTGACCGTTACCAGTCAGGACGACTGTGTCTGTCTCTGCTTACGCAGCAGTTAAGACATAATCTACGTCGCGGATACGTGATTCCGCAGCCGTTAGGTTTTCGGAGGAAGTTCCGAGGTTGTTGATTGTGTGCTCTAGGCGGTTTTGTGTTGCACCTAATTTAGAGCGCTCAGCAGATACTGTTTCGATAGCGTCGTTAATAGTTTTTACCGCAGCCGACGCAGAAGTTTGTGATGATATATTAATCCCTTTATTTGGATCTACTACAGCAGTTTCAGTTGAGACAGCAACTGCTCCACCGGTTCCTACTGTCGCTAGATCCGTACCAGTTACTCCATTAGCAAACTTTGCTGATAACCCTTCTACACTGTTAATTGCTTTAAGTACATCATCTTTAGTCGCTGTAATCGCTCCTGCTGCCGCATCTCCAGCGCCACCAGTAGTCTCATTAGTACCTGCTGCTTGCGCTAAAGTGATAGTCAATGTATTTGTATCTTTATCAAAGACAGCAGTATTTGCTACAGCTGCGTTACCAGTAGCAGTGTCTGGAGTCGTTGCTGCTGCTGTATAAGCAATCGTTACTGCTTCGCCTCTTTCATTAGTTACAAGGTAATCTGTATCAATTGCAGTAGTTGATAGTTCTTTACCAACAACTTTCAATGCTTCAGCACCCATGTCATTAATTTTTAAATCAATATCTTGGCCTGTGTTTGCGCCGATATGGAATTTTCCCTCAAATCCATTTTCGCCAAGAAGGTTTTTTGTATTAAACTCTGTATTTTCAGCAATGCGAGTAATTTCTTGAGCTAATTGGTTTACCTCTTTTTGAAGTTCAGAACGGTCAGAATCATTGTTTGTGTCGTTTGAAGACTGAACCGCAAGTTCACGCATACGTTGAAGAATTGAGTGGGTTTCATTCAGTGCGCCTTCAGCGGTTTGAATCAAAGAGATACCGTCTTGTGCGTTTTTAGAAGCCATGTCCAATCCACGGATCTGGCCTCGCATTTTTTCGGAGATTGCAAGACCCGCTGCATCGTCCCCAGCTCGGTTGATTTTAAGACCTGAAGATAGTTTTTCTAGGTTTTTAGATGCTTGTGTGTTGTTAGCACCTAGTTGGCGGTGTGTGTTAAGCGCCGCGATGTTGTGGTTAATTCTCATTGATATTTCCTCCTTGAGTGTTTATTGGTTCACGTCCTTGTGACCCTAAATAACTTATTGCTCACGGAGTAAGAGCCGGCCGAACTCGTTACTGCCGCTTACATATTAATTATCGGTAAGATTTTGTGTTCATTTAGCTATTAAATAAAAAAACATGACCAAATTATCGGCCATGCTAAAAAAATTAACGCAGAAGTTGAAGTACACCTTGTGGTTGTTGGTTTGCTTGTGCAAGCATTGCTTGTGCTGCTTGAGTAAGGATGTTGTTCTTTGTGAACTCCATCATTTCTTTCGCCATCGTGCGAACATTAGCTTTCACTAATGACTAGACTATATCTTCACCCTTCGATTGCTCGGTAGGGGTCGGGCACTTCGGATCGGCAAGGTACTCAGTCTTGCGTTTCCTATGGGTTTCATCATCCTGGCAAGTGCTGTAGATGGTATACCCTAGTCGTTGAACCTTCTCCACTCTTTCGAGACAGGAGCTTGGCTGCTGATTGCCCAATCTCTCTTCTTTTCGGCCCGTCACGCTTACCGTTTCCGGTTACGTTGTGGGGAAGAAAGCTTCAGGGGTTTCCAGCAATTCACCCGATCGTACTCACTGACCGTTACCAGTCAGGACGACTGTGTCTGTCTCTGCTTACGCAGCAGCTAAGACATAATCCACGTCGCGGATACGTGATTCCGCAGCTGTTAGGTTTTCGGAGGAAGTTCCAAGGTTGTTGATTGTGTGCTCTAGGCGGTTTTGTGTTGCACCTAATTTTGAACGTTCAGTAGATACTGTTTCGATTGCATCGTTAATAGTCTTGATTGCAGTTGAAGCTGAAGCTTGATCAGAGATATCGATTCCACGGTCTACAGTTTCAGCATCTGCTAATGCAGCACCTTCAATGAATGCTTTAGCACCTTCTTTTACTACGAATCCATCATTAGTAGCATTTGCTTCAACGTCTGACAGTTTATAATAAGCACCATCAACATGTACTGCTACATTCGTACCACCTTCATCTTGCAAAACTTTAGCAGTCGCTGCAGTTGCACCATCATGAGCAAGATTGGTTACATCTGCTGCCGTATATGTTTCAAGCACTTTAAGAGTATCTGCACTCATATCATTGATTTTTAATGAGATGTCTTGACTGGAATTTGCACCAATATGGAACTTACCATCAAATCCATTTTTACCCAATAGATTTTTAGTGTTAAATTCTGTATTATCAGCGATTCTAGTAATCTCTTCAGCCAATTGGTTAACTTCTTTTTGAAGTTCTGCCCTATCTGCATCGTTATTTGTATCATTGGAAGATTGAACTGCTAATTCACGCATACGTTGAAGAATTGCATGTGTTTCATTCAAAGCACCTTCAGCTGTTTGAATTAAAGAAATTCCATCTTGTGCGTTTTTAGATGCCATATCCAAACCACGGATCTGGCCTCGCATTTTTTCGGAGATTGCTAGACCTGCTGCGTCGTCTCCTGCACGGTTGATTTTAAGACCTGAAGATAGTTTTTCTAGGTTTTTAGATGCTTGTGTGTTGTTAGCACCTAGTTGGCGGTGTGTGTTAAGAGCCGCGATGTTGTGATTAATTCTCATTGTAATTTTCCTCCTTGAGTGTTTATGGGTTCACGTCCTTGTGACCCTAAGTAAATTTGTTGCTCACGGAGTAAGAGCCGGCCGAACTCGTTACTGCCGCTTACAATATTAGTATCGGACAAGTTGGTTAGGAGTTTAGCGTTTTCAAACGTTTTTATTGAATTTTGGTTTATTTTAAGGAATGTAAGTAGCGGATTGAAAATGGATGCCGGGAAGTAATCCAGGGCATCCATTTCGAGGTATCATTGTTCTTTCTTTGTTAGTTGTGAAAAGAGAGAAGCATCTAATGTAAGTGCCTCTGTGTTTGTTTCAGTGATTGATTGGACCAGTTCCCCACGGAGTATGTCTACAGTTTTCGGAGCTTCTATGCCGATTCGAATAGTGTCACCCTTCACTTCAAGAATGTGGAGTTCTATATCGTCACCTATTTTGATGGTTTCGTTTGTTTTTCGGGAGAGGACTAACATGTTAGACTTCCTCCTTGCTGTGACCGATGACGTGTCGGGTTGTAAAACGGTTGTCGTTTAGGATCATTTGTTTTGCTGTCCGGTTATGCATTTGGAAAATGAGTGGTGCTTGCAAATTGATGGTTGATGTTTCGAAAGGCTGTTTGACTGTTAGGATGCCGAGTACGAAAAGGTCTTCTGGTTTCTCGATGTTGAGCAATTCAATTGTAGGCTCGTCGATGTCAAATGAGTAGTCTTCTACGAGTGTGTATGGGTTTGTGACGATGAAGGCTACAGCTGGTGTGTTGACAGATTGTAATACTTGGAATGTATTGTTGCCTTCTATCGGTAGTAACGAGAATGTTTTTTCGTTTTCAAAGCCCGGTAATCCTTTTGGAAAGTTCCATAGTTGGTCTTTTTGGATTTGGATAGTTCCATGGAATTTTGTTTCAATTTGCATTTCGGTCGCTCCTTTTCTGAAAAGCTACGTGATTGGTATGTAAGCAAAAAGCCACGAAGTAATCTTTACGTGACTCGTGCTACACTTGCCAATCAATCTGAATGGATGGGTATTGCTCAACATGTCCAGTGACTTTACCTGGTGTGTATGTATGGATTGGTTTATTCACTTGAACATCATGAGTTGGCTTTTGTGGTGTTGCGTTGATTGATAACGAGCCGGGTGTGATGTTCGTTTTTACTTTTAAACGATCACCAACAAAACGGATACCAATCGGTGCAGGGTCTTTTTCTGTAATTTGCTTGCTCAGTTCGGCTAATACGTTTCCGCCATTTTCGATTCGCAAGAGCTGTTGGCCTTCTTGTGCGCGTCGAGCAATGCCTTCCATTAGCTGTTGGACACCGTATTGGGCATTTTCATTTCCACGTCGAATGGGACTTTTCAAATCAAGATCCGCACGATTTTCGGTTGTATCGATTGATAGTTGAGGTTGTGTTGTTGACATTTCCAGGATGGCGGCTGGTTGTTCGATTTGTTGCGTTGCTTTTGGTTGTTCAATTTCCTGGACGGGTTTCTCGATTTGCAGACCTAATTTGCCGCGTGTTGTTTGGATTTGAAGTTGTGGGATGTTCATGGAATCACCTCGAATATAAGGGGGGAGCCTGGCACGGCCACAATTCGCTAAAAGCATGCGAATGGTGTCCATGCCAGGCACCCGTGTGTTGCTCAAAAATTGTTTATCTCAGAAAGTCCACTAACGAAGGTTGAATGATTCGCGCACCAACAGAAAGAGCTGCACGGTGAATGGATTCTTGGGTGATCATGTCCGTGATGACTTTTTCGTAGTCGATGTCTTCGTTTTCGGAGCGTTGTTTTTTCGCTGCGCCTTCTTGCATTTCAAGACGGTTGTTCATGAGTTCCCCACGATTAGAGCGCGCTCCGATGTCGGCACGTTTTGTGAGGACATCATCCATGAGTCCGTCGATTTTACCGAGAGCATCACCGAATCCTGCACCATCGTCACTCATTGTTTCAAGCTCATTAAACAAATCGTCCATTGCTTTAAATGTTTCTGCTGCTGTTGTATTAACGCGTAGCGTGACGCCGTCAAATACTTCGATTTCTACATTTTTATTGAATGCAGGGTCTGTTGTCACGTCTGGATAGGCACCATTCTCGTATAAGGGTTTATCGGTCAACGTTCCGCTAAAAATGTATTTGTCTCCAACTTTGGTATTGGCGAGATCTTGTAACTGCGTTCGCATTTGGTCAAGCTCAATTTTTATTTTTTCACGGTCTTCCGGTGTCATTGTCCCCGTGTTTGCTGCATTTGTGACAAGTTCTTTTGCACGGTGAAGGACTTTTCCGACTCCGTCTAGTGCATCATCTGAGCTATCGAGCCAGTTGTTTACTTCACCTAAGTTCTTTTGGTATTGAGCGACTTTGTCGACTGTCATCCCGTAGCCTAGGCTTTTCATGACGGTTACAGGGTCATCAGATGGACGATTCACTTTTTTACCAGAGCTTAGTTGTTCTTGCAGTTTGCCCATTTTGCTGTAGCTCGACATGACGTTTCTGAGCATGTTATTGGAAAGCATTGATTGTGTAATGCGCATTTAGTTACCTCCTAGTTACCTACCTGCTACGCCCATGCCGTTAATGATTTTGTCGAGTGTTTCGTCGACGACGGTTATCATTCGGGCGGATGCGTTATACGCTTGCTGGAATTTAATCATGTTTGTCATTTCTTCGTCTAGAGACACGGAACTGATGGAGTCACGTCGGTTGGATACAGCGCCAAGCAACGTAATGGCGTTTTTGACCATCTTAATTGATTGTTCGCCTTGTACGCCGAGTTCACCAATGACGCCTGAATAATAAGTTTGGACACTAGAGCCGTCTAATCCAGGCAATTTATTGAAAAGGACATCGCCCAGTTTTTTCGCGTTCTCTCCATTACCGACTTCAGGATCTGTTACATTTGGATCGGAAGTTGAAGCTGCTAGTTTGTTAGGATCCTTTTCAATGACACTATTAATACCAATATTGCTTGCATCGATAGGTTGTCCATCTTTGGAAACAAAGAACGCTTCGCCTGTATCCCCATTTAGGTCTTTCCCGTCTTGATGAACTGTATTAAAAGCATCCGCAAAAACATTTGCCATCTTATTCAACTTTGCGAGCATATCCGGATACAAACCTTTTGTATCCCCATTGCTATCTACATAGCCATACGAATCCGTCAGTGATTTCAACGAACCGGCATTTTGCAAATTATTGACGTTAATTGTGTTCACTTCAGCAGGACCACCTGTAAATGTGAACCTTGTCATCGGACCTTTCGGATTCCCCTCTGCGTCTGTTCCCCCATTGCCGACTGGCGATAATTCTGAGTAGGAGTCCTTTTGTACGACTGTGATGAACGGGTTTGCGGGGTCGTTCGTTTTAATTTTCACTGTAACGGTTCCTTCCGCAATCTCCAGTGCACGTCCGCCTGATTTCTCATAATCTACTTCAATCGGCATAATTCCAGCTAATTCATCTAGCAAATTATCACGTGCATCGTATAAATCGTTTGGCATGTAGCCATTGGGTTCGACTTGTGCGATTTGCTTATTCAGTTCACCGATTTGCTTTAAGATCGAGTTAACATTTTTCGTTGTGACACCGATTTCCTTGCCAAGATTGGTTTGGATTTCTGATAACGATTTATGAATATAGTTGAAGGAGTCCGCAACTGCGACTCCACGTTCTACTGCAACGGCACGTGCTCCACCGTTTTCAGGGTTAGCGGCAAGTGTTTGCAGAGACTGCCAGAAGTCGCTTAAAGATTGTTGGAGTCCGTATGCAGATGGTTCTGCTAACACATCTTCCATTTGAGAGATGGCATTTGTTCTTGATTCCCAGTAGCCGAGTTTGTTGGATTCGCCTCTGAATTGCTGGTCGACAAATCCGTCGCGGATTCGCTGAATCGAGCCTGCTTCAACACCTGTCCCAAGAAAACCAGGCATGGTCGGTGCATTCAAGCCTGCACCAGGATAACCTGCAGTCGCTTGCATATTGACGCGTTGGCGGGAGTAGCCGAGTGTGTTGGCATTACTGATGTTGTGTCCTGTTGTATATAAGGCGGATTGTTGTGTGAACATACCGCGTTTGCTAGTTTCTAATCCCATGAATGTGGAGCGCATCATGTTCCTCCTTAAGCTTGCGAGTCAAAGGTTGGTAAATCCTTCGTCTCTTTTTGACCGCTAATTTCTGTTTTTGAGTACGTAGCCGATTCCGGACGTGGGCGGACCATGTCCAGCGACAGATTCACAAATTGAAGGGATTGGTACGTCAGTTTTTGGTTCAAGTCGTTTTGCCATTTCAATTCATGAATCACATGCAGGAGACGGTCCTTCGCCTCCTCAAGCTGCTTCTTATCCGGTTCGGGTGTTGCTTCGATAATTGTTGTCATTGTTGGGCTGTTTGGAAGAGGACATCCATGTCCTTCCAAATAGGCGATGACAGCTTGTTGTCGATCTTGCTCGAGTTGTACGATTGCAGCAAGATGTGCCTGTTCGTCTTTCAGCAATTGGTTCATGCCATCGAGATCGCCGTCTTTTATGCATGCTGCTTTGTCATTTGCGATGCGGAGCAAGCTTTTATGCAGTTTTTCCAAGTTGTCGAAGATGGACAATAGTGTGTCGATGCTCATTGCTTTGCCCTGCTTTCCTATCATTATTTGTTAAAGTACTTCATCAAGTTGGAAGCGAGTTTTTCCGCATCGACTTGATACGTTCCTGATTCGATTTGTGCTTTGAGTTGTTGTACTTTCTCATTCCGTTTAGCGGTAACAGGCGATACTTCAGATAGTTGTTTCGCTTCAGACGAGATTTCAAGTTTATCTGTCTTCACTTTCGGTTGCTCCTTCGCCTGTTCCGCTTTCATTTGTGCTTGACGATACGGATTTATCGCTGGCGTATTGATTTTATTGATTTTCACTTCGCTCGCTCCTTTCAAGTAAAAGTATGTGCTTATCCTCTATTTCGGCAGATTTGTGACAACGTTTAGGGTCTTTTGAACGAAAACGGGATATATGCGTTTTGCCTTGGATGTCCTAGGGCTATTGTTCCCTTGAATACCGCAGACAAACGTTGGGTGTAAAAACAGACTGCGCCGTACAGTCTGTTTTTCATTCAAACTTTCTTTTCCGCCAAGTACGTTCCAGTATCATTCTTCGTAACGGCTTCTCTAAATTCTTGCGCTGCGTCAAATGTACGCAGTTCACTTTTCAATTCAGCTGTACACGTTTCGCAAAGTTTCCCTTTTGCCGTTAGCTTGCCGCAGTTATCGCACGGATAGCCGAGGTTCGGGAAAAGTGCCGGTTGTAAACGGCCTTTACGTACCCATTTGTGTAATAACGTTTCCGTAACGCCTGTCACTTCTACAATGCGTTCGATCGTTGCGGCACGGTTTTCACGCCTTCTAAGAAATCTGTATACTTCTTCGTATTGTTTTTCTTCGTCTTTTGCGCAATTAGCGCATACATCACGGATGCCTGTGAAGTTAAAGAAATTTCCGCATGATGGACAATCTTTTATTTCTGCCATTCTGTTTCCTCCTGATGAGTGGATTTTATGCACGTACTAATGTGACAGCTTCAACTTGTACAGCGCCAGCCTCTTTCAATACTGTAGCTGCGTGTTGAAGCGTCGTACCTGTCGTGTAAATGTCATCGACGAGTATGTACGTCTTTTGTTGGATGTCAATTCCTTCTTTCATTGCAAATAAAGGGCGCATCGCCAATCGTTCGTCTCTCGTCTTTTCGCCCATCACATCGGTATTTGTCTTAACGAGCACATCTTCAAACGGAATGCGCGCTGCATGCAACAGTTCATCGATATGGGCAAATGTCCGCTCAATTTTCTTTTGCGGATGCATCGGGATCGGCACGATAATTGCATCTTTCCGTTGCAATACCGCACGCAACGCGTCAGCAAATACCGGTGCGAGTGCAACGTCTTGCAAAAACTTGTACTGATGGATGTACGCACGCATCCCTTCGTTGTAAGCGTAGATCGAATGGATGTCTGTAATCGTTTCACTCCTATCTTTTATGTCGACACGTTTGAACGTTTTTGAACAGTCTTCACAAATTAAACTCGACTTTTCGATGGCAATAAGTGCTTGCCAACTTGGCTTAGCAATCATTTTTTCATCACAAAGAAGACAGTGCATTACATATCTCCTCCTTCATTCAACCGGCGAATTTCGTTTTTCGCTTCGTCCATCGCATACGAAATGCCGTTATGAAACAGTGTGAACTGGCCAGTTGGGTAGAGTGCGGAACGACCAACCCGTCCACCAATTTGGATCAATGCCCCTTTGTCAAAAATCGCTTGTTCCGCTCCGATAACGGCAACTTGTACATTCGGAATTGTAATGCCACGTTCTAGTATCGTCGTTGTAAGGAGACCTGGAACTTGTTGGTCGCGCAATGCTTGAACGTGTTCTTTCCGGTCTGGATGTTGCGCATGGACCGAACGAATTTGCGGATGAATCGTTTGGAATAAAGGCTCCGCTGCTTCCATTAAGCCAATGTGATGAAAGAAAAGTAGAAAGGGTTCGTTTTTAGCGATTCGTTCTTCTGTCCATTGTAGGAGTTTACGAGGTAATGTTCCTTTTTGGATTTGCTTCTCGTAGTTCCACAATGAATGAAAAACCGGCATAGGGAGTGGGTGTCCATGGTAACGACGATAGATGATTGACACGGCACCTGTCTTTTTTCGTTCGCGAAGGAGTTTGTCTGAGGGGGTTGCGGTGACAGAATGAACAGGTGTTTCAGGCTTTGCCGCTTTCATGACCGCTCGTTGAAGCGTCGCATCCGCTTTATACGGGAAAGCATCTGCTTCATCGACAAAGATGGCGTCAAACGCTTGTGTAAACCGGTACAGTTGGTGGGTTGTCGCAAGGACGAGCTGTGCTGCTTCCATTGACGGTTGTGCCCCACCATACAGTGCTTCAATGGACGTTTGTGGAAAAGCTGCGCGTAACCTCGGCTCCAATTCCAAAATGACATCGACACGAGGGGCTGCGATACCGACGCGTTTTCCTTGTCGCAACATCGCATGAATCGGTTGAAATAGAATTTCTGTCTTGCCCGATCCGCAAACCGCGTACAGTAAATGGGAAAGACTTTTGTTTTGGCTTTCTAGTAATTCGTCTGAAGCTTGTTGCTGCTTCGGCGTGAGTGTACCTTGCCATGCAAGCGTGTGGTCAGTCGGGTACATTATTGGTGGTCCAGTCCACGTAATCAGTTCAGTACATGACGATACACGCCCCATTTTTAAGCAGTTTCGGCAATACGTACACGGCCCTTCACATTTCGCGCATTGAAACGTTGTAAATCGTGACGCATCACCGTTTTCGCAACGATTGCATATGTGCCGCTTCGGTTGGAAGAGCGAGCCGTTTTCCGTTCGTATTCCTTTTATAACTGTAATTGTGCCGGCGGCGATTTGTTCATCGATTTCATGGGACGCAAAAGGGGTGTGCATGCGCAACCAAATGCGGCCGCTCAAGAAATTCCTGATTGCCGGATTCATTTGTTTCCTCATGTCGACACCCCCTTTACCATGTATTGTAAGGCAGCTAGCATCCGTACTTCTTATTGTTTACGTTCCACCCAACCAAGTCCCATCGATCCTTCGCCTAAATGCGTACCGATGACCGGTCCGAAATGACTGATTGTGAATGAAACATCTGGTAGACGTCCCTGCAATTCATCCCGCCACGCTTCCGCTTCTTCTGGACGATTCGCATGGATGATTGCTACTTCCAATGGCATCTTTTGTGCATCTTCCGCTACTAAATCGGCAATCCGTTTCATCGCTTTTTTACGAGTGCGAATTTTTTCAAACGGAACGATCACTTTTTCTTGGAAATGCAAAATCGGTTTAACTTGAAGCAGACCCCCGATGAGCGCTTGAGCACTGGATAGTCGGCCGCCACGTTGTAAATGTGCGAGGTCATCTACCATAAAGTACGCACGCATTGTCTTTTTCATAGCGTTTAACGCTTCGATAATCGCGTCGGGTGTCGCACCTTCTTTTGCCATCTCCGCTGCACGGATCACGTAAAACCCTTGCATGTAACACGATATTTCCGAATCAAATGGCCGTATGTCAATGCCTTCGACCATTTCTCCCGCTTGGACCGCACCTGCATATGTACCACTAATTCCGCTTGATAAATGAATAGATACGATTGCGTCGTATTCTTCCCGAAGATGTGCATATAGCTCGGTGAATTTTCCAATTGGCGGTTGAGACGTCTTTGGTAGCGGTCCGTCTCCACGCACTTTATCATAAAAATCGGTCGATGAAAGGTCGATTTCTTCTTCATATGCTTGTCCTTCAATCGTAACCGTCAACGGAATGATGTGAATACCAAGTTCACGAATGAGATTGGAAGGCAAATAAGCTGTACTGTCTGTAACGATTGCAGTTTTCACTTCAATATCAACTCCTGCATCCATTCTACTCGAAATGGAAGTGAAAAGAAAAGGTGAAGCCGTCGGTTATTACGCTTCTACGTACGACTCATCCAATTGTTGCGCCCAACGAATCGACATGCGAGAAAACTCACTTAACTCTTTCTCAGAGATTTCAAGTTGCGCACGGTACTTGCGTATTTGTGACCAATCCAATTTTTCCGTGGCAATCGCTAGTTGTAACACAGTCGTCATTTCCGTCTCTTCGCCTTTTAACGTATTGGCGATGCTTTCCGAGAACGGGATAAGCGGTAAAATGTCATCCCAGCTTTTATTCATAATGACGTCCATTAAGGAAAACATGCCAACGAAGAAATATTCGTCGCTATTTTCTTTTCCGATCCGTTTGGCGATGAGCTCGCACATCCGCGCCCTTGTGAGTGAGAAAGATACGAGTGCTTTCACTTGACCTGATGATGAATGTTCGCCGATATGGTGGACGAGTAGAATGCGCATCCATTTTTTTAAATGCTCAAATCCGATGAGTATGACTGCTTGTTTGACGGAACCTACTTTTTTCGGAACGCCAAAGTGCATCGTGTTAATGAATCGGAGTAGCTTATACGTAATGGACATGTCATGGACAATAAGTTCAACGACTTCATCAATGTCAGCGTCCTCTTCGCTCAATTTATGTAAAATGTACGAATGCGAACTCAATGTTGAAGGAATGTCTACCCCTTTAATGATTTCAGGCTTGGCAAAGAAATACCCTTGGAACAGATCATAACCGCTTGCTTTCGCTTCCATGAACTGAGCTTCCGTTTCGATTTTTTCCGCCACCATCCGAATGTGTGGATATTTTTTGATAAAAACCTCTATGTTTTTTCGTTCCGCCTCGTTCACTGCGAGAAAATCGACTTTTACATAATCAATTAACGCGAACAACTCGGTATGTTGTGCATATTGATCTTGCATAATAAAATCATCTAACGCAAATTGGTAGCCATGTTGTTTAATTTCTTTCATTCTATGAATCAAGATGGACGTAATTTCAACGTCTTCTAGTATTTCAATAATGACGCGGGCGGGTGATAGTCTGGAAAAGATGTCTTCTATGAGAAGTTCACCCGAGAAATTAATAAAGGATTTATAGGATTCCGCTACATTATCGATGCCGATTGATAAAAATGAGTTCATGAGAACTTGTAATGTTGCACTTTCAGGATTGACTGCTGGAAACCGATTTTCTTCACTGTTCCGATACAACAATTCATAACCGAAAATTTGTCCTTCTCGATCCAAAATAGGTTGTCTACCTACAAACACATTCACTTCCATTTTCTCACCTCTCTTTTTTCGAGTATACCAAAAATAGTTACTTTCAACTATTACTTTTTGCATAATAATACTTGCTATATTCATAGCGGCTTTTTGTGAAAAATGATATGTTGAAAAGAGTACATCAAGTAGAAAAGGGGTTTTGGTATGGAAACTGTACGTTTAGAGCAAAAAGGACATGTCGCTTGGGTGACATTGAATCGTCCAAAAGCGATGAATGCATTTAATTATGACTTATTGACGGAGCTTGGACAAATTATCGAGTCGATTCGGATTAACCCTGATATTCGGGTTGTCATTTTTACAGGCGCAGGCGATCGTGCTTTCAGTGTGGGGGCTGACTTAAAAGAACGTAAAACGTTGACGGAAGCACGCGTCAAACGAAACATTTATAAAATCGGTGAAGTGTTTACCATGATTGAAAACCTATCACAACCGACGATTGCCATGCTGAACGGCTATGCATTCGGCGGTGGAATGGAACTTGCACTCGCTTGCGACTTCCGATTCGCGGTCGATAGTGCCGTGATGGGGCTGACGGAAACAGGCCTCGCCATTATTCCAGGTGCTGGTGGTACACAACGTTTGCCAAGATTGATCGGTGAAGCAAAAGCACTCGAACTCATTTTAACTGCACGCAGATTGGATGCTTCAGAAGCATTGCGTTATGGACTCGTAACGAACATCGCGCCACAAGAGGAATTGCCTCAGCTCGTCGACGCATTTACCGAGCAATTACTCGCAAACGGCCCAATTGCTGTCCAACAAGCGAAATTCGCCGTGAAACACGGCATGAACACCGACTTGCAAACCGGCCTTGCCATCGAACGCAAAGCCTACGAAATCACCATCCCAACCGAAGACCGCCTGGAAGCCCTCCATGCCTTCGCCGAAAAACGCAAACCCGTCTTCAAAGGAAAGTAAAACAAGGTGCCAGTCATCCACACAATTCCCAATCCACAGAATTGTTCGGGTGCCTGGCACCTGTTTTATTCTGAATAGAAGGAATTGTTTCGGTGCCTGTCCCCAAAAAAATTCCTAACAATCCGAATCGTTCAGTGCGCCATTATTGTTTACAGTTGGTCTGTTTTGTAGGTGCGGCGGCGTGTGACTTGTTTGGCGATTTGCCAGGATTCGATGAGCTGGGCAGTGAGCTGCTCTATGTGGGGAAGGAGTTCACCTGATTGCGTCATTCGTGTTTTGACGAGGCATTGGTTCATATGGATGTAGAGGGTCATAAGCCTTTCGCTTTCTACAGTTTCTTGATTTGTAGTTGTCATGATTTCAAAAAGGAAGTCTTGTGCTTTAGAAAGCGTTCTGTCGCGCTCTTCATTATCCGTGCTTACAATCGCCACTTGGCACTGCTGAATGTATTTTTGCATTTCGCTCAGTAAGAGGAGTACATATTCCATCATGGACAATGTGGACGTGCTTGCTTCTTTGTAAATTTGGATCGCTTTCTCCATCTCCATTGAGGTCGGCAATTTGATCCCTCCGTGTCGCTTTTTCTTTAGTATCGGCAATTCTCAGTTCATTTCAATGGCTATATGCCGATAATAAGAATGAGAAGTGTTGATTATTGGAATTGGGGGGTGAAGAGATGCGCGTAATGAGTCAGGAGCACATCGCTTTTTCGACGAACCGTTCACAACGGAATGCGAGTCAGATTGAAAAGAGCTTAGTGAAATTAGGATCCGGTGTTAAGATTGCGAAAGGTAGCGACAATGCTTCGGGATTAGCAATTTCTGAAACAATGCGAGCACAGATCCGTGGGATTTCACGAGCGCAAAGCAATATGCAAGACGGTCTATCTGTGCTAGAAGCATCGAATGAAGGGCTGAACAATGTAAACGGGCTTTTACAACGGGCACGCGAATTGGCAGTCATGAGTTCGAATGATACGCTAACGGTGAATGACCGTGCTGCAAGCCAAGTCGAACTTGACCATTTGCTTGGAGCGATCGACGATACAGCGGAAAAGCTGGAGTTTAATACGAAGAAAATTTTAGGTCAGGACGCTTCGCTCATTTTGCAAGTCGGCGCGAATCCTGGACAGCAGATGAAGATTAACTTAGTCGATGTGAGTACGAAGAAACTTGGTCTTGAAAACGCATCGTTGCGCATGCGAGATGACGCGAATGCATTGATTACGAAAATTGATGATGCGATTCAAACGGTTTCTGGGCATTTGACTCGCGTCGGTGCTGACATGGAGTCGGTTGAACATCATTTGACGAATGCCTTAGTATTTGAGAACAATCTTTCTCGCTCGCTTTCGTTGCTTGAAGATACGGATATGGCGAAAGAAATGATGAACTTTATTCAAATGGATATTCGCCAGCAAGGTGACCATTTACTCGTCGGACATGTGAATCAAAGTGTGCAACGCGTCATGTCGTTGTTTTCAAATTGAAAAGAGTAGGCTCAGGGATTGTCCTGACCTACTCTTTTTTTGCGTTTTCACAGCGTGGGGAGTCGGTTACGATTCGGGCCGCTTTTACGACGGTCGAGAGAATATTGGTGACGCCTTGTCGATCCGTGACATGCCCCGCGCGTATGTATGGCTTATGTTGCTCGTTGACGATATAGTGTGGCTTCAATTGGTTCAATGCGATGGCCATAATGTCGTCATGGCACCGTTGACAGTCACATGTGAGTTGGAGTTCTTTTTTGTATTGCTGTAAAACGTCATGCACGACATCCTCCATGACATTATAGATTGGCAAAATTAGCACCTCCTACGACACTACTAGTCCTTTCGTTTCACAAGCGATTTTCGGATGACTATAATTCTATTCTATCACTGATTGGAAAAATAGTGAAATGTAGGAGTTATGCGGCGATTGGCGGATTTATGCGGCGTTTCTGAGGAGTATGCCGCGTTTTGTAGATGAATGCCTCGTTTAGAGAAGTTATGCGTTGTTAGAAGATTTAATGCCGCGTTCGGATAAAGTATGCGGTGTTCTTAATTAGACTCATCGAACCGCGGAAGGTTTTTATATCCGGCATTCTCGCTCGCGCAAAATGGGTTTTGACAAATTAAAAGAATTGCTTTCAAGCGGTTTGCTGTGTTTGGACGCGTTATGCGGCGTTCTAGAGAAGTTTGACGCGTTCTGTGGATTTATGCCGTGTTTTCGTGAAGTTTGCGGCGTTCGAAAGATTTATGCCGCGTTCAAAGAAAGTATGCGGATATCGTTACTTATAGCTACCTGAACCGCGGCTGGTTGCCTTTTAACTTCAATGCCCAATCGCGCCGAATGGCTTTTGACAAACTAACGATTTTTCTTGTAGACGGTTCGCTGCTACTCATTGAGTTATGCGGCGTTCTTCAGAAATTTGCCGCGTTCTGTAAATTTATGCTGTGTTCTACGGAAGTTTGACGCGTTTAGAAGAATTATGCCGCATTCAGAGAAAATATGTTTATTTCGTTGCTTATAGAGCTACCTGAACCGCGGATGGTTACTTTTCAACCTAATTTCCCAATCGCGCCAAATAGCTTTTGACAAATTAAACGATTTGCTGAGTAGGATGCATCCATAAAAAGCGCACACATCATTTTATAGACGTGTGCGCTTCATTGTTTTAGCTTCTTTCTTGCTGTTCCCATTCTTCTCGCAAAATGCCCATGCGGATGGAGTCGTAGTAGACGCCTTCCCAGTAGCGAACTTTGCGTATGCGGGCTTCCATCGTCATGCCGAGCTTTTCGGCGACGCGAATCATGCGCTTGTTGCCGGACCATGTTGTCAAGCCGACACGGACGAGCGGCATTTCATTGAATAAATGATTGATCCACATCGTGAGTGCCTTTGTGCCGTACCCGCCACTCCAATACTTCGGTTCGTAAATGAGGATGCCCATTTCGAGCCAAAGTGATGGCTTGTGTTCCCAATAATAACTTAGCATGCCAATGAGTTCACCGTTTGCTTCGATTGCCCAATGGTCGTCCTGATCGACAATCTTGTCTTTACGTTCTACATATTTTTCGTAAGCCATCGTATTGTGCGGGTAATACGGCGCGTCCCATTTCTTCCATTCGGGATTTTCCTCTTTGAACGTCAATTCCCACATGCGATACAAGTCTTCTTCTTTTACGGGTCGAATTGTGACACCGTCAGTTGTATACGTCAATCGTGTGCCTCCTTACGCCAACGCTTCAGTCAGTCGTAGTATAAAATTTCACAAATATTTTTTGAACCATCCTGTTAGTTCAGTTAACCGTTCAATCCGAAGATTTGGGATGCCGGTTCTCGGTAAATTGTGGTCTGCTTCCGGGAAACGAACGAACTCCGTCTCTTTCCCCATGCTCTTTAATGTAATGTACAGCTGTTCCGCTTGCTCAATCGGGCATCGGAAATCCTTTTCAGAATGAAGGATCAGTAGCGGCGTCTCAACATCTTTTGCATATTTTAACGGTGAGTGTTTCCATAACGTTTCCACGTCTGTCATATCTGCTCCATGTTCCCAATCTGTGAAATAGTAGCCGATGTCTGACACACCGAAAAAGCTGATCCAGTTGGAGATGGAGCGTTGTGTTGCGGCCGCTTTAAATCGATTTGTATGACTGACAATCCAGTTTGTCATAAAGCCACCATAGCTACCGCCAGTGACACCGAGACGGTTTTCGTCAATCCAACCATACTCAGAAAGTGCATAATCTACAGCTGCCATAATGTCTTTAAAATCATTGCCACCATAATCCCCCCGCACCGCATCGACGAACAGTTGGCTATAACTATGACTACCACGTGGGTTCACGTAAAGTACCCCCCACCCTTGTGCAGCAAATAATTGCATTTCGTGGAAAAACGTATTGCCGTACATCGCATGTGGTCCACCGTGAATATTGACGACTAACGGATACTTTTTTCCCTCTTCAAAGCCGGCTGGTTTCATAATCCATCCGTGTACGTCCCAGTCCAACGCACCTTTAAAAACAATGGCTTCCGGTTCTACCAGCTCAACTTCTTGCACATATTGTTCGTTAAATGAAGTGAGGGCGACCCTCTCCCCGGTGGCGATGGTTTGCACATACAACTCGCCAGGATTCGTTGCATTGCTCACTGCAACGATGGCTGTCGCTCCGTCTTTTGTCAGGTCGTAACCGTAAATGTGTTCATTTTCAGGCGTCGCTGGATACAACTCCCCTTCCATCGTCCCGAAATACAAACGGACATCGCCCATCGTAGAGAGTGGAAAGTACAGATGGTTGTCTTTCGTCCATACGACACTTGGTGCATTTGCGGCTTGTTGATGGTCAGCAACGGTATGGTCGCCGACTGGTGCATCCATACACTCCGTCACATTGATACGATTCCCTCGTTTCGTATCATACACATACAGATTTGCGTGGGAAGCGATTTCAAATGTTCGGTCCGCGCCTACAAAGGCAATATAGTTGTCGTCAAATGAAAAACAAGCTCCGCCATAGTGTCCGTCCTCGTCAATGATAACCGTCTCTTCCTTTGTTTCAACGTCCACTAACAACAGTGGCGTGTGAAATGCATAATCCAAGTTCTCTTGTCGATTCACGCCAATGACAAGCTGTTTGCCATCATTGGAAACTGCTTGCAATGAATATTTAAACGAGCCTTCCGTGAATTGTGTCACTTCTCCACTTTCAACATCAATTACCCCGACTTGCTGGAACATATCTTGCGGAACGAGTCCAATTCGATCCATTTTGTAGTTCATGTTCGTTATACGAACTGAATGCGGCCTGTTATCGTCATCCTTTTCCTCTTCATCGGTAAATGTTTTGCCTTCTTTCACAGGTGCATCAAACCAGATTTTCTTCCCACACGGCGCCCATCGATAGTTAGAAATGCCGTATGCAAAGGAAGTCATCTGTTTCGCTTCCCCTCCGCGGGCGGATAGGATATACAGTTGGTTCTTCTCTTCGCGATTCGCCAAAAAAGCGATTTGCTTTCCGTCCGCAGACCATTTTGGCAATGAAATACGATCTATGCCGTATGTCCATTGTGTCGTTTCTTTTGTCGCAAGATCGACGTGATAAAGGTTGGCGATGTATGTGTTTTTCTTCTCGTCAATATGTGTTTTAATGAAGACCGCTTCGTTGCCATCCGGCGAGAGTTGTGGATCTGTAACGGATTGCAGTTGGAATAAGTCGGTCATTTCTACCTTTTTTGTCATGGTGCATTCCCCCTTTTCCGTACATATTTCGACACTCGGAGGATAGTTTCCTGCTTTGTCAGCAACTCTTTTCTGAAAAGGCGCCGACATAGACGGATTGTGGGCGGAAAATTGTGTTGTCTTGTTGTTGTTCAATTGCATGTGCGGCCCATCCTACAATTCTTGCCACACTGAATGTCGGGGTGAATAGTTCTGTTGGCATGTCGATGGAACGCATGATGGCAGCAGCGTAATATTCCACATTTGTATACAATTTTCGTCCAGGCTTATGCTTATCGAGCAACCTGATGATTTCTTTCTCCGCTGTCGTTGCAAGGTCGAGCCACGCATCTCTTCCAGACATGCTTAGGCATTTGTCCCGCAGGATAACGGATCGAGGGTCTTCTGTTTTGTAGACACGATGACCAAATCCCATAATCCGTTCGCCTCTACGCATTTTTTCTTCGATGACAGGTTGAATATTTTCAGGGCTACCAATTTCATTTAGCAAATCAATGACGCCAGCAGGTGCACCCCCGTGTAAAGGGCCTTTCATTGTACCAATCGCTGATGTAATGGCGGCTGTCAGATCGGATTCGGTCGAAATCGTGACACGGCCAGCAAAAGTCGATGCATTTAAGCCATGCTCCATTGTTAGCTTTAAATAGGTTTCAAGCGCCTCCACATGCACTTCTGTAGGTGACACACCTGTCAGCATCCATAAGTAATTGGCTGTATGGTTCAAATTAGCATCCGGTTCGATAAGTTCTAGCCCTTGTTGGTTCCGATAATGGCGTGCAACGATGACTGGAAGTGCTGCAATTAGCTGGATTGCTTGTTCATTACTTGTTTTACGTACAAAATCGCGGTCACAAAATGCTGAAATGCCCGTTCTCATCGCATCCATTAATGAGACTTCTGAAGGGAGTGCATCAATGATTGCTTGTACATGTTGTGGTAACGTTCTATTTTGAAGTAACGCAGACTGGACTTCCTGTAATTGCTCTTGATTTGGACGTTGTCCGTTTAAAAGCAAGTAAAGGATTTGTTCAAATGAATATTGGGTTACTAACTGTCCCACTTGAACACCTCTGTATTGCAATTCACCTTTTTCTCCAATGACATCCGCGATTTTCGTATGCACGGCTACGACATCTTTTAATCCTTTTTGAAACATCTTCCATTCCTCCTTTTCTTTACTATACGCAATTGCTATAATTAGATAAATTGAATTCTATTAATCACTTTGATTAAGATTATTAATTAAGGAGTGGATGGATTGGATTACCAATGGTTACAGACATTCATTGCAGCAGCAGAAACGCTGAATTTCAGAAAAGCTGCGGAGAGGCGTTTATTGTCACAACCCAGCGTCACTGTACACATTCGACTATTGGAAGAGCATTTGAATTGTCGACTTTTTGATCGAATTAACAACCGGGTGACGTTAACGGATGCAGGAAAATTGTTTTATGAAGAGGCTTTGCACTTACTCCAATCCATGGAAGGTACCTTGCAGCGAATGAGTGCATTCACGCAAGGCTATCGCAGGAAGTGGACGATCGCTATCTCTCCCTTAATGGCTGAAACGATTTTGCCGTACTGCTTACGTACCTTCAGGGAGCGCTATTCCGATGTCGAGTTGACAATTCGTGTGGAGGACTCTGCACACATTGAGCAACTCGTCGAAAGTGGTGATGTGCATTTAGGGATTTCCGCGCTCGATGCAACATTAAAAGGATTAGAATCCATTCGAATTTACGATGATCCTGTGGTTTTTATCGCCCCTAACGACCGATACGATGAAGAGAGCGGCCCACCAGTTGATGTTCGTGCCACGCTTCAACAAAATGATTTACTTACGCATCACCACCCGGTCTATTGGGATCCATTGCTTGTCACCCTTAGTAAACATGTTCCTGGTGTTCGGACGATGAAAGTGACGCAAGCTCATATCGCTAAGCGATTCATTCAAGAAGGCATCGGCATTTCGTTTCTACCTCACTCAATAGTGAGACGTGAGTTACTAGAAGGCCGTCTAATGAGACCCCATTTTGACCTATTTGAATTGCCTACAGTGTCAACTTTCCTCATTGTGAAAAATATTGGCGATTTAGAAGAGGCGTTCATTCAAGAAGTGTCTAGTTATTATTTTGGTTGAGAGTTTGGTTTAGGAAGCAAGGGGGGGCTTGTTTCTTTGTGAGAATGAGGTTATCATGCCCTATTGTTAAGCAATGCCTTTACTTTCTTGCTGATTAAAGTTATAGGTGGCTTACGATTTAATACAATTATAATAAAATTTAAGCTATATGGGCTGATTAGCAACCAGCCGTGATAATGATGATTATTGAAATAGATGGTTTTTTTCACCAAGCCTTACTAACAGGTAGAAAGTGTTCTAAACCACAGTTAAGAAAAATGTATCTCCGAGCCCAAGAATTTACTTATGAGATAAGGGACCTTCCGCAAGTATTTTGTAGACTGTACCATTTTGACCAAATTCCTTATACAGAGGATATAACGGTTGATTTCATCATAGATACTGATACGGATAGGATTTATTCACCTTCTTTTTAAGCTATTAGGAAACATTTATATTAAAGGTTTCTTTTAATTTTAGTTGTATGTCAACATCATATTTTTTTAAAAAATTGATTAACAGTTTCGGTCTACTGCTAATCAGCTCACTGGCAAATACTCCACAACCTGATCTGGTCTAAAATCACGTCTTTTTTTTAGATCGAATAAATTACATGATATGGTTTGCTGCCTTCTCGATATCTCTTCATTTTACAAAAACAAAGCGATCCCCTAATTTGGTACCGCTTCGTTTTTATTTCAGATTAAATTTCGATATGGTTTGTTGCAATGTGTCTGCCATTGAGCTTAGGACGGCTGATGAGGCAGAGATTTCTTCCATGGTCGCGCTCTGTTCTTCGGAGGCGGCGACGATATTTTGGGCGTTTTCATCGGAGCGTTCGGATAATTGTTCAACTTCCATAACAAGTTTTTTCACTTGTTGGATGCTTGTGTTAATGACATCGCTAATTGTTGCAATTTCTTGTGCTTGCGTGGAAACAGCTCCAACGTAGTAGTCGATTTCCTTGAAACTGTCACCTGTTCGTTGCACTAATGTCAGCCCGTCATCGACGAATTCTTTTGACGTATCCATTGCTTGGATTGCTCCTTGCACTTCCTGTTGGATTTCTTCTATTAATTTTTGAATATGTGCTGCCGCTTCTCCCGAGTTGATTGCAAGTTTCCCTACTTCAGAGGCTACGACGGCAAAGCCTTTTCCGTGTTCGCCTGCTCGTGCCGCCTCGATGGAAGCATTGAGTGCTAACAAATTGGTTTGCCCTGCTATATTCGTGATGAGCGATACAATATTGCCAATTTCCGTTGATTTCGTTTGAAGTGAATGGACAACGGTTGACGTCTGTTCGGTTGATTGTTGGATGTCACTCATTTTCTGAACCGTTGAAGCCATTCGCTCAGAGCCGTCTTTTGTCAGTTGTTTGGTCGTTAAGGCGAGTTCAGAAACTTGCTGAATCGACATCACTGCATCTCCTAGCTGATTCGTAATTCCATCAACAAGTTCGCTACTTGTATGAGCACTTTGCAATTGTGTTGCAACAACTTCTGATACATCAATAATCGAATTGGTGATTTGCTCGGATGCACGAGAAGACTCGTCTGCGCTTGATGAGAATTCCGAAGAAGTAGAAGCTAACGTATCGACGTTTTCCGTCAGATCTGCAATTAATTCGTTTAAATTCGTAAGCAACTGATTAGAATCATTGCCAAGCTGTCCAATTTCATCTTGTGATTTGACGACAATTGGTGCGATTGCTAAATCACCTGTTGCCATAGATTTGAAGCGGTCTGATAATGTGACAATCGGTTTCTTAATCGTGCGTAGCAAATAGCGAATACCAAAAATGGCAATAAGAACGGCTACAATTGTACTGATTGATAAAATGAGCAACACGGAATTGTAAAGCAATTGTCCTTCCTCTTCAATAGCGAGAAGCTCGTCATGGTGTAATTCACTCAATTGTTGCAACGAGTCTTCCATCGCATTCGCCATCTTAACTGCTTCATACGATTGTTGTGTCGCTTCCTGCACTTTTTTTGCTGCACTTAATGAAAGAATTGAATCAATTTCTTCTAAAAAGCGTTGCCATTCGTCAGTAACTTGTTGGAAGAGTTGCTGTTCTTGTTCGGAATTTAACAGCTCATTGTAAGCGGTCGCATTTTCTTCTACCTTTAAAATCTCTTCATCAATTTGGCGTTCGTAGTCCGCTTCAAAAGAGCGATCTTTCGATAACATATGCCTTTGTGTAATACTAATAACACTTTGAATCCCACTTTCAACATTTGTTTGCTTTTCAATTTTTGGAAACACATCATCGTTAATTGTTTTCGTGTTTTGATTCAACGTAAACGTACTCATGATGCCCGCAATGCTCATCCCGATAATTAAGACAATCATCACGGTAAAGATGGTAAATAGTTTTCTGCCTACAGTCCAACGCATGGTAGTTGCTCCTTTAATATGTATTGTACGTATTTTATCGGCTACACTTCCTTCTCTCTTGAGTAGTGAATTTGGCATATTCCGTATTATCAATAAATAAAAGCCCTTCCTCACAATTTAAGGAAAGGCCTGTCTAGTTATATTTTCACTTGGTTTTTCAAAGAACGACGCAAGATTTTACCGGTCGTATTTTTCGGCAATTCATCCAAAAACTCAATGACTGCAGGTACTTTGTATTTGGCAAGTTTTTGTGTACAGAACTGTTTAAGCTGCTCTTCTGTCACTTGCGCATCTTCTTTTAAGACGACGAATGCTTGCACTTCTTCGCCAAAGTCTGGATCAGGCACACCGATGACTGCGGCTTCGGAAATTGCGGGATGAGCAAACAACACTTCCTCCACTTCACGCGGATAAACGTTAAATCCTCCGACAATTATTAAATCTTTCTTCCGATCGACAATGTAGAAATACCCGCCCTCATCTTGACGTGCCAAATCGCCGGTATAGAGCCAACCGTCTCGAATGGTCGCGGCTGTTTCTTCAGGCATTTTGTAATAACCTTTCATGACATTCGGCCCTTTGACAATTAACTCGCCAACTTCTCCAACCGTCACTTCTTCCCCAAGTTCATTGACAACTTTGTTTTCGACATTGACGATATTCGTGCCAATGGATCCTGGAACTCGATCGCGGTCAAGCGGATTAAAGCAAGTGACGGGAGATGCTTCTGATAGCCCATATCCTTCAGAAACACGCACATCAAATTTGTTCTCAAAGTTGTGTAATAACGCAACTGGCAAGGATGCCCCGCCTGATATGGCTAATCGGACGGTCGCAAAATCTTCTTTCACAGCTGCAGGGTATTGATAAAGGAAATTGTACATCGTCGGTACACCCGCAAAAACGGTTGCCTGTTTTGTTTTAATTGTCTCGAACACATCACCCGGGCTAAAACGTGGCACGAGCAAAATAGTCGCTCCTTTTAGCAAGGGTGCATTGACGACAACTGTTAACGCAAATACATGAAAAACCGGCAACGTTGCGACGACACGGTCATCTTCTGAGAAACCTAGATAGTCTGCTACATCGCGCGCGTTTGAAAACAAGTTTCCATGTGTGAGCATCGCCCCTTTCGGCTGTCCTGTCGTCCCAGACGTATACAAAATGATTGCGGTTTCATTTTCCTCAACAGCAACCGGTTGAATATTTGGACGCCCTGTCGCAATCACCGATGAAAACAGCTTTACTTTCGACTTTACCGTATCAGGTAAAGCGACAAATCGTTGACCGACATCCTCGCTCACTTCACAAATGATGAACTGCTCAATCGCCGGAAATCCTTGAACAGCTTTTTCGACTAACGGTAAAAGCGGATCGACCGCAATGACAACTTTCGCATCACTATTATGTAAGATATACGAAATCTCATCCGATGAATAAATCGGATTAATCGGAATTGCCGTCGCCCCAATGCGCATCGTCGCATACAAGGAAATTAGAAAGTGTGGCGTGTTGCCCAATAAAAACGCAACATGGTCCCCTCTTTCAACCCCCAATCCTTGTAAAGCCGTTGCAAACATCGATACCGACTGGTCGAACTCTGCATACGATGTATCTTTCCCCATGAAGTGATACGCCGATTTCTCTGGCTGCAACTTTGAAGTTTCATAAACCTTAGACACCAAATTCATTCGAACCTCTCCCTCCCAAAAAATGAATGACCATTCATAAACCATCTCTATTATTATATAAGAAAAGTTAAAAGTTCACAATACTTTTGAATAATCTAGCGATAGGCAAGAAGTTCGATTTCTAATCGATTGGTGGTTTGATATTCTGCAAAAATGTCCTACTCGTTGGAATGAAGGTGTGAAGGGTTCATTGGAGAGGTGGCGATGAAATTAAAGGAAATGTTTGGCGAGGAGATACTAGCTTTTAGCGTAACCTTCAAAATGAAAACACCAGGCTTTAGCCCGGTGTTCGAATATGTGCCAAATAGCGCCAACGAATTAAGTAGAAATAGACAATTTGCAAGAGCGTAAAACCGACCAACACCATTATAAGTTCCCGCACAATCGAGATTTCTGCAAGTGCGTCCCAGATGACTTGTAGCGATAAAAAAGCAAACGAACTATGAATTAACGCGACGGACCAAGGGATAAAGAATTGGGGAATGAGCTGCCGATTGACAATTTTTTTAAACTCTTTATCCGTAATACCCATACGCCGAAGTACATCGAATTGTTTGCGATCGCTATCCAGTGAAGTATACAGACGGAAATAAATGAAACTTCCTGCTGCCAAAAGGAATACACCTGCCAATAACAAACCGATCAGGAGTAACAATGTAAATGTGGTCCGCATGACAGAGTAATTCAAGCCCGGGTTGTCAAAATAGAAACGTGGTGCATAGGTAGAACCCGTAATCATTGATTCGCCTAGAGCGTGGTTGATTGACAGTCCAATATTTTTCGTCTCCTGCCAATCCTGTATATCATACGCATGATAGACAAATGCCGGCTGGTCGACAAAACGGGCAATCGCTTCAAAATCTTCATTGCTAACGACAATTGCGTTTGTCCCGAGCGCGTGGGCTGGGAACAACTGATAAGGATACGCCCCGTCAATCCGTTCTGCTACACCACTCTCTTGCAATACTGTCTCCACCGTCTGCTTGTTCAATTGTGCAAACGTAGACGTTGTTGGAGGTAGAAACAACGCTTCTCCTTTTGAAAGTTCGAGTGCTTGATTGCCAGAAGACTTCGCGAGTTTATTGATATCTGCGATTCTGACGATATTGACAGTAAACGCAGTAGCAGACGACTGCTGTTCCAACACTGGAAAACGAACGTGTGTATAGTCTAAACCATTGCTTTTTAAGTCTTCATGAATTTGACGTAGATGCTGATGCTCCAACTCGTTTCCCGGAAAACTCTTGTACACGAGACCAAGCGGATTCACTTCCCGGTATTGTGACGCGAATGAAGTAAGCGACGCCAAGATGCCGACCGACATGAAAGCGACCGTCGACACGATCGTCACAATGAAAAACATTCGTGCATTTTCTTTAATGCGAACGATCCCTTCCGATATGGCGAGCAGGCGAAAATGCCGCCAGTAAAATTCCTTTCGGAGCTTCAGGAGATGAAGAATGAGCGGCAACGAATCGGTAAAAAAGTAATACGTCCCGACAGTTGCTAAAGGTGGCAATAAAAAGACAAGTCCAATGACGATGCTGTTCGACGTCAGCGCAGCCAATGTATAGGACATACCAAGCAACAGCACGCCGAGAATGCCACGCACTTTTGAAAAGCCTAATTTCTCTTTTTCATTCACTTCTCCACGAATCAACTCAAGCAATTGCCCCGTTCGAATAAAAACCGGTGCTACTAATGAAATAATCATAAATAAACTGAGAAATGCACCGACTGTCAACGCAAACGGTTTCCATGAAAAATACAAAGGCAAGTACGAAAACATGACAATTCGTTTAACGACCATAAAAAAGAATTTGGAAAACATGTACCCTAAAAATGTCCCGACACCAATTGAGGCGGCACCGATCAAAATCGTTTCCGTAAAAATCAATCGATGCAACTGGCGTTTTTGCATGCCTAACTGTAATAGAATGCCAAACTCCTTCGTTCGTGCTTGAAGGAACGCGCGCATCGAATAAAACAAAAAGAAAACCGTAAATATGTATAATATAATTTCGGCCGTCCCCATTCCGAGGAAAGCAATATCTTTTAACGCACTACTCTCAATGGAAGGATGGAAAAGCAGCATGGAATTCAGAAAAAAGACCATCACTGAAAATACACTCGCCATGAAGAACGCCGCGTACACACGCCGATTTCGCACTACATTCCGAAACGCAAATTGACGAAAAGTCATGCGCCTCCTCCTTTCCGTTCCATTGATTATAACAACCGTAAATCGTTGACATTGCCGCCAAGCAAACTTAAGACGTTCAAAATTCGTTGGAAAAACGTTTGGCGTCTCTCATCTTTATAAATCTCATTGAAAAACTCACCATCTTTAATAAACAGCACGCGGTCACAATAACTCGCGGCTATCGGATCATGCGTCACCATAATGATTGTCGTCCGCTCATGTTCATTTATTTGACTGAGTAACTCTAGCACTTCTTTCGCTGAATTCGAATCCAAGTTGCCAGTCGGTTCATCCGCCAAAATGAGCTTCGGTTTGTGGATGAGTGCGCGGCAAATCGCAGTCCGCTGCGCTTGTCCACCGGATAATTCATCAGGCCGTCGGTTTAAAATATCCGACAAACTAAGTTGTTCCGCCAATTGATGAATACGTTTTTTCATTTCCATGATCGGCAAGCCATCTAACGTTAACGGCATGACGATATTCTCTTCCACCGTCAACATTTGAAGGAGATTGAAATCTTGGAACACGAATCCTAAATTATGTCGCCGAAAGAGGGCAAGTTCATTCGCTTTCAACGTTTCGGGCTCGACGCCGTCAATGAGCACACGTCCATATGTAGGAATGTCAATCGTTGAAATAATATTTAGCAACGTCGTCTTACCACTTCCAGAAGGCCCCATAATGGCAATGAACTCGCCTTCCTCCGCTTCAAAGTCAAGACGGTTCAACGCCCGGTGCATCACTTTACTTTCATAAATCTTCGTCACTTGCGTCATTTCCACGATCGGTTTCTTCGTCATTCACATCACCGCCTTCTCCGTTCATGAAAAGAATTTTCACGGATGTCCCTTGTCCAACTTCAGATTCAATCGTCAATGAATGCCCGAGCTTTTCACACACTTCTTGAGCGATGTACAAGCCCATTCCCGTTGATTCGCCCGTCAAACGGCCGTTCTCACCTGTAAAAAATGCTTTTGTCACCCGTTTCAAATCTGAAGCAGGAATACCAATCCCTTCATCTCGGATCGTCAACGCAAAACCCTCTTCTGTTTTTTCCAACGTCAAATAGAGGTGCTTCCCTTTTTCAAACGTATATTTCACAGCGTTCGTAATGAATTGCCCAATAACAATTTTCAGCCATTTCGCATCTGTCGCCACAACAATCCGTTCATCAATCGAAATGACGGGATACACCCCATTCGTGATGAACAACCGTTTATGTTCCGTTACAATTTGTTGAATTAAACCCTTTAAGCCGACCTGTTCGATTTGCATATCTTCTTCGAATGTCTCCAGTCGAGCATTGACAAGCACGGCATCCAATCCACGTTGCAACTTCTCGATCTCTTCCTGCACACTTCGCTTATCCAGCTCTCCATCTTCCTGCAGCAACAGCCCAATGACCGAAATCGGCGTCTTCATCTGGTGCACCCATTGATTCATAAAATGCAGTTGGCGATGTTGTGATGCATACAGCGTTTGGACTTCATTTTGATACAAACCATATAAATCGCGCATGAATCGGGCTGACTCAATTTGTTCAGGTGTTTGCACTTTCCGAATAAGCGCATCCTCCATCCGCTTTGGCTTCTTCACAATCGTATTGTAATACGCCCGCCGCGTTATGAACTTCGCACCTAAAAACCCCGTCAGCAACATGATGCTCATAATAATTGAATAGATCGCTGTATTTAATCCACGAAACCCATCCAACCAATACAGTAATAGAATGAATGTCACAAGCAACATTTCAAATATGATCCACGACAAATATTCCTTCAAAAATAACAGGACTTGTCTCATAATTCCTCCGGCGCAGGCACGAATCGATACCCCGACCCTCGTACCGTCTCCACGACAGAGTGGACGCCATAGTCGACGAGCTTTTTCCGCACACGCGTCATATTCACATTCAATGTGTTTTCATCTACGAATGACTGGTCGTCCCATAACTCCTCCAACAACGTCTCTCGAGAAACGACTTTCGGCGAAGCCTCCATTAACAACTCCAAAATGACACATTCCTTCTTTTGAAGGGGAATGACTTCATCGCGTAAATGCAGCTCCATCCGTTCAATGTATAACGTCAACGAACCGAGCTTCACCGTACGCTCCCCTTGGCTCGGCGCATACTCCCCGAACGCCCTGCGCAAATGACTCCGTATCTTCGCAAGGACGATTTCATAATGGAAAGGTTTCGTAATGAAATCATCCCCTCCATTCTCCAGCGCAAACACCTGATCCATATCCCCGGACCGCGCTGAAATGAAAAGAATTGGACACATTGTCTGTTGCCTCAACTGACGACACCAATAATACCCGTCATACGACGGCAAATTTATATCAAGCAAAATCATATGCGGATCGAACGCCCTACACTCCTCAACGACCGCATCAAAATCCTCCACAATTGCCACATCATACTGATACTTTCGCAACGTATCTGCCAACAACTGCGCAATCTTCCGGTCATCCTCAACAATAAAAATGCGATGGTTCACCATCCAACTTCCCTCCTCACATACAACCAGTATACCGTAAAACTGGAAAAACCGCAGAGCAAACCGTTTTGGGCAATCGCGTTATGGCAACGTCTCTCCCGTACAACTAGCCCTCCGCGTACATCTCTAATTTAATAACCCCAACACCTATTGTCCACGCAAGCGTTGCGAGCTCAGTCTATCGCTTTTTTTTACACAAGGTCAATCCTTGAATGAAACGATACCTTTTTTTAGTAAAGAACTGATTTGGACTTACCAGTTTCAAAAGAGCTACAATGTATGCAGGAAACCTACACAAAAACCGCTCTTACACCGTATACTACAGCAAAAGAAAAAACCGGTTTTCACCGGTCTCTAACTTAATAGATTAAATTGACGAACTCCTCGCTTGTAATGCCGCCTAATAACGTCGGAATATCGAGCCCTTCTAACGCAGCGTTAATGGCTTCTCGGTTATATTGGACGTTTTGTAATCGCTCTTCAATTGCAGTCACTTCACCTACGCCGAAAAAGTCGCCGTAAATTTGAACAGATTGGATGGTCCCTTTTTCAACTTGCAAGCGGACATCTATGCCACCGACCGGAAAACGGTGGGAGTGTTGGACATTAGACTTCGGTGATTTTCCATAGTTCCAATCCCAATTTGCATAGCGTTCAGCCGATAACGCATGTATCTTAGTCCAATCCTCTTCCGTCAATTCAAGTTCTTTTACATTTTCTTCTCCGTTAAAGATTGACGTCAAGATTTTCTTACGGAACTGCTCAATCGTCATCTGTTCATTGATGAATTCGGAAATGTTGGCAACTCGGCTTCGGATGGATTTAATGCCTTTGGATTCAATTTTATCTTTGCGCACTTTCAAGGCGGAAACGACACGTTCAATTTCTGTATCAAACATTAATGTGCCATGTGTGAACATGCGTCCAAGTGTAGCAAACTGTGCATTTCCAGAAACTTTACGGCCTTCTACAAGAATGTCATTCCGTCCAAGTAATTCTGCTTTTACACCCATTTCATTCAACGCTTTGATGACAGGCTGTGTAAACTTCTTAAAATTGCGGAACGACTCGCCGTCATCTTTCGTGATGAAGCTGTAATTCAAGTTGCCTAAGTCGTGATAGACTGCGCCGCCACCAGATAGCCTTCTCACAACATGAATACCGTTCGCATCGACATATTCTGTATTAATTTCTTCAATTGTGTTTTGATTTTTCCCGATGATGATGGACGGTTCGTTAATATAGAACAGTAAAAACGAATCTTTGTCTACATCCATATTTTTCAGTACATACTCTTCAATCGCAAGGTTTATTCTTGGATCTGTGATCCCTTTATTATCAATAAAATACACGCTAATCGCTCCCTAAATAAATGAATTCACCTCTATTTTATCTGAAAAGAACAAATAAGTGTTGACATATGATTGTCTGTTATAATACAATGACACTACCAAATTCAGTTATAGAACAAGAGGTGATGGATGAGATGGTTGAGAGTATTGTAGAATTCTTTAAAAACCTGCCCCCTAAAGCCTGTGCCACTTGTGGAAATGACATAGAAGAACAGCACGAATGTTACAGCAATACTTGCGAGTCTTGTACGATGGTGTAAATTTTTTTATCGCCACTGTACTATTACAACTTAAGTTAAATAAAACAGTAATAAAACAGAAGTACACATCTGAAACGTTACGTAAATGCCATGTCATTGATCGCACACATTCTTTTTTTGACGTACCTGTACTATGACAAACAACCTGTTTCAATTTAGTATTAGTACAATTGATAGGAGGGAACCATCCATGTTGGAAAGCGTTATCGAGTTCTTTAAGAATTTACCGCCTAAAAACTGTGTCACTTGTGGAGAAGTCATCGAAGAACAGCATGAGTGCTATAGCAACAAGTGCGATTCCTGCAACATCGTTTAAGTCGTCTCGGAAAATAAATAACGCGTGAAGCCAAGTTCTCTAAACATTGGTTTCACGCGTTTTTCAGGTCTTTTACTCGTCATTACCCTTCCTCTTTCAACAAATCAGGTTGATCTGTATGAATGCCATTCACGCCCATCGCTTGTAAACGTAAAGCCGCTGTTTCATCATTAACGGTATAGGCGAAAACTGCCAAGTTCTTTCCATGCATCGTATTGACAAATGCGGGCGTGAGCGCTTCGTATGTTACCCCAATTCCTTTTGCATACGTTTGGATGTCTTGCACCTCTTTTTCATCCACTTCCGCTTCTTCCCCTTCATCAAAGGAGATGAGCTGTAGGAGAGGTATATTGGGAGCAAGTTTATGTATTTGTTTTAACGCTCGCTTATTGAACGAGTGCACAATCACTTTTGGCATGCCGTTCTGATCTGGGCCAATTAACGCATGCTCTTCCATGAATTCCACTAGCTTCGCTTCTATACCGATGTATTCTTTCGTATTTTTTAATTCAATAATAAAATGTACACGTTCACCAACTGCTTCAATAACTTCCTTCAACGTCGGGACTTTATATGCTTCCTCAGGTAACGTGTGATCCGCCTTTTCCCCTCCTTTCTTTTCGTCTGCAGTCAGCTGTTTCAGTTCAGCTACTGTAGCCTGTTGAATCTTTCCCTCTGATTCCGTTGTCCGTTTTACATCTTTGTCATGCATGACTACGAGCTCTCCATCTTTCGTCAACTGGATATCTAGTTCGATGTAGTCAGCATCCAAGTTCTCCGCAAGCTTAAAAGCAGGTAACGTATTTTCCGGTTCATACGTAGATGCGCCTCGATGTGCAACGACAAGAAATTCGTCTTTAGGGATCGGATTGTCCCACGTGCTACTCATCGAACAGCCACTCATGAGTACCGTTCCGATTAGTACGCTCGCTATCTTTTTCATCAATGTCATCACTTCCGTTCAAGACCGCTCTTTTCATACGCTACCTATTTCCGATTCTTCTATGCCGTAAACCTCGCCCAATACACTTACTTGAGCCCTCTCTCCTACTGCGAACATCCCTTGACTGTTTGCTCCCTTTTACAAGCCCCTTAATTTGTCAAAAGCATGCAGCGCGAGTCAATCAATTTCGTACCCTTTGCCGGCCCGCGGTACTTATTGATGTTTACAGCGCAACTAGCTGAAAAGAGTTACGTAGTTCTTTCAGAGATTGGGTCTTTCAACGATACAGCGCAAATAATAGAAACAATTTTCATTAATGACCCGAGATCTTGGAAACTTATCGCTACCGCGTCATTAAACTGATTTATCGACGCGGTAGCTCCGTTATTCTGCGCTTGTGCGTCATTAAACGGATTTTTCGACGCGATAGATCTGTTTTTCAGTGCTTGCGCGTCATTAAACGGATTTTATCGACGCGGTTGCTCCGTTTTTCAGCGCTTGCGCGTCATTAAACAGATTTATCGACGCGACAGCTCCTTTATTCTGCGCTTGCGCGTCATTAAACAGATTTATCAACGCGGCAGTTCCTTTATTCTGCGCTTGCGCGTCATTAAACTTATTTATCGACGCGGTAGGCTCGGTAATTCAAACACAGCATAACTCTTCCAAACGCGGCATAATTCCTCAAAACGCCGCATTCGCGCGCATATCGCCGCATATTCCTGTAGAACTCCGCATATTTCCTCAAAACGCCGCATAACTCGCCAAAACGCCGCATATTCCCCCAAAACACCGCATATCCGCCAGCCACATCCATCTCAAAATAAAAAACCCGCACAAGGCGGGTTTTTCCACTACTATTCATCCTCAACGCTCAAACAATCCATTCAGTACATCTTCTACAGCTGCTTTTCCTTGGTCAATACAATCTGGCAAGCCGACGCCTTCATAAGAGGCGCCTGCTAATTTAACCATTGGAAAGGCTTGTTGCAATTCGGCTTTTGCCGCAGCGACACGCTGGCGATGGCCGACTCGATATTGAGGGCGGTCTTCTTTATAACGCGTGACAATCGTGAAATCGGGCTTTCCGTTGATTGTAATGATTTTCCCTAAATCTTCGAGAACAATCCGTTCGATTTCATCGTCAGGTAAGTCAACGATCGCTTCGTCGCCAATGCGGCCGACAAATGCACGAAGCAGGATTTTGCCGTCAGGTGTTGTTGTTGGCCATTTTCGGTGGACCCACGTACAAGCTGTTATCGAATAATCGCTACTTCTTGAAACGAGGAAGCCTGTACCTTCCTTGTCTTGAATGACGGCATCTTTTGGAAAGGCAAGCGCGACTGTCGCTACAGACGTCGTATGGATTTCCTTCAGTCCTTGCAAAATTCCATGTGGCTCAAACAACTGGCTCGCTGCCATATGACCCGTTGTCATAATGACTGCATCCGCAACAATCGTTTCACCGTTGTTCAACCGCAACACTGATTGGTTGCCTCGTTTTTCTATCGTTGAAATTCGGATGCCTTTTCTGATTGTTCCTGGTTCCAATTGCTCTTCTGCCGCCTCGACAATCGTCGATAATCCATTACGGAAAGAATGGAATGCGCCTTGTTTTGATCCGCTGTGACTATCTTTTTGCGGCACTTTCTTAGGCGTCGTCTTTTTCATTCCCAGGATTAAACTTCGGTGTTTCTTCTCGACTTCGTAAAATTGTGGATACGTCGATTCTAAACTCATTTGATCGATATCCCCTGCGTAAACGCCAGACAATAGTGGTTCAATGAGGTTGTCGACAATTTCTGCACCAAAACGGCGTCTAAAAAAATGGCCGAGTGACTGATCGCCTTCCACTCCGGAACGAGGCAACACAAAATCACCTGCTGCCCGCAATTTCCCGGTTAGCGAAAAGAGATTGGACTTTAAGAAAGGCGTAACCTCTGTCGGTATCCCCATGATTGAACCGCCTGGAATGGGTTGAAGTTCATCATCCACAAGGATATACGCCTGCCCGGTCGCATTGCGAACGAGTTCATCCGCAATCCCTAAATCCTTTGCAAATGTATCCATGCTTTTTTTCCGAATGAGAAAGCTATCGGGTCCGCGTTCAATGACAAATCCATCACGTCGAACGGTCTGGATTTTTCCACCTAAACGATTCGATGCTTCAATCAATACAACCTCAATCGGCAAATCCTGTTCCCGAGCTGTTTTTTGCAAATAAAAGGCTGCTGATAATCCTGTAATTCCTCCACCTACGATGACGACTTTCTTCTTTTGTACATTCATGTCAATCATCACTTCTTCCATTAGGCTTTTTTCAATTGATCGCGCACTGCATCAGCCATTGCATCTATGAAAAGTGGATCCGTATTCGGCATTTCCGGACGATAATAGGCAGCACCTATTTCATCGCAAACGACTTTACATTCAAAATCGTTGTCGTAAAGCACTTCTAAATGATCTGAGATGAATCCAACTGGTGTATAGACGAATGCTTCATATCCTTTTTCCTCATGAAGATCACGCGTTAAATCCTGTACATCCGGTCCTAACCAAGGCTCACCTGTTTGTCCTTCACTTTGCCAACCAACCGCGTACGTGTCAACTTCCGCTGCTTCTGCAATCAGTTTAGCCGTTTCCGCCAATTGCTCCGGATAAGGATCTCCAAATTGCTTGATTTTCTCAGGCAGTGAGTGTGCAGAAACGACGAGACATGCTTTTTCACGTTCAGCTTCGTTCATGCTAGTAAACGTACCACGAATTTTTTCAGCCCAGTATTGGATAAACTTCGGTTGCTTATACCAGCTTTCGACTGATGTAATGGCAATGCCGTATTTGTCTGCTTCTTCCTTAGCACGTGTGTTGTAAGATTTCACGGAGAATGAAGAATAATGTGGAGCAAGAACAATCGAGACTGCTTCTTGAATTCCGTCATTGTGCATCGCTTCCACCGCTTCCTCAACAAACGGTGTAATATGTTTTAAGCCGATATAAACAGTAAACTCAATGTCCTCTTGAACCGCATTCAACTGTTCTCCGAGTGCATTTGCTTGGTTTTCCGTAATTTTTGCAAGAGGTGAAATCCCCCCAATTGCTTGGTAACGGCTGCGCAAATCCTCTAATTGCTCAGGTGCTGGTGGACGACCTCTACGAATATGCGTGTAGTATGCTTCAATATCTTCTTCCTTATATGGCGTTCCATACGCCATCACTAAAAGTCCCATTTTCTTTTTCGTCATTACGTACACCTCGTTTTTCATAGAATTTAGTTACGTAGTTGGGCACTATATGCATGAACAAATTCCGTCAACCTTTTTAATGTTGCCGGTTGGACATCCGGGAATACACCATGTCCGAGGTTAAAGATATGGCTTCCGTGTTCAACACCTTGTTCAATAATCGTTTTTGCACGCTCTTCAATGATGTTCCAATCCGCTAACAATAAAGAAGGATCCAAGTTTCCTTGCAATGTTTTTGTTAATCCGCGCTCGCCTGCTTCTTTTACCGATAAACGCCAGTCAAGGCCGACGACATCTACAGGGAGGTCATGCCATTCATTCGCCAAATGACTTGCCCCGACGCCAAATGTAATTAACGGCACATTCAATTTACGAAGTTCAGTAAAAATACGCGTCATGACAGGCTTGATGAAGATTCTGTAATCGGAAACGTTCAATGCACCTACCCATGAATCAAATACTTGAATTGCCATTGCTCCAGCTTTTACTTGTGCTTGAATGGAAGCGATAATTGTATCAGCTAATTTGTCCATCAACGCAAACCAAGCTTCTGGTTCAGATACCATGAAGGACTTTGTCAAATTGTAACTTTTAGACGGGCCACCTTCAATCATATAGCTTGCAAGCGTAAACGGCGCTCCAGCAAAACCAATTAAGGGGACAGTTAATTGCTCTTTTAAGATTTTAATTGTATCCAGTACGAAAGGGATGTCATCTTCAGGAGAGAACTCCCCTAAGTTATGTACATCTTTGACGGATCGAATCGGGTTTGAAATGACCGGACCGACGCCAGCTTTTATTTTCACATCTACACCAATTCCTGGTAACGGCGTCACAATGTCTTTATACAAAATCGCAGCATCGACATTGTAATTATCGACTGGCAATTTTGTCACATATGCACAAAGTTCAGGTTGATGTGTAATTTCTTCTAGTGAATATTTTTCTTTGATGGCACGGTACTCAGGTTGAGAGCGTCCTGCTTGTCTCATATACCAAACAGGCGTATGCTCAATCTTTTCTCCTCTTGCAGCACGAAGCAGTGTATCGTTAAATGTGGACATACGATCGATTCCTACTTTCTTTATAATAATTATCGTTTTACCTATTCGTTTTCAAATATATCCGTTTCCACGTGTAATGTATAGTATTTGCCTTGATTTGTCACGAAATTGTGTTCATTTCCCGTGCAATCTGCCATCATTTAGACATTGTTTGTTTTAATTACCTATTTGGGGGAAAATATGAGTAGTATCACTTTCATTGGAGGTTTTGAGAATGTATATGTACATGACAACTGGAACGAGAGACTTTATGGAAAAACTGCAAGAACGTCATTCAGATAAACAGATGGTGCTCATGCACGGTAGTGGACAGTCGCTACTTATTCATGAAACCGAATCAAAATCTGTGTTTCAAACACCGCGACGGTATGAAGTCATAAGTTCTACGGGTTCTATTACCGATAAAGGCTATTTTGTATGCAATAATATCCCTGTGACGGATGAAGGACGACCTGTTTTTGAACACCGCTTTTCGTCACAAGGAGAGCAACTTGAAACCCAACAAGGGTTTATTGCTTACAGACTACTACGTCCACTTGAATCGGATACGTACGTTGTTATGACCGAATGGGAAGAGGCTTCTGACTATGATCGTTGGAAAAACTCTCCTTCTTTCAAGTTTTCCCATCCATCCCCGGATGAATTCGCTGATAATACAACGCATATTTTTTCTAGCGCATCGTATGTCACAACATACATTGCAAAACCTGAAGAAACAGATTGATCAATAGTTCAGACTACATTGCGACCCATCTCACGTATTGTTATAATGATAAATGCAGATAAATAACGTTTTGAGAGGGGTAATTGAATGAATGAGCAACTATTTGAGAAACTGGACCTTGCGTACGAAGATATGGTCGTCATCAGAAGACATCTTCATATGCATCCCGAACTATCTTTTAAAGAAGTAAAGACCGCACAATATATCCATGATTTCTATGCAAATCTTGGTATCGAGGTCCAATCAGGCGTTGGCGGCAATGGCGTTGTAGCGAGGGTCAAAGGCGCACGCCCAGGCAAGACAGTCGCATTACGCGCAGACTTTGATGCGTTGCCGATTCAGGATGAAAAAGACGTCCCTTACAAATCGACTGTTCCAGGCGTCATGCATGCTTGTGGTCATGACGGCCATACAGCAGCTTTGTTGCAATTGGCGAAAGTCATTTTCGACCTTCGAGAAGATTTGGCAGGAGAATACGTTTTCATCCACCAACACGCTGAGGAATTTGCACCTGGTGGAGCCATCTCAATGATTGAAGACGGTTGCCTCGATGGCGTAGACGTCATTTTTGGAACGCACTTATGGTCACTAACCCCTTATTCATCAATTGAATACCGTACAGGTCCTATCATGGCTGCTGCTGATCGTTTTGAAATTACAATCCAAGGCGCTGGCGGACACGGTGCTGCACCTCACCAGACGAAAGATGCAGTCGTCATTGGTGCACAGCTTGTCATGAACTTACAGCAACTTGTCTCACGTCGTGTCGATCCGATTGAATCCGCAGTTCTGTCCATTGGCTCATTCATGGCAGATAATGCTTTTAATGTCATTGCAGACTCCGCAAAACTTGGTGGGACCGTACGAACATTTAGCCCAGAAATCCGCGACTTGATGGAACAAGAAATGCGACGTGTCGTTGAAGGGACTGCCCTCACAAATGATTGCACAATTACTTTCAACTATTTCCGAGGCTACCCTGCTGTTGTGAACCATCAAAAGGAAACTGAATTCCTTCAGCAAGTCGCTAAAACTGTTCCTGACATTAGCGCAATCGTAGAAAGCAAGCCTCAAATGGGTGGAGAAGACTTTGCGTACTACTTAGAAAAAGTGCCAGGCACATTTTTCTTTACGGGTGCTCAACCTGTGGATGCAGCTCCTTTCCCTCACCATCATCCAAAATTCGATTTTGAAGAACGAGCGATGTTAATTGCAGCCAAAACATTAGGTGCTGCAGCGCTGGATTATCAGAAAACTGAGTGAAAAATAAATATTTTATTAAAAGAAGGAATTTTCTTAGACAACAAGAAAATTCCTTCTTTTTTTATCAATAGAAATCCCTTTCGAGGGTATATTTGTACTAGTTCTAGAAGACTTAATAATTGCATAATAATACCTAATTAATATGTTATTTAACCTATTTTTTAATTAAAATAATTCTCTGATTTGGTTAATATTTCGAATTATTCATGAAAAAAGGTTGCATTTAATTTTATGTGCTCTATAATACTATTTAGGGTACTGTTTACGAGAAAAGGAGGAAATGGAAATTGAATGAATCGAAAACAAATTATGTTATATCTTTTGACACATTAGTAATGAGTCCTAAAACTTATGGGAAAAGGATTTATACGTCTGTAATTGAACAGAACGATACGTTTACGATTGCTAAGAAACCTTTACATATCGTTACGCGTTCATGTAAATTTTACGGTGGAAGTTTCGATAACGCTATGCAATCTTCGGCAAATTTACTAGGTAGACGGCACAAACTACCTCTGCTAATAGCGAATTCTTATGGCATGCCCTTTATCTTCATCCCAACAATGTCCGCAAAATCAGATTACAACACGTGGATTGCCTATCATGCAATTGATTCTTTCCTACCCGATGGTTTGCAAACAATCGTAAAATTGAAGAACGGTATGGATATAAAAATCGGTGTCACAGTCGCTACAATGTATCGACAGTTCTCGTTAGCGCGATTGGTTGAAATTAACTTCATCAACAAACAGAAAGAATTGAATCGCACGTCCAACCTCTTATCCTCTCAAGAACCTGAACACACATTGACTCAAAGAGAGCATGGCGATTCTGTCGTGTTAGAAGAACATTTAGATGAACTCTATTCATCTACAAAAAAAATCAGTGACGATCATTCGTCCGCGGATGGTTCAACCCCTTCATGAAATAAAGATGAAGTAGCTCTTCCGTCCGATTTCGAAGTCTAACATTTAAGTAACGACGATGGTCTTCATAACCACCATTTAAAAAAATATATTCCGTAAACATGTTATCCCTACTTTTTTGGAGCACTTTCATGTTATTACGTTTTAAAAAGATTTTTGTCTCTTGTAACTCCTCGTGGACTTGTGACAATACCGTATCAATCATTGTAAGGTAAGGTCCCTTCAGTTTAAAGGGACCTTTTTCAATACCTACACGGTCACGTTCCAACACAATTACAAGCAACGGCAAGTAGATCATATTTTCAAAGTGCGGCAATGCCTTTGCAGGAATTAAAGGCATACCCATTCCTCCTCTCACAACAACAAGAACATTTGTTCTTATAATACCACATACAGTCTTAAAATCAATATGGAGCGAGAAGGGAATTTTATACATAGGAATAAACTGCACGATTCTTACAACGGATTCAACAAAAAAGCGATTCCCCGTCTAGTTGACAAGAAATCACTCATTACTCGTTACGTACTTATCATTTTGCTTCGCCGCTAGGCTGGTCCTCCATGTAATAAACAGACGTCACTTTCCAGTTGCCGTCTTCTTTCGTGAAAACGGTCACTTGTCTGCCGGTACGGTTCGTTTCAAGGCCCGAAGACTTCTGCTTTAATGTCGTATCCAAATTGGAAAACACTTGGGCTTCCCCTTTATCCGCATCATATTTTACAATTGTTACGTCTTTTGCATCACGACTGATCTCGTATTCACCAAAAACCCCTTCAATGTAAGTACGCTCTTCATCAATGGAAAAGCTTTGCGGATTTTTTGAGAGTGTACGCATATATTCATCTACGTCTTGCGCGTTAAATGCATGAATATACGTGTCAAACGCTTCCATTAACGCGGTTTTCTCTTCCGCAGGGACATCGGCAGCTTCTTCGATTTCGCCGCCTGATAGGTTGAACCCTACTTTGTTTTCATCAACACCGTGATCAATAGAGCCGAATTCATTGGACGTTTCCCCATCATTTACAGAGCCTTGATTGGCATTATCCTCTTCATTCTTCGAACAAGCACTTAGTACAAGCACAAATACAAGCATCAAATAAACGACTGTCTTTTTCATCCTTTTGCCTCCTCAAACTTCGAAAGGGACCTTCTTAAAATAGAAGGTCCCTTCAAACTGTATCATCCGTCTTCCACTTGCGCTAGCGAGATGCTTCCAAGCGGGATCAAGATGAAGGTACATCTAATTACCCATAATGGGGGAAGGCAATTACTTTACTTCCACCCAGCCATTTTTAATCGCCGTAACAACGGCTTGTGTACGGTCATTGACACCCATCTTTTGAAGAATACTCGACACATGGTTTTTAACCGTTTTTTCAGAAATAAAGAGTGTTTCACCAATCGTACGGTTACTTTGACCATCCGTCAACAATTGGAGGACTTCACATTCGCGCTTCGTCAACAAATGGAGTGGGCGACGAATATCATTTTGTTGGAAAGAACCTTTGTGCTCCCGCTCGCTTAAACGACGGAATTCTGCTACTAAATTATGTGTGACTTTCGGATGTAGATACGATCCACCAGCAGCTACCACTTTAATAGCTTGTACAATTGCATCGGCATCCATTTCTTTTAACATGTAACCAAGTGCACCTGATTTGAGTGCATGGGATACATATGATTCATCGTCATGGATTGATAAAATGATGACTTTTGCGTCCGGGAATTCATTTTTCAAATTCTCCGTTGCTTCCACACCATTCATGCCTGGCATGTTAATGTCCATCAAGACGACATCAGGATTGAAACGACGATAAAGCTCAGCTACTTCAGAGCCGTCGTCCCCTTCACCTACTACGTCAAATGAATTTTCAAAATCAAGAATTCGTTTTACACCTTCACGGAATAATTGATGGTCATCTACAATCAAAATTTTCGTCATTTTCATTCCCTCCCAATACCCTATTCAACAATACTATTTTCTTGTAACGGAATACGGAATAGCAACGTTGTACCATTCCCGATAGCTGACATGATTTTCATTTCACCTTTCAGCAACTCGATTCGTTCCCGCATTCCTATAATGCCAAATGATTTCTCTTTAGTTTGATTTATATCGAATCCTTTTCCGTTGTCTTTCACAACAATATTCATTGTATCACGGAGCCATTCGACTTTCACCCAAACATCCCTGGAGTTTCCATGTTTTAGTGCATTCGAGATGGATTCTTGGACAAGTCTGAAAATCGCTACCTCAATTGTTGAGTCAAAACGTATTTCCGTCCCGTTATTCATGAAATGGATTGTTACACCTTCTTCATATTCCATAACGGTCGTAACATACTTTCTGAGAGTAGGGATTAAACCTAAATCGTCGAGCGCCATTGGACGTAAGTCGTAAATAATACGACGTACTTCAAGCAGCGCATTTCGAACCATCACTTTTAATTGACTTAGCTCAGACAAAGCTTCATTCGGGCCTCTTTCTGCAAACGTCTTTTCGATAAGTCCTGAGCGCAACAAAACATTTGCTAACATTTGAGCGGGCCCATCATGGATATCACGAGAGAGGCGTTTTCTTTCTTCCTCCTGGGCGTGAATGATTTGTATGGCGAATTCTTGTTTTTGGCGAGCTGTTTCGAGTGCTTCTCCAACTTTTTTTAAATCAGATGTCAAATAAGAAATGACGGTTGTCACTTGATTGACAAGCTGATCTGCTTTTTCAATCGTATCCAAAAGAGCGACAATGCGACGATCTAGTTCATCTCTTCGTACGCGTAATTGCTTCTCTTCCATTCGATTGATCGATAATCTTACAAGTAGATCATTTGCAGTTTCGTAGGCTTTACGTACTTCTTCCTCGGAATAGTTCATAAAATTCTTGGAGACATCTGCAAGCCTTCTTCTGGAATGGCGCGTCATGTCTTCCAAATAATCCCCTTCATCTATTACCCGGGAAATCTCTTCTTTAATGATCGCTACTTCGTTTTGCATCTCCTGGAGAGCTTGTCGGCTTTGCTCGCTGATTGTAAATATGTCATTTTTAGATTGATCCATCACATTGACCATGTTGTCGAAAATACTTTCAAGTTTTTGGATGTCTATTGTCTTCTCAGCCAATTCAACCTCTCCCGTCCGGAAATCAAAACACGTACAACAGTTGCAATGTTGCAGTATTCATTAATTCCTTATACACTTTGTTATTATATCATTATAAAACTAATTGCGTATTACGATTGTATTACAAGTGATAGGGGTGCTGCAAATGCGAGCAGATTATAAAACTGTCAAACTTTACGGCGAAAGTGAACTCGTCATTCAGAAATCGAGATTTCTAACATCTGTTAAACGTGTTGAAACCGAAGAAGAAGCGCTCGATTTCATCCAGGATATTAAAAAGATGCATCATACGGCCACACACAACTGTTCAGCGTATTTAATTGGAGAGCATGATCAGATCCAAAAAGCAAATGATGATGGTGAGCCTTCCGGAACCGCTGGCTTTCCTATGCTAGAAGTACTAAAGAAGCAAGGTTTAAAAGATACCGCTGTCGTTGTCACCCGTTATTTCGGTGGCATCAAACTAGGGGGTGGCGGATTAATCCGTGCGTATGGACGTGCGACGACTGAGGGAATTGCTGCAACAGGCGTTGTTGAACGAAAGCTCCATGAACTGATGAAAGTGTCCATTGATTATACGTTGCTTGGTAAACTTGAAAATGAAGTACGTCAGTCCACATACCCGCTTGAACAGATCCTCTATGAAGAAGACGTTCATTTACTGCTATATGTTCCAGTTTCTGAAACGGATACGTTTTCCGAGTGGATTACAGAATTAACAAGTGCTAAAGCTGAAATCACCAAAATATCGACAGCGTTTTTAGAATTCGATTGTTGATAATAGTATACGGATGCGCCATTTAATAGTATAATGTTGAAAGTTGACGATTGATTGCAAAAAATAGTGACAACAAGAGTTTTTTGACATAGAGCTAGTAGATGGATCGATTATATCAGCTTCACACCTTACCGAGCTGATACAGGGGGCTTAAACCTGAATGAAAAGAAAAGAGTATAGAAACATGAAAAAGAAGACATCAAAGAAAAGACTGGCCATTAAAATTGGGCTTTCCGTTTCCTTCGCGACTTTGTTACTCGTTTCAGCTTATGCACTTTCTTTGCATCAGAAGGCTGAAAAAGCGGTGGACCGCGCTTACGAGCCAGTTCCGAGCACACAAAAGTCGGATCTTCGTGGCGAGGCGAAAGTGGAACCTGCCAAAGACAATGTCTCAGTCCTGCTCATCGGTGTAGATGACAGCGAAGCAAGGATGCAAGGCGAAGGAAATAGCCGTTCGGACGCCCTTCTTGTCGCTACGTTTAATCCCGAAGAGAAATCCGTTAAGTTATTAAGCATTCCGCGTGATTCGTATGTGTACATCCCGAAAGTCGGTTATAAAGATAAGATTACCCATGCTCACGCTTATGGCGGCACACATGCTTCAATTGAAGCAGTGGAAGAAATGCTCGACATTCCGGTTGATTATTATGTGAAAATGAATTTTAATGCGTTCATTGAAGTCGTGGATGCGCTTGGCGGCATCGAAGTAGAAGTTCCATATGATCGATTGGAAAAAGATGAAAATGATAAAAACGCTATCCAATTGAAAAAGGGCTTGCACGTGTTAGATGGACGTCATGCCCTTGCACTGGCAAGAACGCGTAAATTGGACAGTGATATCGAACGAGGCAAACGTCAACAAATGATTCTCCAATCAATTATTAAAGAAATGGTGTCTGTTAAATCGATCTCCAAATATGGTGATGTCATTGACGCAGTTGGGGATAATATGAAAACCGACATGACTTTCAAAGAGATGACCTCGTTTTGGGAGTATGCAAAAGATGGCATGCCACAAATTGATACAATTAACTTGCAAGGATATGATGATTGGTCTACCGGGGTGTATTATTACAAACTGAAAGATAGCGACCTAGAAAATGTCAGTCAGTTATTGCAGTCCCATTTAGGACTCATCCCTGATTCTTCATCATTAACCGATTCGAATTCAAACGGATTACATTCAGCGGACGAAACGGCTGATGGTAGTGACGACTTCTCAGATTGAAGAGCCTTACAAATGGAAACACAGGTAGAGAGAAACGATTAATGTCGATTTCCCTCTACCTGTTTTCTATTGGAAAACACATAGAGAGACGAGTAAAGTTTCACTCCTCTGCTCCAACATGAAAAAAAGGTGACATGCACAATTTGTGCACATCACCTTTTTTCATTTCCCTATCATTCGTACAAGATTCAATAATGGTCGATAATTCGTTCCTGCTAGACCAATTACTTCCACAAAAAGTTCAATTGCAAGTAACATGACTGCAATTAAGACAATTGCTCCCCAAACAGTGGCTTGTGAGAAGAGTACTGCTGCCACACCGAATAAAATTGCTAAACCGTAAATGATTAACACAGTTTGGCGGTGTGAAAACCCTGCTCGCAATAAACAATGATGCAAATGGGATTTGTCAGGTGCAGTAATCGGTTGTTTCATTCGTACGCGTCTTACAATCGCAAAGAATGTATCAGAAATCGGTACACCTAACATAATAATCGGGATGACGAGTGATACGACTGCGATATTTTTGAACCCTAAAAGTGCAAGAACTGCGATCATATAGCCGAGAAATAGCGCTCCGGTATCTCCCATGAAGATTTTCGCAGGATGAAAATTGTAAAACAGAAAACCGAGAGAGCTTGCTGCCAATATTGCAGCTGTTGCGACAACAAACACATTGCCCATGATGACAGCCATCACCGTTATGGAAATCAGTGCAATTGTAGAAACACCGGCCGCCAAGCCATCTAAACCATCAATTAGGTTAATGGCATTCGTGATGCCGATAATCCAAATAATTGTGATTGGTATACTTAAATAACCAAAGTCGAACTGGCCATAAAATGGTAAGTTAATATAGTCAATTTGAAGGCCGCCCCATGTAATGACGATGATCGCAGCAATGAGCTGTCCGAACATCTTCGCTTTAGCGGTGATTTCCAGCATATCATCCAAAAAACCTGTAATGATAATGATGAACGCGCCAACGAGAATTCCCGTAGCGTTTACAAGATCATCTTCGGGACGTAATAATAAATAGCCGATAAAGAATGCGCCAAATATAGCAACTCCACCGATTCGCGGCATGACAGAAGCATGCACTTTACGATAATTAGGATGATCGACTGCCCCAATCCGAAATGCGAATTTAATGACGAGCGGAGTGAGTATGATGGCAGCTACGAAAGCTACGGCCATTGCAAGGAATAACATGTCCTTCCTCCCCGTAAATCAATAATTTAATTAGCCACAAGTATTATAGCACGTTTGCTGTTGGAAAGCACCCAAGTTAGCAACTTGAAACTACTATACCCTCTTTTTCTGCAAACTATCCTAAATCTACTATTGTTCTTTTACCGCTCACGGTAGTCTTTTTATAAGTACTTTGATAAAATAGAACCATATCCTTAGGTGAAGGATCAATTAAAGGAGCGTCAATACATGTTATCATTTTTTAAACGTTCAACCCAAACGAGCGAAAGACAACTACGAAAATACCGGAAAGTTGTCGAACACATAAATAGTTTAGAAGCTAAATACGAAACGTTGTCAGATGAAGAACTTGCACATATGACAGAAGTTTTCAAGACGCAAATTCATGATGGAGATACAATTCAAACGATACTCCCTGAAGCATTTGCCGTCGTTCGCGAAGCATCCAAGAGAGTATTGGGGATGCGTCATTTTGACGTCCAACTCATTGGCGGGATGGTACTGTCAGAAGGAAATATTGCAGAAATGCCGACAGGGGAAGGAAAAACACTTGTTGCATCCCTCCCCTCTTATTTGCGTGCCCTTGAAGGGAAAGGTGTCCATGTCATCACTGTAAATGACTATCTTGCAAAACGCGATTATGAACAAATCGGTCAAATTCATCGTTTCCTTGGTTTGACAGTCGGACTGAATGTACCGATGATGCAAGGCCCTGAAAAACAAGATGCGTACATGGCAGACATTACGTACGGAGTTGGAACGGAATTTGGTTTTGATTACCTTCGGGATAACATGGTCCAATACCCTTCTCAAAAAGTACAGCGACCGTACCACTTCGCAATCATTGATGAAGTGGATAGTGTGTTAATTGACGAAGCGAAGACGCCATTGATTGTTGCAGGGAAAATGCAAGCGGATGCAGATTTGCATTTCATTGCAGCAAGACTTGCCAAACGATTTAAAAAAGGTGTCCACTTCGACTTTGACGACGAGACAAAAGCGACATCCCTTACTGATGAAGGGATTGAACAAGTTGAAAAGGCGTTTGGGATCGACAATCTGTATGAACTCGAACACCAGACACTTTATCATTATATGATTCAAGCTGTCCGCGCTTTTGTCATTTTTGAAAGAGATGTAGATTATATCGTCAAAGACGACAAAGTGGAGCTCGTGGATATGTTCACGGGAAGGATTATGGAAGGCCGTACACTATCCGACGGCTTGCACCAGGCAATCGAAGCAAAAGAAGGGCTTACGATTACAGAGGAAAACAAAGCCCAAGCTCAAATTACCATTCAAAACTATTTTAGAATGTATCCACATCTAAGTGGTATGACCGGAACTGCAAAAACACAGGAAAAAGAATTTCGTGAAGTGTACAACATGGAAGTCATTCAAATTCCGACAAACCGACCACGAGCACGTGTCGATTCACCAGATAATGTCTTTGTCACAACCGATCAAAAGTACATTGCTGTTGCAAAAGAAGTTGCGAAACGTCATAAGACAGGACAACCTGTCCTTGTCGGGACCACTTCCATTTTACAATCTGAGAAAGTCGCCGAGTATTTGGATAAAGAAAACCTTAGTTACCACCTGTTAAATGCAAAAAGTGTCGAACAAGAAGTCGACCTCATTTCCCAAGCGGGGCAATATGGTCATATTACGGTCGCTACAAACATGGCTGGACGTGGAACTGACATTATGCTTGGTGAAGGGGTTGAAGAAAATGGTGGCCTCTTTGTCTTAGGAACCGAAAAACATGAAAGCCGCCGCATTGATAATCAATTGCGTGGACGTTCCGGTCGTCAAGGTGATAAAGGGGAAAGCCAATTCTTCATTTCACTCGAAGATGATATGTTCAAACGTTTTGCAAAAGATGACCTTGAAAAGTTCAATAAGAAAGTAAAAGCGGACGAAGATGGTCTTGTTCAAAATACTGAAGTAAATGAGCTAACAGAACGCACTCAACGAATCGTAGAAGGCGCGCATTTCTCCATGCGTGAATACAACTTGAAATTGGACGATGTTATTAACGATCAGCGTGGTGTCGTCTATTCATTGCGAGATAAAGTGCTAGAACGTGAAAATCTCTTTGAACAATTAAAGACAATGGTGACGGAAGCGGTTGAGTTTGTCGTCTATGATAGCTGTCCTGAACACGAAACGCCTGACCAATACGATTTTGATCGAATTGAACGCACGATGAATGGACTTCTATTAGAGCCAATAACACTTCCACGAAATTTGGAAAAGCCATCTGAAATTGTTAAAGTTTACGATGAAGCGCTGCAAACCCTTTTTGACTATCTGGACAGATTTGTCGACAATGAGGAAGTTAAAGAAATCATCCCTCAAGTGATGCTGAGCCATATCGACTCCATGTGGGTGAAACACCTGGAAGTGATGGCGCGTCTAAAGGAAGGAATCGGCTTACGTTCTTATGGACAAGAAGATCCGATGCGTATTTACCAACGAGAAGGGTTGCAGTTATTTGGCAAACATTATCAACAATTACGCCGAAACATTGCTTCTGAAATTATTGGTTTCATGAAGTTGATTTCACAACAACAGGAGGGACAAGATTAATGAAACTCTTTTCATTATTTACAAAAACCGAAAAAAAAGGCTCCGATAGTACAATTGGTTCCGAAGAAATTTTAGAAGGCAATGCCCCATCTGCGAGCACAGATGATATTGAGACAACGTTGTCCCTTCACCCTCAATGGACAATTTCTCAAGAACAGGAATACGTCTTCAGATTTCTAGCGAATGAATTGGAACCTTTGAAGCCCGATCAAATTTCCTTATCCGGTATCGACATAGACGTAGATGAATCGAACGGTAATTGGCTCGTAAAAGCTTTTTTCCGCTCTTCTCTCAGTCAGTCCATTACACTTGGCGAAGTCGAGTTGTTATTGCTAGACCGTGAAGGGAATATGCTTGCGTCCCAACAATTCAACTTAGAAGAATTGGGAGATATCCCAGCAACGAGTGCACGTCCTTGGGTATTCGTCTTTACGAAAGAAAATCTGTTTGCGGAAACCCCACCAGCTGAAGGTTGGAAACTAGCGTTTAACGTCCAATCGATGGTGCCGCACAAACTAGAATTAGAGCCGGCTTGGGAAGAAGGGCTTTCAGCAGATCAGAAAGCAGCGCTTGAAAAAGCAGTTGAAAGTATGCCGAAATTAAAACCACGTGAAGTGAACATCGCCGGATTTCAAGTGAAACAACAGGAAGACGGCAGTATCGCCACTTCTGTATTCATCCGTAACGGCCACTCAAAACAAATCAACATTGAAAATCTACCATTAGAATTAATTGATGCTACAGGTGATCTGATTGCACGTGGATCATTCAAACTCGATTCATTCGATGTGAAGGCCAATACATCAAAACCGTGGACGTTTATTTATCCGAAAGAAATGGTACAAAAAGAGGACCCTGATTTCTCCCGTTGGTCCATTCGTGTGCCTCAATAACTAGAGAGATTAAAAGCATAATGGAATTGCCGCAGGGACCTTACAGTGGGTTTCCTGCGGATTTTTTTGTTATGCGGTGTTTGGGAGGAGTTATGCGGCGTTTTGGGGAAGTTTGCCGCGTTTTGGAGAGTTATGCGGCGTTTTGGGGAAGTTTGCCGTGTTCTAAACATTTATGCGGCGTTTCAGAGAAGTTTGCCGCGTTCTGAACATTTATGCAGCGTTTTGGGAAAGTTTGCCGCGGTTGTGTGATACAACTTATGTACTTTTAAGTACCGCGGATACATTCTATTCAAAAATGATAGCTTGTCGCGCCAAAATGGGTTTTGACAATTTAGAGGGTTTGTTTGCAAAACAAATGTAGCTTTTAAGCAGAGAGCTAGTCGATAAGTTTATGCATTGCGAAGGTGTTTGCTACAATATAGGTTTTGCTTTTTATACCGTAATGCTTACAGGACCTTAAAGCATGGAAAGATGCGAGAGGCGATGTAAGGTTCGTTTTTATTCGCGACAGGTTTTGACACATAGTACTTATGCAACTGAATTGAATGCATACAAAAAGAACGGAATTTCTATAAAAGAAAATCCGCTCTTGGAAGAGACTTATATTACTTATTTTGTTGATGCAACAGAAGTGGCACCGTTAATGCGTTTAGCACCAACGTACTTATCTCCCCAGTAATAAGGATCGTTTAATGCATCTACACGTACACCTTTTGAAGACGAGGCATGGGCGAATTTCCCGTTACCAACGTAGATGCCTACGTGAGATACCCCTTTACCGGAAGTATTGAAGAAAACAAGGTCACCTGGAAGTAAGTCAGCTTTGTTCACTTTCGTACCTGTTGCATGCATCCCTGAAGAGGTGCGAGGTAATGAAATGTCATGTTGCTTAAATACGTATTGGATGTACCCTGAACAATCGAAACCAGCTTTTGTCGTACCGCCATATTTATATTTTATTCCTTTTAAACTCTTTGCAGTGTCAGATATAGTAATTGATGACGCTTCAGCTTGGCTAGCGAACGGCGAGACGAGCAATACGATAGAAACTGCAAAAATAACAAATGACTTTTGCACCTGTGCTAATATTCTCATATAATCCCCCAAAATTTTATATTTATCTGAATAAATCATCTGCATTAACTTTAACACGTACTATGCTCGTCCTATATTACAGTTATGTAACAATAACATTACAAAAATCGCGTTGTATTTCACGTTGAAACATATTTGTCATTTTCCGCCCATAACAGCTCCTATTTGTACACTTTACTTGCTCATTTCAATGAATACCTAATACAAGCGAATGCACGCATAAATAAAACTGCGTGAAGGACAAGTCGCCCTCACGCAGTTTTTCTTATGCTATGAAATTATTTAGAGAAAAGGACACTCTTATGTTTGCCCGCCCCTTCTCTTCCTTGTTACATGTCTAAATCTGTAATAATCGTAACATCATCATGTTCGTGCAAGTACGTAATTGTCCAATCGGAATCAATTTTCCCTTCCAAGAACTTCGTAATTGCTGGTCGTTTTTTCTCGCCGAAAGCGAGCAAGACTAATTTTTTCGCACTCATAATAGAAGCAATCCCCATTGTCAAAGCAGTCGTTGGGATTTTTTCATCGTTGTCGAAGTATTGACTGTTGACACCTAGTGTGGAATCCGTCAATTCTGCTACGTGCGTAACCGAGTCAGCAGGTGTGCCAGGTTCGTTAAATGCGATATGGCCATTTTCTCCGACTCCGAGCAATTGAATGTCAAGACCTGCTTGTTGCAGCGCTTGCTCATAACGATTACATTCCGCGTCTAGATCTGCAGCCATTCCATTTGGTATATTCGTTTCTTTGAACTTCTTCTTATTAAATAAATGGTCATCCATGAAATATGCATAACTGTTTGGACTCGTTGCTGGTAGACCGACGTATTCATCCAAATTGAATGTTGTTACATTTGAAAAATCCAGCTCAGACGCTGTTAGTTTTGCATAGACCGGAATCATCGTACTTCCTGTAGCCAATCCAAGCACATGAAGTCGATCGTTTTCAAGCTCTTCTTTTATCAACTGATAAAATTGTTCAGCACCTTTCTCAGGGCTTTCAACTTTAATTAGTTTACATTTTTCCATCATTCTCAACCGACTTTCATTTTAGATTTATTGTACCTCTTACATTGTAATTTCCATAAACAGTATGGTCAACTAAACGAATAATTTACACAAAAAGGGTAGTCGACTCTGTTATTCCCTCTTTCCACTCCAACAAACCTATTCAATCACTACTACATATCTATGGCGATATTATGAAGACCATTTGTACAAAGTGTGAACGAATTCCCGATCTATTGAATCATAGGGAATTCCCTAATTCTCTATTTCTACCACATGCTTAAGATAAAAGTATGAGCAAACGACTTTCGAATGTAGGAGGTGGAAGGAATGACGAAAGACAATTCCAAACAACTTGTACCAAGTTCCAACGAGCATGGGATGGATTTAAAAGGTACATTCATCGCAGTCATGCTTTTAGGGATCTTCATACTAGTTTCTTGGTTCGGCATTTATGCACTCTTTTTATCACGATAATGATACAGGTTAGGGGGAAATACGATGCATTTGCATAAATTTGAAAAGATATGGCTTGCATTCGGCTTAGGGTCACTCGTACTTTTTTTAGCGATTATCGGATTTGCAGCCTTTTGGAAAGGTGCGCATCCACAAAGTCATATTGAAACAATCGATCCACAAAATGTAGAAGCGCATGAAGCATTTAAGCCTGAAAATCTTGGACTGCGTGAAGTTGCTGACGGCAAATACACCGTCAACATTGTTGCTTCAGCTTTCAATTATGATTTCGGAGTAGATGATGATGGGAAACCCGTTAAAAAAATCCGCGTGCCAAAAGGATCTACGGTTTTATTTCAAATCACAACAAAGGACGTCATCCACGGCTTCCAAGTTGCAGGGACGAATGTCAACATGATGGTAGAACCAGGACATGTAAGTCGTTTGGAGACAGTTATGAAAAATACGGGAGAGTTTACTGTCGTTTGTAACGAATACTGCGGCATCGGTCACCATCAAATGTTTGCAACTGTGGAGGTGTATGAGGAATGATGAAAGACTGGAATTTTTCTAAGAAAGAATCCCGTTTATATATGTCTTTTATGTATGTGACTTTTGTTTCGCTTTTAATTGGTGGGTTGATGGGTTTATTGCAAACGCTCGCTCGAGCTGGTGAATTTCAATTACCATTTGGCATTAATTATTACACGATACTCACTGTGCATGGAGTCATTCTCGGGCTTGTCTTAACAACTTTTTTCATTGTAGGTTTTCAGTTTGCGTTATTAGGAAAAACAGTCGGTCTCTCGGATAAACAACGTCAATGGGCATGGATTGCCTTTTGGACAATGCTCGTTGGTACGGTTATGGCTGCCATTACAATTCTCGTTGGTCAAGCGAATGTGCTTTATACATTTTACGCACCGTTACGTGCCCACGTTGCCTTCTATATAGGGCTAGCTCTCGTCATCGTCGGAAGTTGGATTGCTGTGTTCGTCAATTTCCGTCAGTTGTATGTTTGGAAGAAAGCAAATCCTGGTCAGAAATCACCTTTGCTTGCATTCATGGTAACGATCAACATGGCCATGTGGTTCATTGCTTCACTTGGAGTAGCCGCATCCGTACTCATTCAATTTATCCCTTGGTCATTAGGGTACGCTGCCACAATTAACGTTTTGTTAAGCCGGACATTGTTTTGGTATTTCGGGCATCCACTCGTTTATTTCTGGTTACTTCCTGCTTATATGGCATGGTATGCAATTATCCCGAAAATTATCGGCGGAAAATTATTCAGTGATTCCCTTGCAAGATTATCTTTCATCCTATTGCTCATGTTTTCCATTCCGGTTGGTTTCCATCACCAATTGACCGAACCGGGCATCGATCCTACGTGGAAGTTCATACAAGTTGTGTTGACGTTCATGGTTGTCGTTCCAACACTTATGACTGCATTCTCGATTTTCGCTACTTTTGAAACGACTGGACGAAGAAAAGGACATAAAGGATTGTTTGGCTGGTTTAAGTATTTACCTTGGAAAGACGTTCGTTTTCTAGCACCGTTTATCGGCATGGTCGCGTTCATTCCTGGGGGAGCTGGAGGTATCGTTAATGCTTCCCACCAAGTAAACACACTTGTCCATAATACGATTTGGGTAACTGGCCACTTCCATTTAACTGTGGCAACTACTGTTCTCCTTACGTATTTCGGAATTGCCTATTGGCTAGTGCCTCATTTGACGGGTAGACGTTTGACGCCAAAACTGAATCGCCTCGGCATCATCCAAACGATCATTTGGACAGTTGGTATGACGATCATGTCAACCGCCATGCATATTCAAGGATTATTAGGTGGTCCACGCCGTTCCAACTTCTCGAATTACGCAGGTGGCGAGCAAGTGGATACGTGGATCAGTTATCAAATTGCGCAAGCAGTCGGCGGCACAATTCTCTTTATCGGTATCTTATTGATGATTTACATTTTCATTCAACTCGCTTATTTCGCACCGAAAGGCGTTCAGGAATTTCCGATTGCAGAAGAGGAAGAAGATGCAGAACCGACACCAAAGATTTTAGAGAACTGGTACTTATGGATTGGCATTACGATTGCCCTTATCCTTTTCGCATACACAATTCCAGTGTTTGATATTCTAAAACACTCTCCACCAGGGTCCATTCCGTTTGATTGGCCAATCGGTCGATAAAAAGAATGGAATAGAAAAACCGCACGAAACTTTCGTGCGGTTTTTCATTTTTCAAGTCAGATCAAACGACTCAACTTATAATAATACTTTACTCGCAGAAGGAAGAAGGAGCTTACCTCCCCTACCGTACTTGTGAAACAGTTCATTTATTTGATTTACCTCAATCGGTTTACTGAAATAATACCCTTGGAGCTGCGAACAACCAAGTTGCTTTAGGATGTCCCACTGCTCTTTTGTTTCCACACCTTCACCAATTGTCCGTAACCCTAACATTTCAGCGAGATGAATGATCGTCTGCACAATCCCGATGCTTTGCATGTTCGATCCTAACTCACTTATGAATTCACGGTCAATTTTTATTTCATTAATCGGAAAATGCTTCAAATAAATAAATGCTGAATAGCCTTTTCCAAAATCATCGATTGACACGGAATAGCCCATTTCCTTTAAAAGTTTAATGCGGCTAGTCACAGCACTTTGTTCTTCCATGGCAACATTTTCTGTAATTTCCAAAACGAGCCTTTGCGGTTTAATACGTGCTTCTTGAATACATTGTTCCAAGAAGAATGGTAAATTGTGGTGTAGAAAGTGTCTAGGAGACAAGTTGATGGACACGGTAACATTCTCAATACCCATTTTGTTCCATTCGCTAATTTGTTTAACCGCTTCTCGAATGACCCATTCACCTATTGGCGTTATTAAACCGGTCGACTCAGCCAGTTCGATAAAATCAGATGGAAAAATAAGTCCTCTTTCAGGGTGTTGCCATCTGAGCAGTGCTTCAAAACCTATGACTTCCCCCGTTCGACAATTGACTTGCGGCTGATAGTGGAGCTGAAATTCATTTAAATCCAAACCTCTGCGTAAATTCATTTCAGATAACATTGTTTCTTTTAAATATGTATGCATGTTAGGGTTGTAAACACTGCCACTTTTTCGATTGGACGTCTTTCTCCCCGCTTGCAATGCCATATAAGCTGCTTGAATTCCATGTTTTACATCTTTCGCATGATCAGGATAAATTGCGGCACCATAACTAAAAGTCATATACACTTCCTGTCCACAAATGTACATGGGATGCTTTAACTTGTTGGTAATATGATCCAACATTTTTCTTTTGTCACTCAATTCTCCTTCGAATGGCGAAAAGAGGATGAAATGATCAAAAGCGATTCGTGCTGTCTGGGCAGGTTCAGGAAAGAGCTCTTTTAAACGCTCAGCTGTTATTTTCAGCATTTGGTCAGCTCCATCATGGCCGAGCACACCTTGGACTTCTGTGAATTGATCGAGCACAAAATACATGAACAATCCACGCTCATGTGTTGCCAATGTTCGGAGCTTTTCTGTCACTTTCTCATTGAAAGCATATTGATTGTCCAGTCCTGTGACCAAATCTTTATAGGCTAAGTGATGAACATGCTCTTCCACTTCAATTCGTTCTAAACGGTCAAAGAGGAAAGACAGCATGTCCGCAATGGATGTTACAAGTACTTTTTCAAAAACCGTCCACTCTCTCTGATGGATTGATTCACAACAAAGCACGCCTCCAATCCCTTTACTGAGTAAAATAGAGGCGTCTACTATAGATTGAATGGGTCCATTTCGGTATTGGCTGTCTTCTTTCAACTCACATGTTCTCGAATCGGTCATGACGTTAGACACAGCAATAATTCGCTCTTGCTCAATTGCTTTGAAATAAGAAGGTGCCGAGTGTCGGTAAAGATTTGTTAGCGGAACTTGTGTGTTTGGATGTTCATAAATCGTTTGCGCGTTTAACATTGAATGATCTTCATTAAACAACCAAATACTTACTTTTTCACAATCAATAATTCGTGCGATACGGATACAAATTTCAAGCAGCATATCTGCAATAGACTCTCTAGATACGTTCAATTGTTGTGCATGTGTAAAAATATATTCTTGCTTTTCCATCATCTGTTCCAATATCTTCTCAATTTCCTCTAGGGAATGTTGCATATAACTAGTACACCACCTTTCTATACAATAAATACCTACTCCTGTTATCGACAAATTTATACATTTCTTAAAGCATTATCCGCTATTTTTCATAATTCTTCTTTTATGGCACTCTTCTTTCAGACACATTTACAATTTACGTAGGTTCTTCGATATTATGGAACTTTATTTACTCCCCCTGCATGGAGATATGCTATACTGAATGAATAATCAGTCACTTACTAGGAGGATGTTGATGGATGAATGTTGAAGCGATGAGCATGGATGCAATTTGGCATGAGATCAGGAAGCGATTGCTTGAAAATCGAGAACCCTATAAAGGATTGAAGACGACGTATCGTATTGAGTTGACCGGTGAAGATGGTGGCAGTTATGTCATGAAATTTATGGACGAAAGTGCAGAAGTCTATGATGAAACAGACGGTAAATCCAGTGAAGAAGTTGATTGTTCACTGAAGATGAGTGTCAAAGACTTCAAAAAACTGCTTATTGGCGATTTCAACTCAGCAGCAGCGTTCATGATGGGTAAGTTAAAAGTAAAAGGCAATATTGGCCTTGCTTTACAACTTGAAAATTTATTAAAAGAATATCAATTATAACGTAGATTGCTGACTCAATGGAATACTTGAGTCGGTTTTTTTACGTATCGAGGAAAATCTACTCGCTTAGGATTTAGTAAATAGGCTCTTCCTTATTCTCTGTAAATATATTAGTATATACATGTGTCTTTACACCGGTTAAAAGACATAATAATGTGTTGAGGAGAAGATCAAATGAATAAAAGAAGTATGTGGTCGTTCCAGTTTTCAACTGTAGCACTCGTTTTGATTCCTGTTGCGATTGGTATCAATTATCTTGGAAAACTGTTTGCAAGTTTGTTAAAGTTACCGCTTTGGGTGGATTCCATTGGCACAGTGCTTTCAAGTATGCTAGCCGGGCCAATTATTGGTGCGCTAGTTGGCATTATTAATAACATCATCTACGGCTTTACAACAAATCCCGTTTCTTTCGTCTATGCAATTACACAAGCGGTCATCGGTCTTGTCGCCGGAATTATGGCGTATAAAGGGTGGATATCTAGTGTGAAGAAGGCAATCGTCCTTGGACTCGTTGTCGGACTCGTAGCTGCGACTGTCTCAACACCGTTGAATATTCTTTTTTGGGATGGTCTGACAGACAACGTTTGGGGAGATGCGCTGTTTGCACTACTCATCTCAAACGAGTTGCCTGTTTGGTTCGCTTCATTCGCAGATAGTGTAGTTGTCGATGTACCAGACAAAGTGGTCACTGTTTTGCTCAGTTATTTACTGTTTAAAGGGCTCCCGAAAAACGTTAAACAACTGTATACCTCGGGTAGTGAAATCGAGCGGCTATAAATTAGGAAAGGTTTGATAGCATTGAACAAGAACATGACGTTGTATGTTGAGAGGCCGTCACCAATACACCGAATCGATCCACTCACAAAACTATTGTTCGTTGTCTTATCTGTTGTCTCAACCTATATGATGCAAAGTCATTTATTCGCCGTCGGTGCCGTGTTGCTTGCGTGCTTCGTACTGTGGATCGGCAATGTGTTCAAGTTTATCTTACCCGTTATCGGATTGAGCTTGTTTTTAATCGGGTCTATTCTCATTATTCACGGCTTCTTTCATCCTGACCGTGCCACTATTCTAGTTGAGATTGGTACTTTCCCTATTTACAAGGAAGGTTTTTCAGTTGCTCTTTTACTAACGCTCCGGCTAATGAATATGCTGTTAAGCTTTGGGGTGCTCATCTTAACGACAAAACCAAGTGAATTGGTCGATGCTCTTGTTCAAAAAGGGTTATCCCCACGGTTCGGATATGTACTGCTCTCCGTGTTGCAAATCATTCCACAAATGCTAGGACGTGCACAGAAAATTACCGAAGCACAACGATCAAGAGGATTGGAAACAGAAGGTAGTTTATGGGTTCGCTTAAAGTCTTTCATTCCCCTGCTCGGACCGGTTGTGCTAAATGGATTGAGCGAAACACGTGAGCGCTCTCTTGCATTAGAAGCACGTGGTTTTAACGTAAGAGGGAAACGGACGTCCATTCAAGAGCCAATTGTTTACGCACACAGTGTGTTGGTAAGGGCTCTTCTATGTACAGCATTTATGGGTGTCGTCTTTTGGAGGTTATTTGTATGAGTTTCATACGTGCGCAACAGTTGAAGTATAAATACCCAAACAGTACAACATTTGCGTTAGAAGATCTTTCATTTTCAATTGATAAAGGAGAATTTATTGGCATTGTCGGAATGAATACAGCTGGAAAGACGACATTAGCGTACGCATTGTCCGGTCTCGTTCCCCATTTCTTTAAAGGAGCATACGGCGGAAAAGTAATGATTGATAACGAGGAAATACTTGCCAATGATTTGTGTGACATCATGTCAAAAGTCGGAGTTGTATTCGACAATCCTTTTGCGCAGATGACAGGGGCGAAAACGACTGTCTATGAAGAGATTGCTTTTGGTTTAGAGAACATGGGGGTCTCTCGAAAACAAATGCAACAGCGAATTTCAGAGTGTATGCGTTTGCTCGACATAGAAAACTTGTACGAAAGAAACCCATTTTCCTTATCTGGTGGACAGATGCAGCGTGTTGCCCTTGCCAGTATACTCGCGATGCAACCCGATGTACTCATTTTGGATGAACCGACGTCTCAACTTGATCCAAAGGGAGCGGCTGATGTCTTTCGGATTGCCAGAAGGTTAGCAGATAGTGGTATGACCATTATTATGATTGAACAAAATACTGAAAAATTATCGACTCATGCTGATCGAATTTTATTCATGCATGAAGGACAATTATTGCAGGCTAGCAAACCGGAAGAGTTGTTTGCTAGAGATGACTTGGAAGCGTACGGTGTGGAGTTACCGATGACCGAAAAACTTAAACGGATTTCCTCTCAACCTCAATCTGTTCGGGTTGGTGATGATCCACATGTTCAAAACATTTGGAAGCCGACAAGAACAGTGAGTTTTTCGTTTGATGAAGTGCTTACATCCACGAGACAACCGAAAACACCGGTAATTGAGGTCCGTGAACTTGCTTATCGATATGCTACTAATGAGGTCCTTCAGCAGATCAATTTGACGTTAAGTGGTGAGCCAATTGCCATTATTGGTGAAAACGGAGCCGGCAAAACAACTTTTGTTAAATTGTTAAAGGCTTTGCTCACTCCTGATTCAGGACATATACTGATTGACGGAAAACATACACGTGATGAAACAACAGCGTCACTCGCCAAAACTGTTGGCCTCATCTTTCAGAATCCCAACGATCAAATCTTTAAAAGTACTGTATGGGAAGAAGTACTATTTGGTCCGTTAACAATCGGTGTTTCAAAAGATGTTGCGTATGCCAATGCTGAGAACGCATTAGAGCTCGTCGGCTTGCAACATAAAGCACAGGAGCACCCCTATGATCTCAGCCTAGCGGAACGAAAAATGGTTACAATCGCTTCCATTTTGGCAATGGACCCACCGATTATCATTTTCGATGAACCGACGATTGGGCAAGACTATCAAGGGAAACAGCAAATAAAAAAGATCATACATTCTTTACAAGAAAGCGGAAAACTCGTCATTTGCATTTTACACGATATGGATTTTGTAGCCTCGACGTTTAATCGGACGATTATTTTCCACGCGGGAAGCGTTCTATTTGACGGGCCAACACGAGAAGCGTTTGCGGATCTAGAGCGATTAACCCTTGCAAATGTTGAGCAACCGATGATTACTCAAATTGTGCATTCGCTCGGGTACAATGAAGTGGTTTTGAAAGAGGAAGAAATTTTGTTTGAATGCAGGTAGATTTTTTGTGGGGTTTGGTGGGATTTGGGCTGGTTATGCGGCGATTTGGGGGAGTTTTGCCGTGTTTGAGCGAGTTATGCGGCGTTTCGGGGGAGTTTGCCGCGTTAGGGCGAGTTATGCCGCGTTTCTGAGGAGTTTGCCGCGTTTGAGCGAGTTATGCGGCGTTTGCTTATGGACGCGGAGATTTTGAGAAGCGAAGTTAGTGAGACGCGCCGCATGCCTTTAGCCAATAAATGCACTTCAGAAAAGGTATACAAATGTCTATTGTAGTAGAAGAAAATAATAGCAAAAAACAGCCACATCCACTAAATCGAGGTGGTGTGGCTGTTATAAGGTAATTATCGTGCTGAGTATCCACCATCAATAACTAATTCCGCACCAGAAATATATGATGCTTCATCAGATGACAAGAAAAGAACTGCATTCGCAACATCTTCTGGTTGACCTAGACGTTGTAATGGTGTCATACGGATAAGTGCATTGACAACATCTTTCGTGTCTTCAAGAGATTTAGTCATAGGAGTTTCAATAATGCCTGGGAAAATCGTATTAACCCGAATTCCATGTTGTCCAAACTCTGCTGCAGCTGCTTTAGAAATAGCACGAACTGACCCTTTAGATGCTGAATATGGGTTAAGTCCCATGCCGATTAAAGCCGTGTAAGAAGAAATGTTCACGATTGAACCTTTTTTTGCTTCTTTCATGTATTGAGATGCGTGTTTCATTCCGAGGAATGTACCGAATCCATTGATGTCAGACAGGCGACGCCAGTCTTCGATTGTAATGTCATTCATTCCTTTTTCAGTAGAGATACCAGCGTTGTTAACGAGGATATCAATTTTGCCAAGAGAATCGACTGCTTTTTTCATCGCTTCTGCCCATTGTGCGTCGTCTGTAACATTTAGCACAACCGTCATTACGTTATCATAAGAACCCCATTTTTCAGTCAAGGCAGCTTCGTTAATATCAGCAGCTACAACTTTCGCGCCTTCAGCAGCGTACAATTTTACCATTTTCTCACCCATACCGGATGCGCCACCTGTAATGAATACAACTTTATCTTGGAATCTGTTCATGTTTACCGCTCCAATTCTCAATTTAATTTAACACTTAAATAATAATCCTTTTTACAATGAAACTCAACCGTAAAGACTCGATTCCAAGAAATTGTCATTTGTTTGTCGATGCTTGTTATGTACAGGTAAAGAGCTAATTATTCACTAAAAACTTCAAAAAATTATTGGTAATAAACGGTCCAATGCCGTTAAGACCATACTGATGCAATTTTGCCTACTAGCGAAAATAAAAAGGTAGCAGGAATTCATCTTCCGACTACCTTTATTAACTATTTAGTGATGTAGTATACGATTAAACCGTTATTTCTTGCTGGACAACTCCTTGTTCTTTGGGTCTTCTGCGTTGAATGAACCAGACGATTGTAATGAGCAAGAGCCCTATTGTACTTGTCGTCAGTTCAGGGATGATTAACAGTAAACCGCCTGTAAAAAGGAATAACCTTTCAATCATTCGACAATTCCGTATGAAATAACCGATAACAGCGCTACTCACCCCCATCATGCCGATGAGTGCCGTTAACAAACCTAAAATAAGTTTTACCGGTGTGACATCTACAAAGACAAGAATCGGGTTGTAGATGAAGATATAGGGAATAATGAAAGCTGCGATGGCTAATTTTACGGCGGTTGTACCTGTTTTAAATGGATTTGCCTTCGCAATTCCTGCTCCTGCATACGCAGCTAAACAAACAGGCGGCGTAATATCTGCTACGATGCCAAAGTAGAATACAAACATATGCGCAGCAATCGGGGCAATGCCGAATTCATTAATAAGAGCAGGCGCGGCGATCGTTGCTGTCACAACATAATTTGCAGTAGTCGGCAAGCCCATTCCTAATATGATACAAGCAATCATTGTAAAAAATAATGCTAAAATGAGATACCCATTTGATAATGCAATAATGCCTGCAGCAAATTTAGCCCCTAGTCCTGTCATACTGACCACACCTGCAATGATTCCTGCCGTAGCAACCGCGGCAATAACAGGAAGCGCCACTCTACCACCTTGCTCCAACACGTACAAGATCCGCTTAAAATTGAATTCCGATTCTTTCCGGATCAGTGCATTAAATAGCCAGATGATGAACGCTGAAAGGATACCGAATAAAGCTGCTCGCTGCGGAGTGAAACCAGACATAATCGTGACAATAATAACGAGCAATGGCACAATCATATAGCCATCCCGCACAAAAATTTTCTTAAAGACAGGCAACTCCGACTTTGGTAATCCGAGTATTTTCAATCTTTTCGCCTCAAAATGCGTGCCGATGAAAATGCCTGTGAAGTACAAAATCGCTGGAATAAGCGCGGCTAACATTATTGTGGCATAGCTGACTCCGAGATATTCCATCATAATGAATGCTGCTGCACCCATCATTGGCGGCATGATTTGTCCGCCTGTTGACGCAGAAGCTTCTGTCGCTGCAGAAAATTCTGGTTTAAAACCGGCTCTTTTCATCATCGGAATCGTAAAACTTCCCGTAGCAACTGTATTCCCGACAGAACTTCCCGAAACAGTTCCTTGTAATGCACTCGCAACCACTGCTGCTTTGGCAGTTCCGCCAGTATAGCGACCTGTAAGTGAAAAAGCTAAGTTATTAAAGAATTTCCCAATAGGTGTATTGACAAGCAACACACCAAAAAACAGGAACAAAAAGATGAATTTCGCGGAAATCTGTAGTGGCGTGCCGAAAACACCGCTTTCCCGGAACCAAAGTGTCGCCATCGTTCGGTCTACTGAAAATCCGGCATGGGACAAGATTTTTGTTGGAACATAATTCCCCAATACAGCATATAAAATTGCCACTGACGCCACGATGACAATCGGCAATCCGATCGTCCGCCTAGCTGCTTCGAGAACAAGAAGCACACCCACTATTGAAATGATGATGTCTAGCAAGCTGTATCCTGATACGATACTTTGCTGAATGGCGTCAAGAAAGATGATTTTATGATAAGACACATACATAGCAGTGAATGCCAGTAGTACATCATACCAAGGAACATGTTTCTGGGTTGACCGCCACGCCTTCTTTGCCGGATACAATAGAAAGACAATGCCTAATGCGGTGCCCAAATGGATTGCCCCCTGCTGTTGAGAAGGCAATACACTCGTCGCACCCGTATACAAATGAAAAACGGTTAATGCAATCGCAAGAAATGAAACGATCCACTTCCACTTACCAATTTCCGTACGAAACTGACTTTCCTTGTCGTACTTTTCAAGAATATCTTGTGCATCTACCACCTTTTGTTCTTTCATAAATTGCCGCCTTTCTACGCAGATGAATTTATTTCAGGTCATCGAAACTACTAATCTCTGTCTTTTCTCTCGTGACAATTTGAACAACTTCAGGATAAATATGACCGATGAAAGCTGCATTGGTGACCGGATTGCCTTCAAAGTCCGCTTTACCATTCAATGCATTTAAAGCTGGTACGTGAACCGTCATCCCTAAATCCATCTGTCCTTTGCTGATGGACGAAAGATTCTCAACAGACGCCCCTGTTTCCATATTCGTTACATTGATACCTTCAATATATTTGTTCCATAAGTTTGCCATTTCTCCACCAAGCGGATAATATGTTCCACCTTGACTGCCTGTACCAAGCGTAAATTCTGCTTTTCGATCACTTTTGTCAGCAGAAACAGTCGCCACTTCATTCTCCACAGTTAACCCTTGCTCTTCATAATATTTTTTCGCACCTGGATGGATTAATAACCCTTCCGCTCCATTCAATGCATTTTCAAGAATCATCTGTTTTGCTTGTGCGTGCGTATTTTCACTCGCATTTTCAATCATACTTTTCGCCAACTCGTAACCGAGCTCTTCATCAATCGTATCCGTATTTCCCATTAAAATTGCGTAGGCTGTCACCGTCTCCACATCTTCTGTTAAGAAATCATATGACTCTTTTGGAATTGTAAAACGCTTGTAACCTGATTGTTCTTCGATTTTTTTAATTGCGTCATCCGATAGACTTAGCATTTTGACATCTCCCGCAGAAGCTTGGAGGCTCTCGATACTCGCTGCAGGAAGTCCTAAAATACCGATTGAAATGTCAATATTCCCATCTTGTACGCCATCTGCAGCTGCTCCAAAACCTTCTTGGAATGCCTTGTAATCCCCATCCTCAATGCCGTATGCCCCTAAAATAATTTTCGACACGTTGTTTGTTTCACTTGCAGGTGGGCCGATTGCAATATTTTTCTTACCACCGCCACATGCAGATAATACGAGTAGCGCTCCAAGTAATACGAGTACGAAACTTTGTAGTCGAGTCTTCTTCACAGTAGTTCCCCCTTCTGTTTGTTCCCCATCATTTCGTAAGCGCTTACAAAAGTGGTTGTTAAAAGAAGTTATGCATCGTATTGAAAACAAGTATGATAAAAACCGAGCTACCGTTTGTTCAATACAAGCCTATTCAGAGGTGCTTGCGCTATGAAAAATGGAATCTACTTACTAGTATACTAAAATCTCTTAAAAAATCAATCAATTTTCACTTTATTCTGATTGTTAATTCGTTACTTCCTCGTTCCCTTAACAATAAAAATCATCCACACAGCCTTATGCCGCATGGATGATTACTGATTAAGATTGGTAAGATGCTTTGCGTAAAGTAGTAGCAAGTACTTTCGCACCCATATCAAGTGCGTCATAGTTGAACGTCATTTTTGGATGATGAAGCCCGGGTCCCAGATCTGCACCAATGCCGATCATCGCCGCTTTCAAGTCCGGACGATGGATTGTGTAAAAATGAAAATCATCACTTCCGGAAGTAACAATTGCTGGTGCAAACGCCTCTTCACCAAACGTCTCCAAAATGCCTTCCTTTGCTAATTCCATCGCTTCGTCGGCCACTTCTGCTGCCGGGGTATAGTCCGACCACTCCAATTCAATAGCAACCGAATGAAGCTGTCCAATTGAATGGATGCCTTGCTCAATGCGGTCTCTTAATTCTTTTAATACTGTATTAGATTGTGCGCGAACGTCAATCCCGAAAGTTGCTGTTCCTGGAATGATATTCAAGCTTTCGCCACCCGCTTGGACCTTCGTCAATTTGGCTGAATACGCTTCATAAGGAGAGAAATGAATGGTCTTTATGTAATCAGCAATTGCAAAAATCGGATCGAGTGCATTTTTCCCTTGATGTGGTCGTGCACCGTGTGCGTCTATTCCGTTCACTTTTCCTTCTAAAAAGATTGCGGCTCCGTGATGAATAGCAGGTGAAATTTTACCGAATGGAATTTCTTCTTTTGGTCGTAGATGTACACCAAACAAATGGGATACGCCATCAACCGCTCCGCGTTCGATCATCGAATTAGCCCCATTCCCTTTTTCCTCTGCTGGCTGAAAAATGAAGCGGATTCGGCACCCAAGTTCTTGTTCCTGTAAGTAAGCAAGAGCACCTAACACCATTGAAATATTTGCGTCATGCCCACATGAGTGATTCGCTTGGTAAGTCCCATCGACTTCTTGCCATAAAGCATCAATATCAGCTCGAACGGCAATGATCCGTTCTCCTTCACCAATTTCTGCTATTACACCCGTTACATCATCGAACGTATGGTGTTTCACATTCATCGCTGTTAATATCTCTGAAATTTTCTTCGTTGTTTCAACTTCTTTCCAGCTCACTTCAGGGTACGCGTGGAAATGGTCAAACCAGTCCCCAATTTGTGTATGAATACTCAATGAACTCACTCCAATCCAAATCTCTTCTTCCTTTAGGATAACTGATGTGAACAAAGAAAAAAAGCCGTTTATTGGACGGCTTTTAATGATGCCTACATTGACTTAAAACGTATTTGACGTAACTGAAGCTATTCATTGATTTACTTGTGAGTAGATATGAATAAAGCGATCATTCACAAGCAGACGTACTACAGGGTTGGACGTTTATTAACTAGACGAAGTTGTATTCAATGTTGCCACTTTGTGTTCATTATTTATTCCCAATACCTTCATAAAGGGCTAGCAATCTTTTTGCGATGACATCATATGAATGCATGCTGACGGCCGCTTCCATTTTGAGTTTTCGATCTTCATCTACCTCTGTAAGGGCTTGTCTCATCCCTTTCGCAAGCGCTGCCGCATTTCTCGGTTCCACAAGAATTCCTGTATTATCCGCTAACAAATAAGACAACCCTCCGACATCAGTTCCAACGACCGGTGTCCCGATTGCCATCGCTTCAAGTGCAACGAGTCCAAAACCTTCATGGTGTGAAGGTAAGACAAACAAATCTGCTGCTGCAATCCATTTGGCAACTTCTCGTTGTTGCATCGGTAGCTGATGAACGACAGGAACTGCTGTGGAAGCTGTTTTCTCCTGAAACTTCTCCATAAATCCTTTGTCTTTATCCGAACCGATCAAGTATAACGTAATGTTGGGATCTTCCTTCTGCAAGATGGCACTTGCTTCGAGCAACTCTAAAATCCCTTTTGCCTCTATCATATTCCCGACATAGAGCACCATCTTTTGCTCAGAGGGAATGCCTAATTCTTTTCTCGCTTCCGATTTTTCCAGTGGGACAAAAACAGACGTATCGACGCCCATACTCATGACTTGAACGTTCTCTTCAGGCACATTAAAACGCTCGATGACGTCCTTTTTTAAACGTTCGCCTACTACGATAACCGCATCTGCAGCCAGTAAGATTTTCTTTGTCATCGCTGCAATTCTCGCATTTTTGGAAGCCATTTTGTCAATGTCTCCGCCGTGTACAGTTACGATATACGGCAAGTTGAAAAGCTTCTTGCCCATCATTGAAATAAAACCTGTCGGAAACGCATAATGCGCGTGCGTCAAAGCAATCTTCCGCTTGTTTTTCATTAGATGAAACAAGGACTTCATAAACCATTTCGCGTATTTTTTCACATTCGCTACTTTCCCTTTTGCAGGGTCCTGAATGGCAACGACGTCTACGTCTATTCCTTTAGACTTCAGAAGTTCCACTTGATTCTTGACGAAAATTCCGTATGTCGGATGTTCAATTGAAGGATACATATTGCTCAATACGGTTACTTTTTTCATGTATGTATTCATTCCTATCTACTGTTAGCTCGTTCTTCTTTTAAATTGTATCTTTTAAATTGTATCATAGATGCTTTTGTCCTTCGGGTGTGTTGCATAGGAACGACTATTACGATTATGTTACATTCATCCACCAATTTATCGAAAATCCAGCATGAATTCCAGTTTTTCTTGTCGAATGAATGGGGAATTACATAAAAACTAGTCTTGCATGCTACGAAAATAGAGGTTTTCTCACAATCTTGCACAATGTAACGTTTCTGTAATGTTTCTGTAACCGAAATGAAGGTTTAGCTATGTTAGGATTATCTCAACAGATAAAGCACACGACAAAAGAATGTGCGAAAGGGGAATTTGAGAAGCGATTATGAAGAGAATGATGTTTTTAGTTTTTGCATGTCTTTTACTCTCAACGTCCACTCCAGCCATGGCATCAGCGAGTTCGGCAACTTCACTTATACAGACTGCAAGTGCATATAAAGGTACACCTTATCGATACGGCGGAACAACTACAGCAGGATTTGACTGCTCAGGTTACACGCAATTTGTGTTTAAAAAAGAAGGCGTCTCCATTCCGAGAGACACGAAAAGTCAATATGCTTCTGGAAAAGCAATATCTAAAAGCAATTTAAAAACAGGCGATCTCGTATTTTTTAATACATTTGGCAAAGGGGCTTCCCACGTCGGTATTTATGTTGGCTCCAGTAAATTCATTCACGCTTCAACAAGCAGAGGCGTTATGGTTTCATCCATCAACGATCCTGCATATTGGGGAAGCCGCTACATTGGCGCTCGTCGTGTAAACAACTTCCAAGCAGAAACAACAATCGCTTCTGCACCTGAAGTCGACTATGCAACACGTGCTGAAATCGCGCAAATTTTAGTGGAAGAATTGAACTTGTCAGTACCAACTGATGGTCCTGCATTCAAAGATGTAACAACATCTCACCCGCAATACAAAGTAATTGCTGCAGCGGCAGAAGCGGGCATTTTCTCTGGAAATTCAGCTGGCGAATTCATGCCGGACGATTATTTGACACGTAGCCAATTGGCAAAAGTATTAGTTGAAGCATACGACATGCCGATTATTGCAGGTCAAACGCCATTTAAAGATGTGGCACACTCCAACTGGGCAAATAATTACATTAACACACTTTACAAAAATGGCATTACTTCCGGTTACACAGATGGAACATTCGGTACTAACAAAAAAGTGACAGCAAATGAATTTAAAATCTTCATGAGCCGTTTGACAAAATAATGTATAGTCAAACAAGCACTCCTACAGCGGGTGCTTGTTTTTTATTGATACAAAGTGAGCCCTACAATTCTTTCCACCCACTGTTCGTCATACAGAGTACTAGCATGTTGGAGAGGTGCTACAATAAACGGACCTTTCGCTTCTTGCTTTAGGACAGCCGTCGGGTAAAAAGATGCTTCACCTATTTCAACGAACCTTTTGCCCGCAATCTCATGACGAGCAACTTGTACCTTACCAATACCGCCAACAAATGTGGAGTCAAATTGCTGGGCAGAATAAAAGTTTCCGAGTGAATAGAAAATCTTCGTGTTTTCAATTTGGGTAAACGGTTGCAATACGTGAGGATGGTGTCCAAATACAATATCGACACCCTGTTCAGCAAACCAATGCGCCAACTCCTCTTGTGTTGCTGAAGGTTGTAATGAATATTCTTCACCCCAGTGCACGGAAACAATTACTACGTCGACTTCATCCTTAATTCCCTGTATATCTTTTTCCATACCCACTTTATCCAATAGGGAAACAACGTATTCTTTTCCTTTAGGAACCGGCAATCCATTTAACCCATACGTGTAAGCGAGGATTCCTATTCGCACGCCTTCTATTTCCACAATCCTTTTCGTCTCTCGATCTTCTAGAGATTCATACGCGCCTACATACGGCATCCCATATTCTTTCATATGCTTTATCGTGTTTAACAGACCTGTTTCTGATCGATCCATCGTATGGTTGTTTGCAATTGACAACATGTCAACACCCGCTAATTGCAAGTCTCTTATGATATGCTTTGGACTATTAAACAATGGATAACCCGATAAGCCGAGTTCTGTTCCTCCTGGCATCGACTCCTGGTTTGCTAGCAAAAAATCGATATTTTTCATCTCTTCGCTAACAAGCCGGAACGATTCTTCATACGAACTGTATGTATATAAAGGATGATGTAACAGAATATCCCCCATCATTCCAATCGTTAGTCTCGAAGTTTGTACTTCCATAGTTAGCATGGAGGGATGGCATTGTATAAACGCAAAATCACTTACACGGTGAGAATGAGTAGCATTCATATAACCTGCTCCAGCTACCAAACAGCTCGTAACAGCTATACTAAATAGTAGTACCAATTGCTTCAATCAACTATCCCCTGTCTACTAGACTCTATATGTCTCAGTATACTTCAGGAATTTCTTTTTAAACACACGAATTTAAGATAAATGAAGTTGAGCAGGTTAAGAAACTGCGTACAGTCAAGTTATCTATTTACTGTACGCAGTTTTGAACGTTTCTGCATGTTGAGCAAGAAGAGAGGCACAGTTATGGGTCGTCCGGACACTCCCCCTTTATTTATCCGATTTATTTCGTTCACTCTTACTCTCTACTGTTTGTTGAAATTGAGCTATTTGCTTCTCCGCACTTTGCTTTGGTTCGAAATCTGGAAAAGGTTTTGCTTGAGGCATTCCCGTAAATTCGTTCGTTACTTGTTGATTGGATGAGCCATTCTCCTCGTTTTTCTTCAAGGTTCTCAACTCCTTTCAATTTTGCCCTCACCTTCAAGATACCCTGATTGACCAGATGTATGTAGAAATTGCATTTTTGATATCTTACCTACCGTCAATCGAAGAGGTATTCGAGTTATCCATTGAGTTCACAATCTATTCGATTGAATAAGTAGCGTTATCGATTGAGTTCACAATCTATTCGATTACATAAAAGAAGTTATCAATCGAATTCACAAAGTTATCGCCATTTCGTGACCTTCGACTCACGTAAACAATGCGCTTCATTCTGCCAAATCGCGAATCTCTCCATTTCACACTCCACTAGACAACTGTAAATCGTCCAGAGACACCCAATCATAAGGCAAAAAACAGGGAAAGAATGGTGTATTCTTTCCCTGCTCTAGAGTTTCCTATTAGACTTTAAAATGCTGAAGTTCGTGCTGGAGGTCTTCTGCAAGCTTTGCAAGACTTTGAGCACTTTCGGAGATTTCGTGGCTGACGGCTAATTGTTCAATCGTTGCCGCACTTGTTTCACTCGCTGTACTTGTCGTCTGTAAACTTAACGTACGAATTTCCGAAGAACCGTTCATCACTTCTTCTGCCATCGCCTGGATTTGTTCGATCGCTGCAGAAACTGTTTCAATTTTTGCCACGACGTCTCCGACCGAGCTTTGAATTTCGTTGAATACTGTATTGGATTGCTTGGACGCTTCAATGCCTGCGTCGACTCGTTCACTTCCAGAGCTGATCGATTGAACTGCACGAGTAGATGCATGTTGAATTCTTTCAACCATCTTTCCAATTTCAGCAGCTGAGGACTTTGACTGTTCTGCTAGGTGCCTTACCTCTTCTGCTACTACCGCAAACCCTTTGCCGTGCTCGCCTGCCCGCGCAGCTTCAATTGCTGCATTTAAAGCTAATAAGTTTGTTTGATCCGCTATGGAAGTAATTAAAGTCGTAATTTTTTGGATTTCATTTGAGTGTATTGCCATCTCTTCCATAATAGCTGAAGATTCACGAATCGTTGCATGAATTGTGTTCATTTGATCCGACACACCCATAATTCTTTGCGAACCTCTCACGACAAGTTGTGAAGCTTGTTCAGCGGACTGGAGCATCTGTTCATTATTCGCTGCAATTTCAGAAACACCTATCGTCAATTCATTCATTGATGAAGCAGTTTGTTCAGTAATCTGTTTCTGTTGCTCACTACTTGCAAATTGGCGCTCTGCTGTCTGGGAAACGATTTCAGATGATGCTAAGCTCTCTTCTGAACTTGCCGAAAGTTGTTCAGATTGAGCTGCGAGTTGCATGGAAGAGTCATTAATTCTTCTGATCATGTTGGCGACATCTGCCCCCATTTTGTTAAAGGCCGTCGCCATTAGACCAATTTCATCTTTATTTTTGACAACAAGAGGATCAATGGAGAAATCTCCTTTTGCAATGGCATCCAGGCCATCCGTTACAACTTGTACTGGCCTCGAAATACTTCTACTGATGACTGTCGAAATCATTAACCCGATAATAACGGAAAGCCCGATGAGAGATACACTGAAAATGATGGCACCAAACATTCTCTCCTCAATCTCAACAAGTTTTTTATCCATTGAATCGTATTGAACTTGCTTAATCATCTCTGCACGATCCAATACGATATTGCCGACATTCGATGAAGATTTTCCAATTGTAATCGCAAGCTCGTCTTTCCCAGCTTTCGTGTTGGACACGATTACGTCTTGTAATTCAACAAATGCTTTATTGGATTCTTGTAACGCTTCAAAATGCGTTTGCATTTGGTCTCCTGAAATAATAGAACCTAGTTCTTGCACGAGTGTATCTGACCGCTCCAAGTAGGCTTCGCGATTCGTCAAAAACTGCTCATCTTTATACAACATATACCCTCTTACTTCACTTTGAATTTCTTTTTGTTTCAGAATGAATTCATTGACCAAATCCACTTTTTTCACTTCATCTTGAAGCAACATTTCGTATTTTTGATTGACATCAATTGTAATCCATAAACTTAAAGCCCCCACAATGATTAGCAATAACAAAATTGCTCCAAACCCACCCCACATTTTTCTAGAAACAGACTTTCTCATTGTACATCCCCCCATTTTACCCGTGACTGAATATGTATAATTGCACACGTTCACAAGTCGATAGACTCATAAAATTGTCAAACTATACTTTAGTATACCACTACTTCTTAACTATACAATAGAGGGAAGAGGTTACTATTCAGATTTCATAAAATAAGCAAAATAGAGGAATTGTTATAAGTACTCGCTTGCAAGAAAAAACTGCCGCGGTCGATTGACCATTCGGCAGTTTTCTTATCATTTTTTCGTTTTGTTAGCAATTTCTATTGCACGGTTTGTACCTTCAGCCGCTTTGTCTAGCACTTCTTGCGGGTCTTTTCCTTGGTACAGTTCTTCCAATGCAGTGACAATTTGCTGTCTGGATTCCGGGAAAACTGAGATGAGCGCTCCTTGTGTCGCAAGGCCCGGTACTGTATCTTGCAACTGATCGACTGTCACTTTGAATTGTGGATATTCCGCCCACTTTGCTTTCACGCTTTCTTCCTCATAAGCTGCTGGGTTGATGGCAAAGTAACCTGTATCTAGATGCCATTTTGCCTGTACTTCAGGTGTCGTCATGTACTTCATGAATTCCCAAGCCGCTTCTTGCTCTTCTTCCGCAATGCCTTTGGACATCCACAATGAAGCGCCGCCGATGACAACGCCGTTTCGTTTCACTTCGTCAGCATGTGGAATATACGCTACTCCTACTTCAAACGGTGCATTTGCAATGGCACCCGCAACACCTGCTGAGGAGTCCATGTACATCGCGACTTTTTCCGTAGCAAATGCCGCACGGATGTCATCCCAGTTCGTACCGAAGTTGCCGAACGTGCCCGCTTTGTTCATCGTGTCAAGGAAGTTAAATACGTTTAACCCTTCTGCGCCGTTAAATAATACTTCTGTTGCATCACCCGAGCGGCCATTGTCTTCATTCACATATAAGCCGCCTTGTGTGGCGACGAGTTGCTCGAAGAACCAGCCATACGTTAACATAGAGAAACCTTTCATATCATCTTTCGTCAATTTCTCTGCTGCTTCAATAACTTCTGAAAAAGTTGCAGGTGCATTTTCAGGATCCAATCCTGCTGCTTTAAATGCATCTTTGTTGTACATCATGACAGGTGTTGATGAGTTAAATGGCATAGAGTACAATTTTCCATCCACTTTGTAATAGTTTAAGATGTTTTCTTCAAGCTGCGAAAGGTCATAATTATCTTTGTCAATGAAAGACTGCATCGGCTCGATGTAGCCACTCTCGATCATATATTTTGTTCCGACTTCAAACACTTGTGTAATCGCAGGGGCATCCTTCGTGCCGCCTACGCCACGCAACTTCGTCAAAGATTCTTCATAAGAACCTTGGAATTCCGCTTTTACTTCATATTTATCCTGCGACTCATTAAAGCCTTTTACGATTGTATCAATCGATTCTTGTCCTGTGCCTGACATCGCATGCCAAAATTCAATCGAAACTTTGCCGTCTTCTGTCTTCGTTACTTCTCGTTCAGTCGCATCTTCTTTGTCACTGTTCGTACATGCAGCTAGCAGTCCAATCGTTACGAGCAACAGCCAAAATAACGATGACTTCATCATTTTCTTCATCTCTCATGCACCCCTCTAAAATTGGTTTACTTTAACGCACCTTTGGAAAGACCTTTTTGCAATTGTTTCTGACCGATAAATAGCAATAGCAATGTTGGTATAATAACGACGATAACCCCTGCCATGACCACCCCCCATTCGGTTGCAATTTCTTGAGATTGCAATTGCTTCAAACCAATTTGGACCGTTCTTACGGATTCATTGGTTGTAATTAATAATGGCCACAAATACATATTCCACGTTGTTAAAAATCCGTACGCACCTAGCGTGACAAGGCTAGTTTTCGAAACGGGTAACACAACTTTCCAGAAGAACTTAAACCGGCCAACTCCCGCAATTTGCGATGCTTCATGCAACTCTTTCGGGATGGTAAGGAAATGTTGTCGAAGCAAAAATGTCCCAAAGGCCAAGGCGAAAAAGGGAACTGTCAAACCTTGGTATGTATTGAGCCAATCGAGTGATCGAATCGTAAATACGTTTGGAATCATCGTCGCTTCCCATGGAATCATCATCGTTGATATGAACAGGAAGAAGATAAAATCGCGCCCTTTAAATGTAAAGAAAACGAATGCGTATGCTGCCAAACTACAAACGACAAGCTGTCCGAGCATTACACTAACTGATACGACAAAACTATTGAGTAAATAGTTTATTAATGGCAAACGCTCGAATACTTTCACGTAGTTTTCGAACGTGATTGATTGTGGGATGAAGTTCCCTTGGATAATTTCTGGCCCTGTCATGAATGAAATCATAAAGGCATATGCGACAGGGAAAAAGACGAATGCCGATGTGACGATAAGTAAGAAATAAATCCATATTTTTTGCAGCAAACCCATTTTCATTGATAGTGCACCTTCCTCTCCACAAACTTAAATTGGAGAATCGTCACAACTAATATAATGACAAATAGTATGACGGCTTGTGCACTCGCAGTCCCAAATTGATAATTGATGAAAGCCTCTCGGTAGATCGAGTAAACAATGAGATTCGTAGATTGAGAAGGACCACCTTTTGTTAAAATATCAATTTGTCCGAATGTCTGGAATGCATTAATGAGTGAAATCGTAGTAATAAAAAACAGCGTTGGCGACAACATTGGAACCGTAATTCTTCTAAGTCGATAAAAATACCCAGCACCATCAATTCTCGAACTCTCATAAAGGTGTTCATCAATATTTTGTAAACCACCTAATAGAATTAGGAAGGAAAAACCTGTATTCATCCAGATCGTTGAAACAGCGACGGAAATTAATGCCCACTCAGGGTCCAATAACCATTGGATTTGCGGAAGATTGAACACGCTTAACAACCGGTTGAACATTCCAATGCTAGGATTAAACATGAAAAGCCAAATAACAGAAGATGCAGCAACCGATATGCCCATCGTTGAAGAATACATCGTTCTAAAAAAGCCGATTCCTTTTAATTTTTCATTTGCCAACAAAGCAAAAAACAACGCTAAAATGACGCCGATTGGAACCGTGTAGAGGACAAATAACGCTGTTGCTTTCATGCTATTTTGGAATTCAGATGAACTTAACAAGTATTGATAGTTTTCAAATCCGACATTAAGTGCAGCATTCCCTGCTTGATCGGTGAGAAAAAAACTTAAATAGATCGTGTGGAACATTGGATAAAAGATGAACACTGCAAATAATATAATCGACGGTAACAAGTAGAGTAGCGCTGTGCTGACATCTAGGATTTTCCGCCACTTCAAGGTTCGGTTCATGGGGACACCTCTTTATTCGCAATATAGTTTCCGTTATCAATTGTTTTTTTAATTAATTCACCGCTATGCTCATCAAAAATGGAGAGTACATCAAAATGTACATAAATTGAAAGACTGTCGCCAATTCCGATGTGCCATTGACCCGTCCATTTCGCCATCCACTCCTCCTCCCCAATTGTGAAAGAAAAGACCGTTTCATTCCCTAAAATCTCAACATTTGTTACCTCTACTTGAAAAGCTATCGTATGGTCTTCCGCTTGTGCTTCTGAATGAAGATTTTCCGGCCGTACACCAATTGTCATCTTCTGTGGCAGCATATCAAGCTGATCAGCTGGAATCGGTAGGCGAATCGTTTGTCCAATAACAAGGTGTGACGTCTGCTTGTCAAGTTCGGCTTTTGCTAAATTCATAGGCGGTGCACCGATGAACGTTGCGACAAACGGATTGGCAGGGTAATTGTAAATATCAATCGGTTTACCGATTTGCTGAATTTTGCCTTCATGCAGAATCATGATTCGATCCCCCATCGTCATTGCTTCGACTTGGTCGTGGGTGACATAAATCATCGTAATGCCAAGTTTGCGTTGAATTCGTCGAATTTCCGAGCGCATATGCGCACGAAGCTTAGCGTCCAAGTTTGATAGCGGTTCATCCATCAAACAGATCGGTGTTTCACTAACGATGGATCTTGCCAGTGCGACACGTTGCCGTTGCCCTCCTGATAATTCTCGTGGTTTGCGATCTAAGTACGCTTGCAAACCAAGCATTTCTGCAACTTCTTGTGCTTTTTGCCGTTGCTCGTCCTTCTTCATCCGCTTCACATCGAGCCCAAACGTAATGTTTTGCTGGACAGTCAAATGCGGGTAGAGTGCATAATTTTGAAACACCATCGACAAATCACGTTTGTTCGGCGTCAAATGATTGGCCACTTGATCGCCAATTTTTAACGTTCCTCCGGTAATTTCCTCGAGCCCTGCAATCATTCGTAACATCGTACTCTTCCCACAACCTGAAGGACCGACGAGAACAAAAAACTCGCCTGGCTCGATTGTTACGTTTATATTGGATATAACATCAACTTGCTTATCATACGATTTTGATACGTCGATCAGTTCCACTTTTTTCATTCAATCAAATTCCTTCCTTTTTTATCTATGACTAAATTTTCCTACTGACACACTTCGACATTTGGGCGAATGAATCCTTCTATTTTTCGCTATTTTACAATTACTTTACATAGGAGGTACTCGCGAATGAAAAAACTCGTTTTGTTGTTCCTTCTCATCCTGCTAGTTTCATGTGCACAACAGGACAAGGTTGCGTCCTTGCCAGACAATGAATTTCTCATCATTGCCCATCGCGGCGCATCCGCTTATGCACCGGAGCATTCATTACTTTCCTATGAACTTGCTGTCCAAATGCAAGCGGACTATATTGAATTGGATGTGCATCGAACACAAGACAAAGAGCTCGTAGCACTGCACGACCGTTTCATCGAACTAGGCAATGACAAACAAGCAATCGCTGATACGACGTTCAAGCAATTAAAGGCAATCCAACGCAAAGCGAGTCAACGAAAGAAAATACCTGTGACGATGCAAACAGACATTGACCCACTGCGAATCGTAAGTACAGAAGAAGTTTTTTCCCATTTTAAAGATGACGTGAATTACTATATTGAATTAAAAACACCTTCCACCTATCCCGGTATCGAGAAGACTTTGTTACAGCAATTACGAGACAATAACTTGCTACAACAAGGCAACGGGTTTCCAACCGTCATTTTGCAATCATTCGATGGTGATGCTCTTAAGGAAATTCATAAGGAAGAGCCTTCCATCCCACTTATTCAACTGTATTCCGAAAAAAACGAATCGATGCTAACAAAATCGCATTTACGCAAAGTTGCAAAGTACGCATCAGGCATCGGCGTTGACGAAAAAATCGTCACAAAAGAATTGGTCGATCGAGCGCACGCAGCGGGGTTGCACGTTCACCCTTTCACGGTAAACGATAAAGATGCCATCCGCCGAATGATTGAGCTGCAAGTGAACGGCATTTTTACCGATGTCCCTGATGTGGCAGTTGAGGTATTAAAAGAGATGAATGTGGAGTGAACTGTTGGAAGACGTAGCGAGAAAGCATTGGAGGATAGCTAGCGTTATGGTGGTAATCTTTTGAGAAATGGTGGGAACTGGTGAATTGGTGGTGAAGTCTTGTGAATGGGTAGTAAAGCAACCTGAATCGGTGATAACACCCTGAGTATCGGTGATAAACACCCCAGTATCGGTGATAACTACCCGAGTATCGGTGATAAACCTCTGAGAATCGGTGATAACTACCCGAGTATCGGTGATAACTGGCGAATCGGTGGTAAACTCGCTAGTAACGGTGGTAAAGCGACCTGAATCGGTGGTAAACTCGCTAGTATCGGTGGTAAAGCGACCTGAATCGGTGGTAAACTCGCACGAAACGGTGGTAACACCCTGAGTATCGGTGGTAACTGGCGAATCGGTGATAAACCTCCGAGTATCGGTGATAACTACCGGAGATTCGGTGATAAACCCTTGAGAATCGGTGATAACTGGCGAATCGGTGGTAAACTCCTCCCCCATGAAAAAAGAATCAACCTATCGACATTTATGATAGGTTGATTCGCTGCAAAGGATGATCGTTAATTCGCAAACTAGACGTACTTTCAAATAACGATGAACTTCTACTTCTATTTAGACAACTGCTGAAACTTCTTCTTTAAAACGTCTGACTGCCTCATCGACGGACACTTCATGGCCTAACTCGACTAATGTGTTTCCAATTTGTTCTACTGCGGTTGCTAACATGTCTTCTGTCGTGTTGCCCATATGGCCGATGCGGAACGCTTTGCCCGCTAAATGTGCTAACGCTCCTGCGACAATGATGCCTTTCTTCGCTAATGTACTTCGGAATGCTGCATCATCGACTCCTTCAGGATATAGGATACAACTGAGTGTAGATGCGGCAACCGTTTCATCCGCTAATGGTTGCATACCGTAAACTTTTAATGCAGCACGAACTGCGCGACCGAATGATGTATGTCTTGCATACCGTTTCGTCAAACCTTCATCCAATACGAGTTTCATGCCTTCATCATACGCATAAATCAAGTTTACTGGCGGCGTTGCAAAATACTTAGACGGATCTTGCATAATTGGTATCCAATTAGCAATGTCGCAGTAATATGCAGGGACTCTTTCGATTTTCTTCCTAGCCGCTAATGCAGTTTGATTGAACGCTACAATCGCCAAACCTGGTGGGACCCCGATTGCTTTTTGGGAACCGGTCAGTACGACATCGATTGTATGTCCTGCATCCCCATATTCCTTCTGCATATCTTCTTCCATCGCCGCCGTTGCACAAACGCCGTCCACAATAACGAGCGCGCCATGTTGTTTAACGATTGGGACAAGCGTCTCCAAGTCTGCCGCGACACCGGTTGATGTATCCGCATGCGTAATCGTAACCGCTTTGTATGTATGCTCTTTCATCATACGCTCGACCTCTTCAGCTGCTACTTGTTTCCCCCATTCCGCTTGTAATACATCTATTTCAATGCCAAACGCTTTCCCCAGTTGAATGAAACGGTCACCAAAATAGCCTTGACTAATAATAAGCAAACGTTCACCTGCAGCCACTGTGTTAACAAGGGCCATTTCCATTGCAATTGTTCCTGAACCCGCAACGACAAACACTTCTCCATCCGTGTTGAACAACTCTCGTGTCTTCTCGATCGACGCTTTGTATTGTGCTACAAAACGCGGGTCTGTATGCCCCCTCGTTTCACTAGCCATCGCATCGTAAATTGAATCGACAACCGGTGTCGGTCCTGGTATTAGCAACATTTCTTCATTCCTCATCTGACATCCCCCTATGTTTTATAATTGTTAGTCACCTTATAGGATTCGACTTGACGTCTTGAAAGCCCTCTTTTTGTCCAATGAATGTCGAGCCTATCAATCGTCACTTACAAAATAGCGGTTCTTTGTAATAAAAGCATTCACTCAGTAAAATCCTTACAAGCAAAAACCTTAATTGCTCCACGGTTAACAACCTGTGCAACTGACTTTTCTTCCACACGTCATTTTCAAACCTACTCCATAAATGAATCAGCGTGCAACAGACAGCCAAACTGTCTATCACACGCTGTCCAATTTCGTACTTACTAGAAAAGCTCATCTACTCTTTATGTTTGCCAATGCAACGTTCACATTCATATAGGAGTGACTCAACCTGCTCCACGATTTCACATCCACATTCCCGGCAAATTTTCATCGTCTTTGGCTCTTCGACTTTCCTCATTTGAATCTCCTCCACTCTTTTAGATTTTTAAATAACCAGGGATTGTTAAAAATTCTTCAAATTCCTCTTGTACTGTTAATTGAACAAATAGCTCTGCCGCTTCTTGAAAACGACCGAGTCGATACGTACTTTCGCCAACTCGCGCTTTCAATTGCTCCATCTCTTCTTCAAAAACTTCCTTAAACAGCTCTATCGTAATGTCACGTCCGTCTTCTAATTGTCCTTTCGGATGGCGAATCCATTGCCACACTTGTGACCTTGAAATTTCCGCTGTCGCAGCATCTTCCATTAAATGAATAATCGGTGCGGCACCATTTCCACTTAGCCAAGATGCGATATATTGAACACCGACACTGCAATTCATTCGCAAACCTTCTTCTGTAATCGTCCCTGTTGGAACTTCCAGCAAGTCTGCCGCAGTTACTTGGACGTCTTCCCGTTTTCGATGGAGCTGATTCGATGTTTTCATCTCGTTAGTAAACGCATCCATGGCGACCGCTACAAGGCCAGGATGTGCTACCCACGTGCCATCATGTCCATCGGTCACTTCTCTCCGTTTATCTTCGGCCACTTTCTGAAATGCCCGTTCATTTGCAGCCTGATCATCACGGATTGGAATTTGTGCAGCCATTCCTCCCATTGCAAACGCATTTCGTCTATGACACGTTTGAATGCAAAGTTGCGTATATGCGCGCATGAAAGGGGATGCCATCGTCACTTGTGCTCGATCCGGTAAAATGACTTCCGGGTGTTCGCGTAGCCGTTTAATGAAACTAAAAATGTAATCCCAGCGACCACAGTTCAAACCTGCTGCATGATCACGCAATTCGTATAAAATTTCATCCATCTCAAACGCAGCCGTAATTGTTTCAATAAGCATCGTTGCACGAATCGTTCCATATGGAATCCCGAGTCGTTCTTGTGCAAACTTGAAAACATCATTCCACAGTTTTGCTTCCACATGACTTTCCAGCTTTGGCAAGTAAAAATACGGTCCTGTATCGCGGGCAATCAACGCTTGCGCATTATGAAAAAAATACAATCCGAAATCGAAAAATGCTCCTGCCATCGGTTCGCCATTTATGACAATGTGCTTCTCATCCAAATGCAACCCCCGTGTGCGGACAATTAAAACAGCCGTCTCTTCATTCAAGCGATACTTCTTTCCCGTTACAGGATGCTCGTATTCAATGGTTTTGCGCACTGCATCCTTCAAATTGATTTGCCCTTCAATTAGATTCGACCATGTCGGAGAAGTCGCATCTTCAAAATCCGCCATAAATGCTTTTGCACCACAGTTTAGCGCATTGATGATCATTTTCCGGTCTACCGGGCCTGTAATTTCAACTCGACGGTCCTGTAAATCAGGAGGAATTGGCGCCACTGTCCAATCCCCCTCCCGGATGGATCGGGTCTCTTCCAAAAACCGAGGTGTTTCTCCTGCATTGAATTGCACTTGCCGTTGTTTCCGAATTTCCAGCAATTTCTTTCGCTGTTCATTAAAATTCTCATGCAAACTATAGAGGAATTCCAATGCTTCTGGTGTTAACAACTCTTCCGTTCCAGCCGTCATTTCACCGACAATATCCATATTGAAACGTGCTTGTTGCATGGTCAGAAAAACCACCCTCTCTTTATTTAAAAACTGTATGCCTCAAACGAATTGTGCTTCTTCCGTTGATCCTTTCATCGCTGTAGTGGAGGACGTTCCGCCAGAAATGACTTGTGCCACTTCATCAAAATACCCTGTACCTACTTCCCGCTGGTGGCGTGTCGCCGTATACCCCTTGGATTCATTCGCAAATTCCGCTTGCTGCAACTTCGAATACGCTGCCATTCCGTGGTCTTTGTAACCGTGTGCCAACTCAAACATGCTATGGTTCAACGAATGGAAGCCCGCTAACGTGACAAATTGGAATTTGTACCCCATCTTTCCGAGTTCTCGTTGGTATTTCGCAATGGTTTCATCATCCAAATTTGCTTTCCAGTTGAATGAAGGCGAACAATTATACGCCAGCATCTTTCCAGGGAATTTTTCATGAATCGCGTCAGCAAATCGTTTTGCTTCATCCAAGTTCGGCGTTGACGTTTCACACCAAACAAGATCTGCATAAGGTGCATAAGCAAGCCCCCTAGCAATCGCTTGATCGATACCGGCCCGCGTACGATAAAACCCTTCTGGCGTCCGCTCTCCTGTAATGAACGCATGATCCCGCTCATCGATATCACTCGTTATTAAATCCGCTGCATCTGCATCCGTTCTTGCAATGATGATTGTATCCACACCTAGCACATCAGCTGCCAACCGAGCAGAGACTAAATTCCTGACAGCATTTTGTGTTGGCAATAAAACCTTCCCGCCAAGGTGGCCACATTTTTTCTCAGAAGCTAATTGATCTTCAAAATGAACACCTGCCGCCCCTGCTTCAATCATCGCTTTCATTAATTCGAAAACATTCAACGGTCCACCAAAACCTGCTTCAGCATCCGCCACAATCGGTGCGAACCAATCAAAACCATCTGTTCTTCCTTCAGCGTGATCGATTTGGTCCGCCCGCTGAAGTGCTTGGTTAATCCGTTTGACGACATTCGGTACACTGTTTACCGGGTAAAGGCTTTGGTCAGGATACATGTGCCCTGCCATATTTGCATCTGCAGCCACTTGCCAACCACTTAGGTAAATTGCTTGCAGTCCAGCTTTCACTTGTTGTACGGCTTGATTACCAGTGAGTGCCCCTAGTGCATTGACAAAGTCCATATCATGGAGCGATCGCCAAAGACGTTCGGCACCTCTTTGCGCTAATGTATGTTGAATTTGCACAGATCCCCGAAGCTTAACAACTTCCTCTGCGGAATACGTCCGCTCAATTCCCTTCCAACGTTCCGCAGTCCCCCACGCGCGCTCCAATTGCTCCACTTGTTCTTGACGATTCATCAATACAATCCACACCTTCCAATAAATTTTGTTTAGCTCTCCAGTAAATGTTACTTTCTTACTGTTCCATAACAGCTAAACTTGTTATACATTAATATATAACAGAAATTCTAAACTGTCAGTGCTTTCCGACAAAAGGTGCTTTTTTACGGATGAATGAAGAATAAGCTCGATAACTTAGCTGGGGGGAACGATGAATGACGTTAGGAAACACAGAGCGAACATGGGAGTTTGTGCAACAGTATAGAAGTTTACTAGAAGATTGGATTCCGAGAGACGCAACGTTTGCGATTGCTTGTGAGGGTCACTACTTGTATCACAATGGAAAAGAGGAGAATTTAAAAGGAAAACAGGTTGCAACAGGCAGCATCGCCCAACTCGTCCTGCAAGAACGACGGAAAGTGGAAAACTTCTTAGATCATTCATCCTATAACGAACCAAAGTATGGCAACGGCTATCCAATCGAACTGGATGGCATGCAAGGTGCTCTTGTCGTCTACCGTCCGCAAACCAGCGAACTATCGAATCCACAACCTGTCCGTCTCTTAACGGGCAAAGCAGATAATGAGTGGTTTCCCATTCAAACTGATCGAATCACCCATCTCGAAAGCTTCCAAAAGAAAACCTTCTTCTACACCGAAGACGGACAATACAGCATTGCAAACACATTAAAAGAATTAGAAAAGAAACTACCGCCTTCATTTTTGAGAATACACCGATCCTATATCGTAAATACCGCATGCATCGAACGTATTTCAAGAGACTTCTCTTCGAACTTACAAGTGATCATAACGGATGGTACAGAGCTACCAATCAGTCAAAAATACGTAAATGAAGTGCGGTGTGTGTTGGGGTTTTAACGATAGTAATAGGAACCTATTGTATGTATGAACAGTTGGAGTGTAATAAAATCCCTACAAATGGTCATGAAAAGATGAGCGATCGTTAAACCATTTTCGTTCCATATCGGGTAAAGTCCGCAAGAAATAGCCCCTGTACTATCTGCATTGCTCCGAAGCAATACAGATGGTACAGGGGCTTGTTTATCTTGGCGTATCACAACATAAACGCCCCGCATCGCAACGTAAACTGCTCGTATCACAACACTCAACCCTCGCATCACAATACTCGCGCCGTATCACAACATAAACGCCCCGCTTCACAACGTAAATAGCTCGTATCACAACACTCAACCCTCGCATCGCAATACTCGCACCGTATCACAACATAAACGCTCCGCATCGCAACGTAAACTGCTCGTATCACAACACTCAACCCTCGCATCGCAACACTCTCGCCGTATCACAACATAAACGCTCCGCATCACAACGTAAACTGCTCGTATCACAACACTACCCCCGCGCATCGCAATACTCGCGCCGTATCACAACATAAACGTCTCGTATCGCAACGTAAACTGCTCGTATCACAACACTACCCCCGCGCATCGCAATACTCGCGCCGTATCACAACATAAACGTCTCGTATCGCAACGTAAACTGCTCGTATCACAACACTCAACCCTCGCATCGCAATACTCGCGCCGTATCACAACATAAACGCCTCGTATCGCAACGTAAATAGCTCGTATTACAACACTCAACCCTCGCATCGCAATACTATCGGCGCATAACCGTCACGCATTACACCAAAAATCCCTCTCATCCAGTTCCCAAATAAAAAACCACCCGAAAAGTAAGTTCTCACTCACTTTCCGGGCAGTTCTCATTCTATTTAATCGATTACGCATGCTGCTGCTCATACGCAGCAATGTGCTCTTCATACTGAAATGTTAAGGAAATTTCGTCCCAACCGTTTAAGAGCATTTGCTTGTAATACGGGTCAATTGTAAAACTGTACGTTTTGCCATCTTCACCGCGTACGGTTTGTTGTTCCAAGTTTACTTCTAGTGCATAAGGGGCAGCTTTCCCTTTTGCGAGCAGTTCTTCAACTTCTCCTACCGACAGGCGGATAGGTAAGATGCCGTTTTTAAAACAGTTGTTGTGGAAGATGTCTGCAAATGATGGCGCGATGACGACTTGGAAACCATAGTCCAAGATTGCCCATGGAGCGTGTTCTCTTGAAGACCCACAACCGAAGTTATCGTGGGCAACGAGAATTGTCGAGTCTTTAAAGCGTTCATCGTTCAATACGAACTTTTCATTCACCGAACCGTCTGCATTGTATCGCCAATGATAGAAAAGGTATTTTCCGAAGCCGGTACGCTCGATCCGTTTCAAGAACTCTTTCGAAATAATTTGGTCCGTGTCGACATTTTTATGATCTAGCGGAGTGAGTACACTGCGCACTTCATTAATCGGTTTCATACAATCATCCTTTCGTCATGCATGGGCAAGTTTCATCTCACGGACATCTACGAATCGTCCTTTGATGGCCGCAGCTGCAGCCATCGCTGGACTCATTAAGTGCGTGCGAGATCCTGCGCCTTGGCGTCCTTCAAAGTTCCGGTTGGATGTCGATGCACATCTTTCTCCTGCCGGTACGACATCATCATTCATCGCTAAGCACATGCTACAGCCTGATTCCCGCCATTCAAAACCAGCTTCCGTAAAGATCTTATCCAATCCTTCTTCTTCCGCTTGCTTTTTGACGGTGCGGGAGCCAGGTACGACAATTGCTGTCACAGAAGGATGCACTTTTTGTCCGGCAATTACTTCCGCTGCATTCCGTAAATCGCTTAGCCGTGCATTTGTACAAGAACCGATGAATACATGTTGAATGTCAATTTGCGTAAGTGGTGTCCCTTCAGAAAGGCCCATGTAGGCAAGTGCTTTCTTTAGCGCTTCTTTGTCAGATTCATTCGCAAAATCATCTGCTGAAGGGACATTTGCGCTAATGCCTGATCCCATTGACGGATTCGTTCCCCATGTGACGAACGGTTCGATAGCTGCTGCGTCTATTTCCAGCGTCGTGTCGTAAACCGCCCCTTCATCTGTCGCCAAAGCAAGCCATTCCGCAGCCGCTTCCTCAAAAGCAGCTCCTTTAGGAACGTACCGTCGATCTCTCAAGTAGTCCACTGTCGTTTGGTCCGGGCTAATCAACCCCGCTTTCGCTCCCGCTTCAATGGACATGTTGCAAATCGTCATCCGCTCTTCCATCGTCATCGAACGAATTGCTTCCCCTGTAAATTCCACGATATGGCCTGTTCCAACATCGATACCGAATTTCGCAATGATTGCTAAGATAACATCTTTTGCAGTTACTCCAAATCCAAGTTTACCGTTGATGCGAATTTCCATCGTCTTCGGTTTTGATTGCCATAACGTTTGCGTTGACAAGACATGCTCAACTTCACTCGTACCAATACCAAATGCGATTGCACCGAAAGCACCGTGTGTAGATGTGTGGCTATCTCCGCAAACAATCGTTTTGCCGGGTTGTGTCAAGCCAAGCTCAGGTCCGATAATGTGTACAATTCCTTGGTCCGGATGCTCCATATCCGCCAGCTCAATACCGAACTCCTGACAGTTCCGCTCCAACGTCGTGATTTGCTTTTTAGCAATCGGATCTTGGATGATCGGTAAGTTCTTTGTCGGCACGTTATGATCCATCGTCGCGAAACAAAGATCCGGCCGCCTCACTTTCCGACCTGCCAGTCGTAATCCTTCGAATGCCTGTGGAGAGGTTACTTCATGCAATAAATGAAGGTCGATATATAACAGATCCGGTTTCCCCTGTTCTTCATATACAATATGTCGGTCCCAAACCTTCTCAATAATCGTCTTTGCCATTTGCGCTTCCCCTTCCATTTACACGTAAGAAAACATAATGCTATTTGAAACAGATTGTAGATCCAATTCTTCAATTACTTTATCCGTCCACTCTTTTGTAGATAGAACCCGATCGCTGCCGCCGGACAAATCTGCTGTGTAATGTCCGTCCTCAAAAACGGTATCAATCGCTTTTTCGATTGTTGCGGCTTCTGTTTCTAGCCCGAACGAATAGCGTAACATCATCGCTGTAGATAAGATGGTCGCCGCTGGATTGGCAATGCCTTTACCTGCAACATCAGGTGCTGAGCCGTGTACCGGTTCATATAACCCGAACCCATCTGATCGCACACTCGCTGATGGCAATAAACCGAGCGAACCCGTAATAACAGACGCTTCATCACTTAAAATATCGCCGAACATATTTTCCGTCACGATGACATCGAACGCACCAGGATTTGTAATAAGCTTCATGGCAGCTGAATCGACAAGTTGATGTTCCACTTCAATATCTGGATAGCTCTTCCGCTTTTCATCGACAATCTCTCGCCAAAGCTTGCTCGATTCAAGTACGTTTGCTTTATCAACTGAAGTCACTTTCCCTCTACGTAAACGAGCAAGTTCAAAAGCTTTTTCTACAATACGTTCAATTTCCTCGCGTGTATAAACAAGTGTGTCCACCGCTGCCTTATCCGTTTTGCGACTCGGTTCACCGAAATAAAGGCCGCCTGTTAGTTCTCGCACAATCATCATATCGACTGCTTGAACGACTTCTTCCTTTAAAGGAGAAGCATGAAGCAAGGAGGGGACAGCTTTCACAGGACGCAAGTTGGCAAATAGGTCAAAATGCTTTCGAATGGCTAAAAGTCCTTTTTCTGGTCTCAGCTCAGAAGGATTTTGATCCCACTTAGGTCCGCCGACAGCCCCTAAGAGTATTGCATCACTCGATTCGCAGAGAGCGATTGTTTCCTCAGGAAGTGGATGATTAAATTCATCAATCGCTGCTCCGCCAATTGAACCGTAATTGAAATGGAAATTATGATTAAATCGTCTTGCCACAACTTCGAGAACTCTGACAGCCGCCTCAGTCACTTCCGGTCCGATACCATCGCCTTGTAATACAGCTACTCTTTTTTCCATTGTTCTTCTCCTCCTTTTAAATGTGTACAGCCTTTCCATTATAAAAAAACGAAATTTTCAGTCTTGACTACTTAGAAATCTTTGTATTTTACACCTGACTGACCGGCTCAGCCACTTTCACTGAGTCCTTCACTAACTTTCGATTAATCGCGTTCAAATAAGCTTTTGCAGATGCTTCTAGTACATCTTGTGAAATATCTCTTCCTGTATAAGTCTCTCCGTTAAAACGCAAGTTGACGACTGCTTCCCCAAGTGCGTCTCGACCTTTACCGATTGACGTGACACGGTAATCCATAATGTTCACTTGCCCTTTGACAAGTAGCTCCAATGCATTGAATATCGCCTCTACTGAACCGGCGCCAGTTGTTGCAATAACGACATTCTCACCTGTTGGTACATTCGCAGATACTGTGGCAGTCGGTACATTTGACGTTCCATATTGGACTTGCACATTCGTCAATTCATAAATGTCCGCATTCGCGTTTTCAATTTGCTTACCGGTGAAGAGAACAAACAAATCATCTTCCGTAATTTCTTTTTTACGATCAGCAAGTTTCTTGAACGCACTGAATGCTTCGTTCAATTGATTTTCAGTCAAATCAAAGCCCATTGTAATTGCACGATCTTTAAATGCATGACGGCCTGAATGCTTGCCAAGTGCAAGCGGTGCTGTCGTTTCACCGATCAACTCCGGTGTAATGATTTCATACGTTTCACGATTTTTCAACATACCATCTTGATGGATGCCTGATTCATGGGCAAATGCATTTTTCCCGACAACCGCTTTGTTCGGTTGAATGACGACACCTGTAAGCTGACTTACCAACTGGCTTGTGCGCTTGATTTCCTGAAGATTGATGCCTGTTTCTAGTCCATAGAAATCTTTTCGAATATGGAGTGCAACAGCAATTTCCTCAAGCGCTGCATTACCAGCACGCTCACCAATTCCATTAATCGTCCCTTCAACTTGATCGGCGCCGTTTTCGATTGCCGCTATGGAATTCGCAACGGCCATCCCTAAGTCGTTATGGCAATGTGCCGACAGTTTTACTCGATCAATGCCTGTCACATTCTCTTTCAAGAATTTAAATAACGCACCGTATTCCTGCGGAGTTGCATAACCGACGGTATCAGGAATATTAATTGTCGTAGCGCCAGCTTGGATCACTTGATTAATAATACGAACTAAGAAAGCTGGATCGGATCGAAATGCATCTTCTGCAGACCATTGAACAAGCGGAAAGAATTTTTTTGCATATTTTACTGCTTCCACTGCGATATCAACGACTTGATCGGGTGTCTTTTTGAGTTTGTATTCCATATGGATTGGCGAAGTTGCCAAAAACACATGGAGGTGTGGCTGTTGACCGCCTTTTAACGCTTCCCAAGATGTATCAATATCACTTTTCATCGCTCTTGCAAGCCCTGTCACTGTTGAGTTTTTCACGGTATTTGCGATTCTCTGTACTGCTTCGAAATCACCAGGTGAAGAAGCAGGGAATCCTGCTTCAATCACCGTAGCACCAAAACGTTCAAGTTGGCGGGCAATTTCCATCTTTTCTGCTGTATTTAAGTTAATGCCAGCGGATTGTTCACCGTCACGAAGGGTTGTATCAAAGATGTCAATTTTGCGCACTACCCACCACTTCTTCCTGTTTTGTTTTCTTACCATCGTTTACGAAAGGCATCATTGCACGAAGTTTTTCACCGACCACTTCAATTTGGTGCTTCGCTTCTGATTCTTCATAGGCGTTGAAGTTCGGACGACCGTTTTCGTTTTCGTCGATCCACCCTTTCGCGAACTTCCCTTCTTGGATATCTGTCAGGATGTCTTTCATGCGTGCTTTCGTATCTGCATCGACAACGCGTGGACCTGAAACGAAATCACCCCACTCAGCAGTGTCGGAGATGGAATAACGCATACCTGACATACCGCCTTCATACATCAAATCGACGATTAATTTCAATTCATGCATCGTTTCGAAATACGCTAATTCCGGTTGATAGCCCGCTTCTACTAATGTTTCAAAACCTGCTTTTACAAGTGAAGTTAATCCACCACAAAGTACTGCTTGCTCTCCGAATAGATCCGTTTCTGTCTCTTCTTTGAAAGATGTTTCAAGAACGCCTGCACGTGCTGAACCGATTCCTTTCGCATATGCAAGTGCTACATCTTTCGCTTGGCCCGATACGTCTTGATAGACCGCAAACAATGCTGGTACACCTGCACCTGCTTCGTATGTTCTACGTACAAGGTGTCCTGGCCCTTTAGGTGCAACGAGGAATACATCCACATCTGCCGGAGGAACGATTTGACCGAAGTGTACATTGAAACCATGTGCGAATACGAGTGATTTTCCTGCTGTTAATGCCGGTTTGATTTCTTCGTCATATACTTTCTTCTGTCTTTCATCCGGAAGAAGAATCATAATGATATCCGCTTGTTCAGCCGCTTCAGCAACTGTTTTCACTTCAAGTCCGTCTTCTTTTGCTTGGTCGAACGATTTACCTGGGCGTACACCAACTACGACATTGAATCCTGAATCTTTCAAGTTCTGCGCGTGCGCATGACCTTGTGAACCGTATCCTACAACTGCAATCGTCTTTCCTTGTAAAAGTCCTTCGTTGATATCTTGGTTATAATACATTTTAGCCATTGGTAGTTCCTCCTTGGGTTTTGGGTTTAGTTTTTTTATAGAAAGGCTCGTTATGAATCTGACTACTCTTTGCAATGAACAGCAGGTTAACGTTCAAATGAATATTAATTCTGACATATCGATATAAGTTGATCGCCTATTTCACTTGATTCGCAAACCTTTCGTTCCGCTACTGACTAGCCGTAATCCGTTCACAATGCCTATTTCAAAATAGAAAGTTGTGGTGATGGGGCTTTTTGGTTTTCTCTTGTGAATGCTGTCGCCCCGGTTCTTGCCAATTCTTTAATGCCGTAAGGTTTGACGAGATCGATGAATGCCTCGATTTTTTCAGGTGTTCCCGTCACTTGATACGTGACGACATTTTTTCCTGAGTCGATAATGGTTGCACGGAATGGCTCTACGATGCTATTAATTTCTGCACGCGCATGAGGAGGTGAAACGACTTTCACAAGCGCCAATTCCCGCATAACAATCGCTTTATCGGTAATGTCATTCACTTTTATGACATCGATTTGTTTCTGCAGCTGTTTCACCAACTGTTCGATTTTCCGCTCATCTTCCACATGGACGATAAACGTCATTTTCGACATGCCCGCTTGTTCGGTATGACCGACCGTAATGTTTTCAATATTGAACTGGCGTTTCATTAATAAGCCTGTCACGCGGTTCAATACACCACTTTGGTTAATGACCGTTACGGAAATAACTCTCTTCATACATTTTTCACCCCGATCATTTCATGAATGCCTTTACCTGGTGCAATCATCGGATAGACGTTTTCCATCATCTTCACTCTGCAATCAATGAGGACGGGTTCATCCGACAACAACGCTTCACGGAATAATTCTTCCGCATTGTCTTTTTTCGTAATGCGGTACCCTTTAATGTCGTATGCGTCTGCTAGTTTAACAAAATCCGGTTGTACAGGAATTAAAGACTGTGAATACCGTTCGTCGTAAAATGTCTGCTGCCATTGACGAACCATTCCAAGTGCACCGTTGTTTAGAATGACAATTTTCACCGGAATTCTCATTTCTTGCAGTAAAGAAAGTTCTTGAGCGGTCATTTGGAAACCACCATCTCCGACGAATGCAATAACTCTTTTATCCGGCTTTGCGAGTTGTGCCCCAATCGCCGCTGGGAAACCGAATCCCATTGTTCCGAGTCCACCAGAAGTGACCCAATGATCTGGATTGTTCAACTTGTAATATTGGGCTGCCCACATTTGATGTTGCCCGACGTCCGTCGTAACAATAGCATTTCCTTCCGTAATTCGGTGCACCATTTGAATGGCTTCTTGTGGCAAGATTTCATGCTCATCTTCGTTGTACCACAATGGTGCTTCTTCGGTTAATGCAGCCAAGTGTGCAAGCCAGTCAGCTGTATCAGGTGCTTTCATGTCTTGTTGAAGCAATGCTTGCAATGCTTCTTTTGCGTCCGCCACGATTGGAATCGCTGTCGGTACGTTTTTGCCGATTTCTGCAGGATCGATGTCAATATGGATGACTTTTGCGTTCAAAGCGAAGTGATTCAAGTTTCCTGTCAACCGATCATCAAATCGCGCCCCAATATTGACGAGTACGTCACATTCACTAATCGCCATATTGGCTGTGTACGTTCCATGCATACCTGCCATCCCTAGAAACAGCTCATGATCGCCTGCAATACTGCCTAAACCAAGCAATGTATTGGTAACTGGAATCTTATTTGTTTCTACAAAAGTTTTCAATTCTTCCATTGCCTGACCGTGCAATACACCAGCGCCTGCAAGAATTAACGGTTTCTTCGCTGCCGAAATTGCTTCGACCGCTTTTTGTATTTGTAAGTAGTTAGGAGTTGTCGTCGGTTGGTAACCTGGCAAATTCACTTCTGCGCGACGTTCTTCTTCCGTCACAAAGATTTCAGTCGCAACGTTTTTAGGAATATCGACGACTACCGGACCACGTCTACCCGTCGAAGCAATATGAAATGCCTCTTTAATAATTCTCGGCAAGTCCGCCACATGTTGCACTTGGTAGTTATGTTTTGTAATTGGCGTTGTAATACCGATAATATCTGCTTCTTGAAAAGCATCCGTTCCGATGACTGTCGTTGCTACTTGGCCGGTAAATACGACGAGCGGCAATGAATCCATCATTGCATCGGTAATGCCGGTGACAAGGTTTGTCGCTCCTGGTCCCGATGTGGCAATGACAACACCCGGTTTGCCAGAGACGCGCGCATAGCCTTCCGCTGCATGAATTGCTCCCTGTTCATGACGTGCAAGCACATGGGGAATCGGATCCTTGTACAATGCATCGTAAATTGGTAAGACTGCACCCCCGGGATAACCGAAAATGACTTCGACACCTTGATCTTTCAATCCTTGAATCAAGACTGCAGATCCATCCATCGGTTGATTTTTCTGTTGCTCTTCCATGGGCTCAGGCGCCATTTCCGCAACTGCTTGCTTCGTTTGAACTTCCGCACTCATTTACAAACTCCTCCTAACTGATTTGTTCTACCGTCTATAAAAAAAGAAAAGCTTTTTCTCCCCACACAAAAAGACCTACTCTCTGTGTAAGGGATGAAAAAGCTTTTCATGGTACCACCCTTGTTTACGACTTGCGTCGCCTCATGAATGGATAGCAATCGTGAAACTGTAAGGTAGCTGTCAGTAGATGACACAGCCTAATTTCACAGATCGATACAATCCATTCTTTGCTAACGGGCTTTTTATGCTAGCCCGGAATCGCCTACTTAGTTTCCTGTTCAGCCATCCACTCCGAGGTGATATCGCGAATAGTTGCATCGCCGGCTTCCAGCACGACCGGCTCTCTGGTAAATGCAAGACTCTATTCCCTTTTGCCTCATCATCGAGTTGTTATATTTTCATGACGCCGCCAGTGCTTGCGGACGTTACAAGTTTTGAATACCTTGCTAAGTAGCCTTTTTTAATCTTTGGTTCAAAAGGCTGTAGCGTTTCTTTACGACTTGCCAATTCTTCATCTGAAACTTGCAGTTCAATCGTCCGATTCGTCAAATCAATTGCAATGATGTCTCCATTTTGCACTAACGCAATTGGACCACCTTCTGCCGCTTCTGGAGAAATATGCCCGATCGAAATGCCTCGTGACGCTCCTGAAAAACGACCGTCCGTAATAAGTGCTACCTTCGTACCTAAACCTCTTCCTTGAATTGCGGAAGTTGGTGCTAGCATTTCAGGCATACCCGGTCCACCTTTTGGACCTTCATACCGAATAACGACGACATGGCCTTCTTTCACTGTGCCATTATCAATGTTTTCTTGTGCAGCCTCTTGCGAATCAAAGACAATCGCTTCACCTGTAAATTCTTTAATCGACGGGTCAACTGCCCCGACTTTGATAACGCCACCTTCAGGAGCGATATTACCGAATAAGACGGATAACCCTCCAACAGGACTATATGGATTGTCTTTCGTCCGGATGACTTGCTCGTTTGTAATCTTATAATCTTGCACGTCTTCACCGATTGTCTTACCCGTAATCGTCAATCTGTTTGGATGAATCGCACCTGGTATTTTCGTCAGTTCGTTAATAATTGCACTGACCCCACCTGCTTTGAAAATATCATCCATCGAAATATCGGACGCTGGCATGATCTTCGCTAAATACGGCACACGTTCTGCAACTTTATTAATATCTTGGACACTATACTCAATTTCTGCTTCATGTGCGATTGCTAATGTATGAAGAACCGTATTTGTCGATCCACCCATTGCCATATCAAGCGCAAACGCATCATCAATTGCTTCTTTTGTGACAATGTCACGCGGTTTCACATTTTCTTTTACCATTCGTACTAAATGTTTTGCAGCATCTTTAATCAATTTATGGCGTTCGTCTGAAGTTGCGACGATTGTTCCGTTACCCGGCAAAGCCAATCCAAGCATTTCCATGAGACAGTTCATGGAGTTTGCTGTAAACATGCCTGAACAGGAACCACAAGTTGGGCAAGCATTGTTTTCAATGTCGAGCAACTCTTCAGCAGACATCTTACCTGATTTAAATGCGCCAACACCTTCAAATACAGAAGTCAGTGAAAGTTGAGCACCAGTAGCTGATACGCCAGCTTCCATCGGACCACCTGAGACAAAAACAGAAGGAACATTCGTCCGAACTGCTGCCATTAGCATTCCGGGTGTAATTTTGTCACAGTTCGGAATGTAGAACACGCCGTCGAACCAGTGAGCGTTAATGACCGTTTCAGCAGAATCGGCAATTAATTCACGGCTCGGAAGTGAATACCGCATTCCGATATGGCCCATCGCGATTCCGTCATCGACACCAATCGTGTTGAATTCAAACGGAACACCACCCGCTTCCCAAATTGCTTCTTTTACAATCTCGGCAAATTTATTCAAATGTTTATGACCTGGAATAATATCAATATACGAATTGCACACACCGATGAAAGGTTTTTCCAAATCTCTCGTCTTAATGCCTGTCGCATATAGTAGACTTCTATGTGGTGCTCGATCGACACCTTTTTTAATCATGTCACTTCTCATAATATCTCTCCTAGTCCGCTCATCTATCAGCTTTCACAAAACTAATAGAAATATGAGAATCAACTCACATATCAAAATAGATTGTTGCTATCATATATCGGAACGCAACTGGAGTCAACCGTCTATTTTTAATTATTTCTCAATTACGAATTATAATAAAAAATGTATCCGCTTACATCTGCGATATATTGCATATCATAAAAAATATGACCATTTAAAAATATTTTTTTCAATGGTCACGTAAAAACAATTTCAACTCATCAATTAACAATTATTTGGTATAAAATAAAGAAATCTCGAACAGTCTGCAAAACAGAAAAAAACTCCATTCACCAATTTTTACATGGTAAATGAAGCATGAATCGGACAAGAATATTTACTCAGTGAACGCGTCTATCCGCCACCCTGCTTTCTTAACATACTTGTAGGTGACATGAAATGTTTCCGCGGTACGTGTTTCTCCAATCGGCACCGTCAGTTCAAACGTCATCTTTTTCTTCTTGCTCTTCAATACGCTCGCTGTAGCGATTTCCCACTGCAATACAGAACTAATTTCAACAACAGGTTGCGCCAAAATCCCATCGTGTTTAATAAATCCGTTCTCTTTCATAAAACGTTTTGCTTTTTTCTTTGTGACGTATTTGTGTAATTCGGATTTCAACTTCTTTTTTGTATTCACATGCTCCGCTAAAAAGCGATATTCAATCCCATTATGGGTAAACGTTTTGTACTCCCCTTCTTCGTACGTACCGCCAGCGAGTAGGGTATTACCCGTTTCTGCCCATGTAGTCGCCAACTCTACCGCATCTTTTGGTGTTAGAGCAACCGGATCCCTTTTCGTTCCACTTCCACAGGCAGTCAACAGGAAAAGGAGAATGACCACCCCTACCGTACAGACCTTCCTCAATACCATCGCCCCCCTGTCTTGCTCATACATTAGCGTATGAGACGGACAATGCGCGCATACACTTTGTATAAAAATTCACAGAGGAACATTTACCTTATCGGAGGATTAAGGTTCTCATCACACATTTCCATAAGCAGGATACGTTGCAGCGGCTTATTGATAATGCTGTTAGGGCGTATTTAAATGATTTTTTATAATTCCATCCCGACAAACTAGGTAGACCGTTTACATTTTGTTATATACCTTCTCATGTATAAAGTCTACAATATGCATGGCTCGGGAAGTTTTCGAAAGTCCCGCTCGCTCAACACCTACTTTCATCTGAAGTAAGCAACCTGGATTTGTCGTCACAATGGTGGTAGCTTTTATCCCCTTGATTTCTTCCATTTTCGACCTCAAAATTGTTGAGGCCATTTCAGGTTGAAGAAGATTATAAATACCAGCTGATCCACAACAAAGATGTGCGCTAGGCATTTCTATGAAGTACTTACCACTTAGCGCTTTAACAATCGCTCGAGTTTCTTCTTTTACACCGTTTACGTTGCGTAAGTGACAAGAATCTTGATACGTAACAATTTCGGAAGACGGTTCAATTCCTTCTAATTCATCAATAATGCCCAGTTTGACGAGCAATGTCGTAATGTCAATTTGCTTCGCCACAAACGCTTTCGCTTTTTCGTAATAGGGAGAATCAGACGTCACCAATCGGTCATATTCAGACAGAAACGCACCGCATCCTCCTGCATTATTTACAATATAATCGACAGAAGACACGTCAAAAGCATTGAGATTCTTTTCAGCATTCCGTTTAGCACGCTCCATCTCTCCACTATGCCCTTGCAACGCTCCACAACATTGTTGGCCTTTTGGAATGACAACTTCACAGCCAAGATATTGCAGTAGTTCAATCGTATGCCGGTTCGTTTCTTGGAACATCGTATCCATGAGACAACCTGTAAAAAACGCAACTTTTGTCGTTCCTATCCTTTTGGACAATCGTATCCCTTCGGATTTAGAAGGCGCAGGCAATGCCTTTTCCATGTCTTTCATAAATGGTGGGAACAGTTCCATGAACCCGACTTTACGAATGACTTTCTGCAAACCTGACTGTTGGTAAAAGGTTAGTAGTTTTACCGCTGTCTTCATTTTCCTTTGATCTGCAAAGAGATGATCAAATGCACCTTTTCTAATGACTTTCTCTTTCACTGATTGAGCTTTCACATCTAAGATCGCCTCCCGCGTTTCCTCAATCAACGTTCCATATTGCACACCTGCTGGACAAGCTGGCTCACAAGCGCGGCAGCCTAAACACAAGTCAAAAGCCTCCTCAATTGAACTATCCCATTGCACAAGTCCATCTCGTACCGCTTTCATTAAAGCAATTCGACCACGCGGCGACTGTGTTTCATCAAAATCCGAATGGATATATGTCGGGCAAGCCGGTAAACAAAAACCGCAACGCATGCAATCCATTAACCGATTTTCATCCACATGTGTGACAAACGCTTGCTTGTATTGTTTCGCTTTGCTGTTATTCATTGTGCACAACCACTCTTTTTTTCGTTGATTTGGCGAATATCTTTCCTGGATTCATGATGTTTAATGGATCAATTGCCTGCTTGATCCCTTTCATCGTTGCAATACCCGCCTTGCCTATTTTCCATTCTAAATAGGGGGCTTTCATCTCCCCTACTCCGTGTTCGCCTGTAATTGTGCCTCCTAACGAAATCGCATAGTCGAAAATGTCAGCGAAAGCCATCTCTACTCGCGCCATTTCCTCTTCATCACGCGTATCTGTAAGAATGGTCGGATGTAAATTTCCGTCACCAGCATGTCCAAACGTACAAATGAGCAAGTTATGTTTTACCGCAATTTCTTGAATTGCCTTCACCATCTTTGCAATTTCAGAACGGGGAACGGTCGCATCTTCCAATATTGTCGTAGGACGTTTTCGGGCAAGTGCAGACAAAGCAACTCTTCTCGCCACACTTAAACGATCTGCCTCTTCTTTCGTTTGAGCAAGCTGAGTCGATATCGCGCCTTGCTTCATGCATAATGTATGTACAAATTCCATATCCCGTTCGACAACTTCCGGATCACCATCTTGTTCAATTAAAAGCATCGCTTCACAATTTGTCGGAAGACCAATTTGCATGAATTCTTCTACAGCCGTAATTGTTCCTTGGTCCATGAACTCAAGTGTTGCTGGCACAATTTTTGCCGCAATAATCGACGAAACCGTTTCTGCAGCCCGCTCAAGTTTGTCATAAAAAACGACTAGCGTCTTTTTCGTTATTGGCGCAGGAAGCAAGCCTAGCGTAATTTCCACAATGATCCCAAGTGTTCCTTCAGATCCAACAAATAAGCTCGTCAAGTCGTATCCTGCAACATCCTTAGCCAGTTTTCCACCCGTCTCAAGCAACTCACCACTCGGCAAAACGACTGTTAACGATTTTACATAGTCACGCGTGACGCCGTATTTTAATCCACGTAATCCGCCTGAATTCTCACTTACATTTCCACCAATTGTGGAAATACTCATTGAGCTAGGATCTGGCGGGTAAAATAAACCCCGTTCAGCTACTCTTTCATTTATCTCCTGCGTAATCACACCGGGTTGAACAGTTATCGTCAAATTCTCTTCATCCAGTTCTAAAATTTGATTCATCCGATTAAATAAGATGACAACCCCTCCCGAAGTCGGTGTTGTGCCTGCCGCCAAGTTCGTTCCTGAACCACGTGAAACAATTGGAATTCGATGTGCTGAACAAACTCTGACAATCTCTTGCACCTCTTCAATCGACGAGGGAGATAAAACGATGTCAGGTAACGCTTGGAAATTAGCAGTCGCATCGTAGGAATATGCCAGTAACTGTGCTGTTGACGTCTTTGCATATGCAGAACCTGTTATGGCAATTAACTGTTCCTTCACTTGTTCTTCCAATGAACAACCTCCTCAATATTCTTATTAATATGAACAATTACCATTAGTATAACGATAGATTATGTATGTCACAAACAGAAACTAGACAAAGCATGTTTATCATTCAACTCTTTACAAGCGTACCCCTTCATTTCCGCGGACTACGTTACACCCATCTTTCCACAAAGTGGATTGATCGATCTATCGATCACTTACGCAATACGCCCGTTAATGACGCTTAATTGTCGATTTCTAAGCGACAGCATCCTGAAAATATTCATTCCAATGTCGCGATTTGTCGAATGGTTCATTCAAAACGATTTGTCTGGTAAAAAACAAGAAATGACAAGCATTTTCTTATTTGAATCAATCATCTCTCATTATTTTCAGAAGAATCTTTCGACATTTTTCGCGCATTCACAACCTGTGGATAACTTTGTCCACATACTCCACTTTGAAACACTTGGATTTCCACTGTTACAAACAAGTTAACCACAACTTATCCACGTGTAATTGTGGATAACGGAACAGTTGTTCTTCCTCCTTTTATTTGGTAATGTATAAGTACAAACTTATAACGTATGCATTGACGAATGAACTTATGCAAAGGAGGTGTGTGAAATTGACAAGATTATCGGACGATTTATTGATGGATTCCTATCAAAAAGCAAAAGCCTTGAAGCTTTGTCCGAAATTCATACAACTATTAGAAACTGAAATTCATCGTCGCTCTTTGCAACCACGCTGTACAAATTCTTGTAACAACAAAAAAAAGACGCCGATGTAAAATGGACAAGCAATGGTTCATTGTCAGTCAGATAACTACATGCGTATAGATTGTTGGATCAAGATGAAGGCGACTAAGACAAACCTTCGTCTTTTTTTATTGCCAACTACTATCGCTTTGCCGTAATAGAAAATAAACCGCGTAAGCCAAGTGCTATGATGCTTGGCTTTACGCGGTTTTTGTTGCTGCCTGAACGTCGAGCAGCATTTAAGCATAGTGAATCATACAATTGTCTCAAATTGCTGAGACTATACTGCTTGTTGCTCTTTTCTATTTTGCAGATAGTTTTGAGCAAACATTGCGCCGACAATTAGTACCCCTACGATGTCGGTAATGGTTTCTGGAATAATCATCATGAGTGCACCTGCAGCAAGCACAATCCGCCAAATCGGATGATAGGCCGTTTTGAAGTATCCTTCAATAGCTGCACTTAAACCAATTACGCCTATGATCGCAGTGATGGTAATCATCACAATGTCCACTGTAGAGGCTACTGGGAATTCACGTGCATTCATCGCAATTCCGGTTGTATCGATCATGAGCATTGCTGGGTTATAAACAAACATGTACGGAATCAGGAACCCTGCAGCTGATAGTTTCAGTGCAGTGAATCCGGTTTTCATCGGATCTCCTCCTGAGATGCCCGCACCTGCAAACGCAGCCAGTGCAACAGGGGGCGTAATGTTTGCAAAAATACCGAAATAGAAGACAAACATATGTGCAACAAGAATTGGAATATCAAATGCTGCTAATGCTGGCGCAGCCATTGTAGCGGTAATGATATATGCAGGAATCGACGGAAGGCCCATCCCTAACACCATTGAAGCCAGCATTGTAAAGAACAGCGTTAGGAATAAAGAACCTGCACCAAGACTCGCAATGGATGATGTCATCACGTTCCCAAAGCTCGTTAAGCTGACCACACCGATAATAATGCCAACGACCGCACACGCTACCATAACGGACAGCGATTGACGTGCACCGCTATCCAATGCTTCTAAAATGTCTTTGAAAGACATTCTCGTCGTTTTTCGAAGCATCGCCACAACGACTGTCGCAACAATTGTGTAAAATGCTGCGTGTCCAATCGGAACGTTGCGATACAGAAGGAAAATGAGGAAAATGATAGGCAATAAAAGATGTCCTCGCTCTTTCATCACTTCCTTGACGCGTGGTAAGTCCGGTTTTGGTATTCCTTTTAAATTATCTTTTCCTGCACGAAAATGGACTTGCATAATGACAGCAAGGAAATAGAGGACAGCAGGTATTAACGCCGCTAAAGCAATCGTTCCATATTTCACACCTGTTGTTTCTGCCATGATGAAAGCACTTGCCCCCATAATCGGAGGAAGAATTTGCCCACCAACTGACGCACTCGCTTCAACTGCTCCTGCAAAATTTTTCGAATAGCCAACCCGTTTCATCATAGGGATTGTAAATGCACCTGTACCTACTACGTTCGCAACGGCTGCACCGTTAATGCTTCCCATGAATCCACTTGAAATGACCGCAACTTTTGCGGGACCACCTTGTTTGTGCCCTGCTAAAGCAAGGGCTAAATCATTGAAAAATTGGCCCATCCCTGACTTTGCCAAAAAAGCACCGAAGAGGATGAATAAGAAGATGAACGATACGGACGCGCCGATTGCTGTCGAGTACAACCCTTCCGTCTTCAAATACATTTGGCCAAAGATATCCCCCAAATCGTATGGTCGTGTCGCCATTTTAGTTGGTACCCAACTCATATGACTAAAAAACGGATACGATAGGAAAATAAGCGCGAGTAACGGTAAAATCCATCCTGTCACCCTACGTGCTGCTTCCAATATGAGAACAACCGTCATAATCGCCATGACGATATCCATCGTATTCGGAATTCCACCTCGTGTCGTGACGATTGCTGTGTATTCCTTAATCAAATACCCTGCTGTCAGTAAACCTAAAATGAACAGCAACCAATCAAAAATCGCCACTTTACTCCGATCTTGGCGACTGTATGTTGGATAGATGAGAAAAATGAGAGATATACCGATGGCCACGTGAACAGCACGTTGTTGCAGTGCTGGCATCGGGTAAAATGTAATGTACAAATGGTAGAGGGAGTAGAGAATAGCGATTGCTGAGACGAAGAACGCCACTTTCTTCCCTGAAAACTTTCGTACCTTGGATTCCGTGTCAAACTTCTCGAGTAACGCGGCTTGCTGCTCCTCTGTCAGCACGTCCATTTCTGCATGCTTCTCTTTCCTATTTTCAAGCTTAGTCAATTTTTTCACCTCTTACTAAATTCCAAATAGAGACTTTCTCGGCATGAATGTTGACCGTTTCATACTCATCGGCGAGTTCATACAATGGAATTTCGTTGTTTTTCGTGTATAAAGTTGTTCGTACATTGCTTGAAACAGCTAAATTAATTTCGTTCATTTGTTCATTAATCGTCATATGAATGAATCCATCATCCGCTTCTATCAATTCAGCTGAAGCTGGAACGCCCGCGCCAAACGTTTTGAATTTTGTCGTCGTTAACGTTAACTGATCGCCATCTCTTTCATACGTTTCAAACCAAGGTTCCTTTTCTACCGAATGAATCCAGCCAATGTCAAGTGACGTATCCATCAAATAAAAACGACCATCCGGGTAATCCACTTGTATGGCTGGAATTCGTAGTAAAAATAGAGAAAGCAGGAGCATAACGACTATGCCCCCACTTACAAGAATTTTACTTCTGCTCATCGTAGTACTTTTGTGCACCAGGGTGAACAGGTGCTACCATTCCTTTTTGAGCACCTTCAAGTGAAATATCTGCTGCCGCTTGGTGAGAGTTGCTAAGTTCACCTAAGCTGTTAAAGAATTTCTCAGTTAACTTATACACATCTTCTTCACTTAGTTCACTGCTAACGACAAGTGCATTCATAATTGCCGCTGTCGGTACAGCTTCTGCATTGCCATACGTATCTGCAGGGATGTCCATTGCAACGAAATACGGTTGATCTTTTGCAATTTCTTCGACTTTATCGCGATCTACTGCAACTAGTGCTAAATCGATACTCGCTGCAAGCTCCATTACTGAAGAGTTTGGAAGTCCACTTGTTAGGAATGCTGCATCGACACTACCGGATTTAAGGCCGTCAGCTGCTTCTGCATACCCTAAATAATCGACTTTTAAATCATCATATGTAATGCCAAAACCTGCAAGCAAGTTTCTTGCGTTTACTTCAACGCCAGAGTTTTGATCGCCAACAGCGACACGTTTACCTTTTAAATCTTCAATTGTTTTAATACCAGAATCGGCTGTCGTTACAATTTGAACGAAATTCGGATAAAGTGCTGCGATTTGTTGTACGTTCTCTACTTTTTCTGAGAAGTTTCCAGTTCCTTCAACAGCCTCTGTCAGAACATCACTCATGACAAACGCCATTTCCACTTTTCCTTCTTTAATTAAGTTAATGTTTTCAACGGAAGCACCCGTCGATTGCGGCTTGGAGTTCACGCCAAATTCTTTTGAAAACTCATTTGCTAATGTCGTTCCGATAATGTTGTATGGGCCAGATGATCCACCCGTTGCGATTGTTACAATCTTTGTTTCAAGGCTGTCAGCGCTTTCATCCCCTTTTGACGAACCCCCGTCCTTGTCAGATTCCCCACAAGCTGCAAGGATTGAAGCACTCATTAAAGCGCTTGCAAAAAATAGTCCATACTTCTTAAACTTCATACCATTCATCCTTCCTACTATTTATCTAACAACTTTTACAATAATACAGTAATATTTTTCTGAAATCAATACATCGTTAATAATATTCATAGTTAAATAGGAATTCTAACTTTAAGAAAATACGTTTTAAGTAGCTAACTGTACGCTAATCCTCTATTTAACGAGTTAGTCGATTTTAATAAAATCAAAAAAATACAGTAAATTCCCTTATACTCTTTCAATTATTGCCGATAAAGAGGATAGGAGAATATCTGTAAATTCATATGGAGGTGGCATATTTTGTATTCGAGAATCTTATCGTTAGCTATCCTTTTTTTACTAGTGAGTAGTACATGGCTGACAAGTCCTGCAACTGCTGCATCGACAGTGAAAGGAACTTTTGTGAAAGTCCAATTTGAGGATGCAGGAAACAACAAACATACAGTTGAGAAAAAACCGAAATCCATTACGATCAAAACAGAAAAAGGGAAGACAATACATATTGCACTTACTCAACACCCCTCGCTTTCGGTCGATACGCTGCCAGTAAAACTGGATGCTTTTAAGCTAGGAATGGCAGTAGAAGTCTCCATTTCCAATGGGCAAGTGAAGAGCATGAAAGGAAAAACAGGAACCGTTCCCGGGCAATTGGACACACGAGGGCAAATTGTATATGGAACCATTCATTTGGTAAATAAACAAACGATTACGTTAAAAAGAGATGATGGCAACTTAGAGAAGTATCATGTTTCACGCCAAACAAAAATCCTGAAAGATTCCGTTAAGGGAAGTATTAGTAATCTAGTCGAAGGTGATCGAATAAAAGTTACGGTGAATGTTCCGAACTCATCCTATATGGATGTCATTGAAGTTGTAGGACAAGGACGTGAAATAGAAGCTCTCAGAAAAGGCACGATTCAACAGCTTGATGCAATGACAAATAAACTTCAATTGCGAAACGGTATGAAGTTCTCTCACTATTGGTGGAGTTCTCCTTCCTACTACAGTTCTAATAGTTCGTTACCATTCGCAAAAGATCTAGTCATTCATTATGGAGATGAAGTAGTCGACAGGGACAGTTTTCGTTCCTACAAAAACAATGAAGTGTATTTCGTAACGTCTTCGCAATTTGGAAACGAAGTGATTGAACGAATCATTATCCAACAATCTACCTCAGGAAGTTTGCAAGAAGACATCACTTCCATTGACTTGAACTATGCATACATTACATTGCGTACTTCAGGAAAGTATTATTTCCATGACGGTACGATTTTCATCCGCAATAATCGAATTGTCGACTCTGCTAGCATTGAAAAAGGCGACAAGGCATATGTCATTACAGATCGGATTGACGGCATCGCTCACGTGAATGTTGTGTATATTAAATAAACTAGAAAAGGTGAGATTCCAATCGAATGATACAATTCATAAAACAGTTCAAATTCATGCTCGTTCTTTGCTTAACACTTCTACTAACAAACTTTTTATCTACACCAGTTGAAGCCGCACCTCCTGATTACAGTGGAGGAGTAGCAAATGAGTATACGTACGAAGAAGCTTTCTTTTTGGATAGCTATCCGATTACGTTCAGCGGAAAGCCGACCATAACAGAACGTAAGACGAAAGACAAAATTACGAAGACGTATCGATTTAATCTCACAAGCAAAAGTGGCGATAAACTGACACGTTCCATCGTCTATGAAACAACGCTTGAAAATCGTGCTGATAAGGGACAGACGACTTCACAAACGACGATTAAAAGCTACTCGGAAAAAATTACAACAGCAAGCAAGGCGGTTTTCACTTTGGATGATTTCCAATTTTCCCAAGCAGCAGTGAACGATAACCGCCCTGCTTCCGACTTTTATTCGGGAGACCTCGTTGGTCGTAAAATTTATAAAGTGACCCGACCAGGTGCACCAAAAGATTATACGAAACTCATCACTGTCCATATGACTGGCCGAAATATGGGTTATGAAAACTTTTGGGGTGCAACCGAAACACAAATTATTGACTATGAAATTATTACGAATTCCGGGACGACATTTGTGACGAGCAAAGTGTCAGACAGTAAAACAAAAACATTAAAATACCAACCTCATGACCCGTCGATTTCCAGTTTCCCTGGCGGTCATATTGTTGTAAGCAATTCAGAGATGGTCGGAAAATACACGTATGCGTATCCTTATTATTCAAGAGCCGGTGTCATCGAGTTGTCGCAAAAGAATGCAACGTCGATTGAGCGCCTCATTGTTCCAAAGTTCAGGGACTTGAATAAGCATTGGGCAAAAGATGCGATTGAAAAACTATATTCAATAGGGGTTTTCGATGAAACTTCTCAATTCTTTTCACCGAACACACCGATGAATCGTTATCAATACACAATCGGCGTTTTAAAAGCGGTCGACATGCGTGTCTACGATACAAAAAGCAAAGTGAATTCCACAAAATCCATTTTTAAAGATATTGACCGACGCGATAAAGGATACAGCTATATTGAAAGTGCAGTGAATCAAGGAATCATTCACGGTATCACAGCAGATACCTTCAAACCGGATGACCCCATTACACGTGCACAAGCAGTTGCCGTACTCGTAAGAGCACTTGGAATGGAAGGAAGAGCGCCAAGTCCTGGCTACAAAACAAAATTCTCTGATGATCGACTCATTCCAAATTGGGCAAAAGATAGTGCATACGTCGCTTATGAGCTCGGCTTAGTACAAGGCGATGCGCATAAACGCTTCAAACCGCAACAACAATTAACAAGAGCTGAAGCGTCTGCAATGATTCAACGTTTCCTAGAATTTCTTGAACACGATTTGCAAGAGAATTACCGTGAGGATATTTTACAGATGAATTAAGATTGCTACATGTATAAAGGCAGTAAGCTCCTTTCAATAGGGGCTTGCTGCCTTTTTGAAACATTCTTTTGATTCACAAGTTAAGTGACCTGTTGAGTAGGTGATCGTAACGTATGCTTCAACACTTTCCCTGAAGCATTTCTCGGTAAAACCTCCATAAACTCCACTTCATCAGGCACTTTGTATTTTGCTAACCGTTCTGTACAAAAAGCCACTAATTCCACTTTAGACAATGCCTTTCCTTCTTTTAAAACAACATAAGCTTTCGGTACTTCCCCTAACACTTCATGGGGAATCCCGACAACGGCAGCCTCTAACAATTCGGGAATTTGATAAAGAACTTCTTCGACTTCCACAGGATAGACATTCTCTCCCCCTCGAATGATCATGTCTTTTTTACGATCCACAATATACAGTAATCCATCTTCATCCATTTTTCCTAAATCTCCGGAATAAAGCCAACCATTTCGAATTGCACGCCGTGTTTCTTCTTCATCTTTTAAATACCCTTTCATCACTTGAGGACCGCGCATCACGATTTCACCCACTTGCCCAATCGGTAAAGGTTCCCCGAATTCATCCACCACTTGGATGTCCGTTTGCGGCAATGCTTCTCCGACTGAACCAATTTTACTTAACGCTAAATGATCTTTCAGTGTCGTTGCCGCAGGAGAATTTTCCGTCTGTCCATACAAGTTTTGGACCTTCACATTCGGAAACGTTTCTTTCAATCGCTTGACCATTTCGTATGGCATCGGGGCGGCTCCATAGCAAAATAGACGAAGTGATGGGAGATCGATTGTCTTGATTTCCGGCATATTCAATAAGATTGTGTACATCGCCGGAACACCGAAGAAAATGGTCGCATTGGACGTTTGCAGTAAAGCCAATGTCCCTGTAGGTGAAAAAGCTTCCTCGATAATGACGGTACCCCCTTTGTAGAGAGTGGGGATCATGAAAACGTGACACGCCGCACAATGGAACAATGGCGTGGAAATTAACATCCGATCACTTTCTGTCATGTCCATTGCTTCAGACCAAATTGCTGCTGTGGAGATGATGTTTTGATGGGTTAACATGACACCTTTTGGCTTACCCGTCGTACCGGACGTATACATAACAACCGCTGTATCTTCGATGTTCATAACGACCTCATTGAATGAAATGTCCTCAGAAATATTTATACCGTCCTCCATACAAATCGGATACTTCTCTTTGAATGCATATTGAGATCGCACAATAACATCTTCCAATCGCTTGTCATACACAACCGCTTTCGCTTCGGAGTGATCGAAAATATATTCCACTTCCGGAAGTGCTAACTTCGTATTGATCGGCATGACGGTTAGTCCAGCAAGTTGAATGCCGAAATAATAGACAAGAAAAGCATCGGAATTCAAACTATAAAGTGCAATAATATCCCCTTTTTGATAATCGTTTGTCTGAAAAAGTCCCGCCACCTTTCTCACTTGCTCATAGAACTCTCCATAGCTCCATTCCCGTCCATTATACGTAGTACAGACTTTGTCGGGTTGACTCGTTGCATACTGTCGTAAAACATCTGTCATGATCATCTTTTATCTCCCCTTTCTCTAAACTAATATTTCAGACTACAATAATAGTATAAAATATTTAGACTACAAATGCATGTCTATACTTTTTTTAAGCGTAAACTGCTCATAACTAAACGCATTAGGTGGAAGCTATGAGATTTATAGAATAAAGAAGACCGATCACAACGAAGAATTTGTTTGCCTATCTTTGAGATATTTTCCGTATTCTTCGAAACAATAACAGCGAAAGTTTCGTACAACAGTAGAGAAACAAAATAGCACAACTAGAAAGAAGGGATTTTTTCATGAAGAAGTTAGCGTTCTCGTTTATCTTCCTACTCTTCATCCTTGCGGCTTGTACCGATAAAAACGTAGAAGATGCCGCAGAGAAAGAGGTTCCTATTGATACATCGAGTGAAGACTTAACAAGTGATGCAGACAAACCTGAACAAACAGACAACTGGGAAGATGAATACGTTTATCTACATGATACGATTAACGGCCAGCTCACAATTTCCGAGCAGGATCAAGCGGCGTTTACTTATCAACTCGTTCTAAAGCAGACGAATGAGAATAACAGGGTTGTTGCTGAAGAGGACTTAAAAGGCTCCGGTGCTATTACGAATAAAGATGCTCAGTTAGAAATTGCAAACAAAGACTGTCAACTCACGCTTACACACGAAGGAAAATCCCTTCTTGCAAAATCGGAAGGAACGGATTGCAATGAAACACTAGGATTGACCGGGACGTATATCAATCCTGAAAATGGAGAGGCCCCTCCCCTTTTCAAGGTGGATGAAGGACGAATTTATATAAACGGATTGACATTCGGCAATACACCAACCGATGCAAAAGCAATTTGGGGAAATCCGGATCCTGTTGACAACAATGAAGATGACATTTTAATGGAGCATGAAACTGTTCATCACTATGCTTCGGACAACATGTTCATTACGTATCACAATTACGAACTTTATGCTCTGACGGCAAAAGCCAATGCAGATGATCTAGCCAACGTCAAAAAATCATTTACAGGAGAACATTACAAAGATACGAATTCAGATTCGGAGTTCTTTTTAGACCCCGAAGACGGTCAGCTGCTCATTTATCGTTCTTCCAATTTTTTGAATCCAGAAGGGCATGAATTTCTGCTTATTGCTGTTGATGAAAACTTCTTTTATGCTGTTGATTCCGGTGCTTATACGAAAGTGAACTAAATTGCAGGAAGAAATAATTAACCAAGCTCTACTTTATATACGTACTACTATGTAGTAAAAAAGAATGCCAACGGATTCGCTCCCCGTGGCATTCTTTTTTTTTTGCGCTGTTTCTTATAAAGAGGCTGGGACATAACATGAAAAAACTGCATTATGGCTAATTCGCCGTTATGCAGTTTTTTATATTTTTTCAATGTTTCTTTTCGTATTCATGAGTGAATCGAAGCGGAAAAAGGCCGACTCCTCGAAAATGCTAACGCATTTCCTTCGTGCGATGCTTATTCGAGGAAGCCTATTCAATGTCCTGCGGGATTTAGCGCGAATGTTGAGACCCCACAGGGAAAGCCGTCACGTAGAACGGCTTTTGCGAGCAAAAGCGCAGCGTTGGGAGCAAGGATGCCTTAATTTCCGCAAAGTACGCAGAAATACGGCAAATCGAACTCTTCGTTGTTCGATTGGCTCAAGCGCGCCCCGCGGAAAGCGTGCCTTTTGGAGCGCAGAGGAACGGTCTATTTAGAGTTTTGTCCCAGCCTCCTGTTATTTTATGATGCTTTTCTTAGATCAGATGATCCTGCTTTCTTCCATATCGACTGCACCCATTCCGGATGGTCGATGAAAGGATTGCGATTCCCTTGCCATTGTTCAATTACATCATTCCGATTCATTTCAAAAGCATCGACTGGATCTTGTTCGTGCCATTCCAATAGCACAGAAAGTTTCCCATGATACGGATTGTTTCCATTGTTCAGCAGCTCATTCAGCTCCAAGTCTACTCTGTCTCCTGCTTCGTACCGTGTCGCCATGTAAAACAACATGCGAGCGACATCTCCTTTAACTCGATCAGGTGGTTCCCAGGAGTTTGCCGTTTTAAAACAACCATCACAGCCGTTCACCGGACTCCCACCATTATCAAAATCCAGGTTGCCGCGTGCGCTGTTCACTTGTACGTCAGTTGGACGCAAATGATGGATATCCGTTCCAGGGCCTTTGCTTGTTCCAAAGTCCCCATGCGATTTTGCCCATACGTGTTCACGGTTCCAATCACCAACATTTCCACCATTCCGATCTTTTGAACGAGACTTACCGGAATAAAACAAAATAACATTGTCCGTGTTATTCGGATCACTATCTGTTTCCCTTAGGGCAGCCCACACTTCACTATAAGCCAGTTGACGATGGTCTGAAATGATGTCGTGAAGGGCATCTTTTAATGCTTGCCCCTCTTTCCCTAAAGCATTCCGATAATAATCATCTGTAGGGTTTTCAACTTCTTCAGCTGTTACAATGACCGTGAATGTCGTCGTTACGGATTTATCGCCATCTGTTGCTGTTACGCCGACAATGTGATTGCCTTCTTCAAGCTGCAACCTTAATTCACCCGTAACTAGATTGATGGTACCTTTTGTTGCGGAATACGTCATTGGATCTCCATCCGGATCATTAAAATGCTCTGGAAGAGGAATAGAGATTGAATCCCCAACACGAATCTCTTTGTTAGCAATCGGCTTCACGACAATTGGCGCTCGGTTAATGACCGGAACGGAAATCCGTTTGCCTTTTGAATTGTAGAAAACGACTTTCGATGCATCAGCACCTTTGACAAAGTCGATTTTACGAATATTTTCAGCTCCGCGGATTTCAAGCGGATGTGAGCCTTCCACAATGACATGGCCCATTTCGGTCCCTTTCATATTGACAATTAAGCCCTTTTTCTTCGGTTGCAAAATGACTCTGTTCGTTTTGAAACCGTCTCCTGTCAGTTCTGCATAATCCCCTTTCAGGTAAACACCTTCCTTAAGAGAAGATTGTCCGTCCATGAAGACCGCTACACTTGGTTCAGCAATCATTAGTTTCTTTTTGTGTTCATTCACTAAGCGATACTCTTTCTGAATCGGAACAGGTTCCCAAATGACCGGTGCTTCAAAACCGATTTGAACAATAACCGGGTCATGGTCACTTGCACGCCCTGCCATATCCGTATAGTCCGCATTAATGTGCAACATGTCCACTTCAGTTTGTTCCACCAAATTATTGGACACTAAAATATGATCGAGTACTTGCGAATTCCCTTGGAAGACGTATGAATAACGATCGCTTTCAGGTACGTGATGGACCATGTTTGTCATTAAGTCACCTTCGTGAATCAACAGACTTTCTGCAAATTGGAAGTCATTAAAATCACCTAGTGACACGACATTTGCTTCAGGGTTATCCGTCTTTATGTCTGAAATGAAGTCATACACGATACGGGCAATTTGCTTCCGTTGTACTTCACTGCCATATACAGGAGGTTGTGTTGCACCAAATAACGGCGTGTCTCCCCTCTTCGAATTCCAATGATTCGCGATGACGACCACAGACTCACCTTGGAAATCGAACTGTGCGGCGAGTGGCTTTCGGCTGTTCGCAAAAGCTGCATTGTTCGGATCAATTCGTCCAGGGTTATGGGTCAGCTTTCCATCAACATAACCCGCAGCAGTTGTCGCATCTCCATGCGGCATTCCTTGCGTCAGTGAAACACGTGCAGGATTATATAAAAATCCAACGCGGATATTCGCATTCGGTTGCCCGCCGTCCTCATTGTAGACAGGGTCAATATTCACGTACGCATAACGAGGACCACCTGCATCGACAATCGCTTGAATAAGTCGTTCATAACTTTCATTTGCCCGCGAATCCCCTGCGTCTGGACCATTGTTGTCTTGTACTTCGGTCACACCAATAATATCAGGGCTTTGCATATCGACCGCAAATGCTCTTGCCAGCTTTCTTGCTTTCTCATCAGTTGTCGTCTTTTTGTTATTGGAGAAGTTCTCCAAGTTATACGATGCGATCGTCAGTTTATCCTCCGCTTTCACAATCGTCGTCTGCTCAGGAACAGCATCCCCTTTTACATGAGCTGCACGCATTTCATCTAACGACGCATAGATTTTATAGTTTTGGAATGAATAGCCGACAACCCCAGTTAACGGTCCAGTAAATCGATCTCCTGTCGCTACTTCAAAATCACGTGCCGGGCCATTCGGTTCCAATCTGAATTGGATTCGCTCCGCATTTTGGTCGTTGGCTTTTAACAAGAGTCCACCGTTTAACGTGTCCGTTGCTACCGATTCAAACACCGTGACGAGATCGCCATGTTGTTGCGGTGAAACCGCTTTTACATCGCCTACTTGCACAAGCATCGCTTCACGGCTTTCCCAGAAATCCGCTGCATATGTCGTAGGATCAAAAGTTGAAAATCCTTCTGACGCAATCTGCTCCTTTGGTAAGTTCTCTTCATTAATCATGAAAGGAGTTGGTAAAGGTACATTTCGTCCTAAAACCTCGACATGTCCACCACGATCATTGCGGACATTGATTTGCGTCGTCTTCAAGTCTGTCTCTTGACGATCCGCATAACCGTCAATCGCATACTCACTTACCGTACCCGTAACCGAAACGAGGTCGCCTACCGCCAAATTCCAGACGTCTCTTCCGCTATATAAGACGATTGCTTCAGACGTATGCAAATTTCCATCACGCTTCGCATCGGGCGTTTGAATGTGGTAATACGTAGAACCTTTCAGCTCGTACTTATACGTAACGATCCCTTCAACACCTTCTACGACTTCATTCACAAAAGGCGATGTATGGCCATCTCCTTGAATATCGTGAATAGCAAGTTGCTCCGCAATCGTATAAGTGAACGTTGAAATCTCACTATATCGTCCATCATCTGTTTTCGCGACCGCTTTCACTGTCGCATCTTCTTGAATCGTAATCGGTGTTGCATACGTCACGCCATGTTCAATTGGATTTGAACCATCCAACGTATACAAAATTGTTGCATTTGCTGTGCCCGTTGTGAATGAAACATCGACACTTCCAACAAATGTACCACTACCTGGTTGTGCAACGACAGGTTGTACAATCGTACTGTCAACAATGACATCACCTACGGAACGTGGAATCACTTGATAGTCGTTATCAAATTGCTGGACGATACCCGTTATACTGTCGTACGTCGTCCCTACCGTTAGTCCCAAGGAAGCCGTTTCATCACGAACGATAAATGGATGGCCGTCCGTTGCCATGAAATTCGCCCAACTACTTCCTGTTTGGACGTCTGTAAGAACGACGTTATGGACGGTTACGAGTTGGGATTCATTCGCTTCGCCAACAGCATCTCCCGTCACAACTTTTGGCGCGGGCTCACCTACGTTTTCCGTTCGGTCAACGAGTTGCGCTCCGTCTAATTGTAATAAGCCTCGGTAATCTGCAAGTGTACCTTGTAGTGTCACTTCATCACCAACAGCAACAGCCAAACTTGTCGGCCTAACCGCTATGCCGCCAGAAGCATCTTGTACCGAAATTGTATTTTTCAATTTCGCTGCGACAATTCCTTTAATGGTGACCGTTTCACCAACAGGCAATGCACGCGCATCTACGATTGGTAAAATCGATGGATCCCCCGGTTCACCCGGATCAGCTCCATCCATCTCATGCGTCCCTAAATGTTCAAACGTATCTTTCGGATAGACAATCCATTCAGCATCACGAGTAAATGCGTCATCTGCAATTGCATCCCCCGAGACGATTGTCGGCTTGCGAACTAACGTCACATCCGTACCCCAATTGCTTCGTGCACCGACTTGTCCAAATGAATCAATGACGTTGTTCGCTTTCTTTAAAACGAGTGCATCATCCCCATTAAAATTTGTAACCGTACTATTTTCCAGATCTCCTTGCTGCTTTATAGCCGCAGAAGCATCGCGATGGTAGACGACAAACGTTTCCCCCGCCGGCAAAGAACCTGTCAATCCCAGCTTATTCGTAGCGGTCGTTGCTCCATTCGCATACAACTCCAATGCGTAATTTTGCAAATCAAGTGACTGCGCGGTGCCGTTATACAACTCAATTGCTTTATTAAAACTACTGCCTTCAACATATTCGGAAATAATCAAGTCTGAAGCTGCCGTCTCTGCCCGTACATCCATTGGCATGACAGGCAAAACCATACTAACAACTAATGACAAAGCCAGTAAACCATTTAATCGCTTTTTCCAACTTTTACTTCGCATCGAACCAATCTCCTCCTAGAGTTTGAAATTTGGTGCTGCGCATTACCGTCGCGAGGAAAAATCGCTCCCCTCTTACTAGATTCATAGTCGTAGAGACTACAACACCATCGTATCACTGCCCTGTCAGCATGACTATGCGACTTTTTGTAATATTTAGCGATTACCGAATAATGCTTTCGTTGTGTTTTTCTGGAGTGTGCGTGTGAGGTTAGTTGGAGAAGATGTAGTGAAGGGGTGGATTGGTTGACGGAAATGATGCGTGGCGAGCGTTGTGATGCGAACGCTTTACGTTGTGATGCGAACGCTTTACGTTGTGATACGAACGGGTTACGTTGCGATACGAGCACTTTACGTTGTGTTACGATGCGAGCGTTGTGATGCGAACGCTTTACATTGAGATACGAACGCGGTACGTTGCGATACGAACACTTTACGTTGTGTTACGGCGCGTGCGTTGTGATACGAAAGCTTTACGTTGTGATACGAACTCGGTACATTGCGATACGAGCACTTTACGTTGTGTTACGGCGCGTGCGTTGTGTTGCGAACGATTTACGTTGTGATGCGAACGGGTTACGTTGCGATACGAGCACTTTACGTTGTGTTACGGCGCGAGCGTTGTGTTGCGAACGCTTTACGTTGTGATACGAACGGGTTACATTGCGATGCGAGCACGTTACGTTGTGTTACGGCGCGAGCGTTGTGATACGAAAGCTTTACGTTGTGATGCGAACAGGTTACGTTGTGATACGAGCACGTTACGTTGTGTTACGACGTGAGCTTTCTAATGCGATTGCTCTACGTTGTGATACACCTTAACCCAAAACCCCAAAAACACTCCCTAGTCAACCAAACTAGGAAGTGCATCATCTAAACTTTATTCATATATAACAACCAATTCTTCTGTCTTTACACCTTTTCCATCGACAATCTGCTGGACTTCTGTACCATCCAACGTCTCCTTTTGATAGAGGACAGTGACCAACTCTTCGAATTGAGGGGCATATTCTCGGATAAGCTCTTCTGTTTTGCGTAGTGACACTTCAAAAATGGCTTTCATTTTCAATTCCTTTTCGCCTTTATTGAATGTCAACACGAAGCGATCTTGAAGCAATCCTGTATCTACCATCCGTTCAATGATGTCCTTTGCTTGTTGAACATCACCACTCACACCAATGCTGTGCTCGCCGAGATAAAGCCTTTCCGCAACACCACCTGCTAAAATCATGCTCACTTGATCCATTAGTTCGCTTGCAGTTTGTAGATGAAGCTCTTTTTGAATCGGTGCCACATAACCAAGCGCTTGACCGCGCGGTATAATTGTTGCTTTACGGACAGAACCCGGTTTCGTCAGCGCGGCGACGAGCGCGTGGCCTGCTTCATGGATCGCCACTCGTCTTTTCGTTTCAGGATCGTTTAGTGCTCGGGAAGTGCTTCCTAGAATTGTGCGGTCAATTGCGAAATCCAAATCACCTTTCCCAATTTCCTCACGGCCATCACGAATCGCACGTTTACTCGCCGTTTCGAACAATGAACTTAACTCCGCACCGGAAAAGCCTGATGTACTTTCAGCTAACACATCCAACGATGCATATACTTCATCCGCCAGCAATCTTCCTTTTGTGTGGATGTCGATGATTTCTCGACGCCCATTCGTATCAGGAAGCGGTACGTTAAATGTATAGTCAATCCGCCCAGGACGCAAAAACGCTTCATCGAGCATGTCTTTTCGGTTCGTTGCTGCAATGAATAAAATACCTTCATTGTCATTTCCACCATCCAATTGAACGAGCACCTCCGTTAACGTTTTCTCTGACTCTTCGCCACCATGCTCTTTCCGTTTACCAGCAAGCGCATCGACTTCATCAATAAAGATGACAGCGGGCCGTTGCTTGCGTGCATTCTGGAATAATGTGCGGACACGGGATGCCCCGACTCCGACAAATAACTCGGTAAAAGCTGAACCACTCGAAGAATAGAAAGTAGCGCCTATTTCATTCGCAATTGCTTGAGCGAGCAACGTCTTCCCTGTTCCAGGTGGTCCATATAACAAAATTCCTTTTGGCGCTTGAATCCCGACTTGTGAAGCGCGTTTTGGATCTTTAATAATGGATAATGTTTGGTGGATTTCTTCTTTCATCTCTTCAGGAAGTCCACCAATATCGTCAAGTGTTATGTCCGGTAAAGGTGTGGACTTTGAAGCGCTGTTTTTCATGGAAGATACACCGACGCCTAACTTTCCTTTTCGATGTAAAATGAACAACGTGAGAAGTGCTGCGACCAGCAATCCACCGAAGATTACACCACTGAATTGTCCACTATCTGCATATTTATATGAAAGATTATGTTCTTCTACTAATTGTTCTGCCAACTGACTTTGCGGACGGACTTGTGTCACATACAGTCCTTCAGCAGTCTTAAGGGAAAGCGTGCCATCTGCTGCCTCTTTCAAAGAGACTTGCTGACCTTCTTGTGCCTGTATCGTTTTCTCAAATTCAGAAAACGAGACATTCATTCCTTTATTTGCATTCGAAACATACCATCCAACAGTTGTAGCTACTCCAATGACTAAGGCGACTAGGACGACAATTTTCGTTGCAAATGTAGAATTTGGCTTCAAGCCATCCCCAACTCCTTTAAAAAGATAAAACCATTATATATAATATAAGATAGGAAGAACAGCAATTTACAAGAATTTTCATTGACAAATTTATCACACTAACTCGCTAACTAGAGTGGTATTCCTCTGTTATTACCGAATAAACGCAACGTCTCTCAAGCATATCTAGTTAACCTCATTCATAACTACAATCTCAGCAACTTGCTTTTTTCATAAATTCATGGTACACTATTTTTTCACAACATCGTATAGGTACTTTTACTAGATGGCATTCTACGTACTGTTTTTGAAGACACTTATTCACACTGGCGCGGCTAAAGGGTCGCAAGGACGTAAGAGAAGGTAGGGCTTACGTTGCTTAAGGATAGAAGACACCCAGTGGAACACTACCGCGGCACAACTCATTTTAACAGCATCCAACTTTGGATTTTTTTAGATGAACATAATAAGTTAAAAGTAAATATACAAAAAAACAAAGGGTTGCTCCTCAAAATGGGAGCAACCCTTTTCCAATGTATTCAATAAATCCGTTCTTCTGTTTCCACGTCAAAAAAATGTGCTTTTTCCATATCAAATGCGAGCGTAATCTGATCCATCGGCGAGATTGTCGTGTCTGAGTCAATTCGTGCGATGAAATCCGATCCATTCAAAGAAGAATATAAATACGTTTCTGCCCCCATCAGTTCAGCGACTTCAATCGTCGCTTGGAATGTAGCTTGTGCATTGAGCTCCACGTCTGCCGCTTTCGTATAAATATCTTCAGGACGGACACCTAGAATCAGCTCTTTTCCGACGTAACCTTTCTCTTTCAACAAAGCGCTTTTCCCTTCTGGAATGGAAACATGTACATCGCCGATGACAAAACCAACTTCTGTCATTGTGCCGTGGAAGAAGTTCATAGCAGGTGATCCAATGAAACCACCAACAAAAACATTTCTCGGGAAATCATAAACTTCTTTCGGTGTACCTACTTGTTGGATAAAACCATCTTTCATCACAACGAGCCTTGTCGCCATGGTCATCGCTTCGGTTTGGTCATGGGTTACGTATATCGTCGTCGTCTGCAAACGTCTATGCAATTTCTGAATTTCTGCGCGCATTTGGACACGTAATTTTGCGTCCAGGTTGGACAACGGTTCATCCATTAAGAAGATTTTCGCATCACGGACAATTGCTCGACCTAACGCTACACGTTGCCGTTGCCCCCCTGATAATGCTTTTGGCTTACGTGATAAGTAGTCCTCTAAGCCAAGTATTTTCGCTGCTTCCTGTACTTTTTCGTCAATCTCTTTCTTCTTCACTTTCCGCAACTTCAAACTGAACGCCATATTTTCGTAGACTGTCATATGAGGATACAAAGCATAGTTTTGAAAAACCATCGCAATATCTCGATTTTTCGGCGCTACGTCGTTCATACGCTGACCGTCAATTTCAAAATCACCGTCAGTAATCTCTTCGAGTCCTGCAATCATACGCAATGTTGTCGACTTCCCACAACCTGATGGGCCAACAAAAACGATAAATTCTTTATCTTCAATATGAAGATTGAAGTCTTTTACTGCGATAACGCCTTTATCGTATTCCTTCGTTAAATTCACTAACTTCAGTTCAGCCATGCATGCTCCCCCCAATTGCTACTCATTTTCCTTCCATTGTACTTGCTGTACATGCAACATCTTGTCTGTAGCCTATTGCTCCCCTACAGATCGTCATATGCACCTGTAAATCATGATCTAATAGCACAATGTCTGCATCTTTCCCAACTGCCAAGCTTCCTTTTCGTTCAAACACGCCTAACCGTTTAGCTGCATTGGCAGATGTCATGTTCACCAAATCCTGTACTGAACAACTTGTAACCTCAAACATATTTCGCAAAGCATTATCCATTCGTAACACACTGCCTGCTAATGTACCATCTTTCAACGTTGCTTTAATCCCTTGTACTGCTACTTCTTGACCGCCTAATGTATACTCGCCATCCGTGAGCCCTTTTGCGCGCATGGAGTCTGTAATAAGAACTATTCTTTCTGACCCCATTGTTTTGAACAGGAGCTGTAACATTTCCGTTGATGTATGAACGCCGTCTGCAATTACTTCACACGTTAATTGATCAAACAGAAAGCCTGCCCCAACAACTCCGATTTCACGGTGATGGAGGCCAGTCATCGCGTTACCAAAATGCGTCAAATGCGTTAAGCCCTTTTGGATTGCCTGTTGAATGTCGCCGCAAGTCGCTTTCGTATGTCCAGCTGAGACAATAACCGCCTTTTCAGCTAAAAAGGAAGTCAATGCGTACTGTTCGTCAAGTTCAGGCGCCAAAGTAACCACTTTCAATATGTCAAAACCATCAGCGAACCATCTTTCGACTAAATCGGTAGACGGTTTACGAATGAATTCACGTGGTTGGGCACCTGCCTGCTCTACGTGGATGAACGGCCCTTCTAAGTGGATGCCAAGCATTTCCGCTTTAGGCATATGCTTTTGCATGAATCGCCGACCCGTAGCAATTGTTTGGACAATGTCATTGTCTGATTGTGTTAATGTAGTTGCCAAAAATGACGTCGTTCCTTCTTTTGAGAGTGCGCTTGAAATCGTCTCAAAGGCCAAATCTGTCCCGTCCATAAAGTCAGCCCCTTCAGCGCCGTGGACGTGGATATCAATAAAACCTGGTAAGGCAAGACAACCTTGCGCATCAAGACTTTCTCCTTTCACGTCTTTAATAGGACTTCGAGAAATCTTGGTAATGACACCGTTTTCCACTAACATTTCACCCTCGATAATTGTCCCGTCTTCGCATGCAATTTTACTGTTGCGAATATGCAGTTGAGTAGACAGCTTGATCACCCTCTCAATCCGTCATTTTGTTTTTATCGGCCTGCTACTTTGAATTGTTTCAATCGCTTCTCTAGAAGCATCTAAATAATTGATTGTTGTATCGAACTGCTTTGACGCAACTGACATGAAAAGAATATCCATTACATGCAATTGTGCAAGCCTCGAAGAAGTTGCACCACTTCGTAAATTCGCTTCTTTTGTAGGAGAAGTGAAAAGTTGTATGTCAGCGATTTGGGCAATCGGTGTTTGACCGTACTTGGTAAGACTAATCGTCTTTGCTCCGTTTAAATTGGCCAATTCTACGATTTTTTGCACTTCAAACGTTTCTCCAGAGAATGAAATAACGACTACTACGTCTTCTTCTCCTACGTTTGCCATAATGGTAGCTCCCATATGTAAATCCGTACTTGCAGTCGATGCTTTATGGATACGTAAAAATTTCTGTTGCGCATCAATTGCTGGAATTCCGGAAGCTCCTACACCAAAAAAGTGAACATTTTTAGCCTGGACAATGGCGTCCACTGCCAATTCAAGCTGAGTAGCATCCAATAATTCTGCTGTTTCAAGCAATGTGTGGACAGCATGCTCCGTCACCTTTTGTATCGTTGACGAAACGGACTCATTCGGTTGAATGTCCCGGTTTGTAATTTCAAGTTTTTTCCCTAAATCACCATTTATGCGTAATTTCAACTCTTGAAACCCTTTTAACTTCAATGACTTGCAAAGTCTTGTCACGGCCGCTCCACTCGTTTGACTCATTTCGCCAAGCTCAGTAACTGTCATCGTAACAATTGCTTCTGGGTTCCCTAATATATAATCTGCAATTTTCTGTTCTGAAGGAGGGAGCATCTGTTTCATCTCATTGAGTAATATTAACCCACCACTTGCAATAGCCAACTCCATCCCTCCGTTTCAATGCACAACGTTTCTCTGATCTCGACTTTGAAGTGCACGATACAACTTCATCACACACCTTCACTCGTCGCCAGTTTCAATGCTTTCCCAACAAATCCGTCCGATTCCAGGAGTAATTGGTGGGCTCGTTCCTTTGTCGTTTCTGCCAAAATCATGACAACTGCTACTTTTACATTATAGTCTGTTTCTTCCAATACTGCTTCCGCTTGTTCGTAACCGATGTCCGTCAGTGTACAGACCATTTTTTTTGCACGTTCACGCAACTTGTAATTACTTGCGTGCAAGTCCACCATCAAATTCTTATACACTTTTCCATTCTTAATCATTGCCGTCGTAGAAATCATATTTAGAACCATTTTATGAGCAGTAGCAGCTTTTAGGCGAGTCGATCCTGTCAAAATTTCAGGCCCTGTTAACACCTCTATGGGGATATCCGCGCATTCACTTATAATTGCTCGTTCATTACTCGATAAGCTCACTGTAACCGCTCCACATGCTTGCGCATAAAGGAGTGCACCTTTTACATAAGGGGTGCGGCCACTCGCAGCGATTCCAAGGATGACATCTTTTTCATTCACTCGAAGGGCTTCTAGATCTTTCGCTCCAAGCATTGCATCATCTTCTGCTCCTTCAACCGCCACATACATCGCACCTGCACCACCCGCCAAAACCGCTTGCACTTGTTCGGGTGGCGTACTGAATGTCGGCGGGCATTCCACAGCATCCATCACACCTATTCTGCCACTTGTCCCTGCCCCGACATAAATAAGACGTCCACCGACCTTAAAAGCGTTGGCAACTTTCTCGACCGCTTTTTCGATTTGCGGTAATACTTGGCGAACTGCAAGGGCAATCGTTTCATCTTCTTCGTTCATTGTCGTAAGGATTTCACGAATTGACATTTCATCTAATCGCGTCGTCTTTACATTTGATTGTTCTGTGAGTAGAAATGGTAACTTTTCCATCGTCCGCCTTCCTATCTATAGCATAAGTATTTTTCTCTTTTGTCCATGAAAACCGCTGTATCCGATTGGCATTTAGCCTGATAATCTCCTAGACTCCCTCTTAATAGACCATGGCGTAGCTCTGCATTTCCTGCGAGCAAGTCAAACATCGGATGTTTCAACGATCCGTACGTCAAAAATTCCACTTGTTTTGGATACATGTCAATAATTTCAGCAAGCACAGTAACAAACGTATGTAAAGGCTGTATTCGTCTTGGTTCTGTCACGTGCAATTGAATGCCTTCACAGTGTTCTCCTGCGTATTTTTGGTAAGTCGGTGTAAATGCAGTTGCTCGTGCCCGAATGGTTTCTATACCTAGTGAATTTACACGATCTTGCAGTTTTTCACCATCAATGAAAGGCGCTCCGATCACTTCAAAAGGTTGAGTTGTTCCCCTTCCTTCAGAAAGGTTCGTCCCTTCCATCAGACATGTACCAGGGTAGAGGAGCATCATCTGAACGGTTGTTGTATTGGGTGAAGGTGGCACCCATGGAAGACCCGTTTCATGAAAGTATAAATTGCGATTCCAGCCTTTCATGTGAATGACGTCCAATTGACAATGAATACCAAACACTTCATTAAAATAAGTCGCTAATTCCCCAATCGTCATGCCGTGACGATTTGGAATCGGGTATAATCCGACAAATGATGTAAAGCCTTCCTCTATGAAATTCCCTTCAACGGCTTCTCCTCCAATCGGATTTGGCCGGTCAAGTACAATCATCCGCTTCCCTTTTCTTGCACACGCTTGCATCATATAAGCCATCGTGTACATGTACGTATAATAGCGGGCACCAATATCTTGCATATCAAAGATGACAATATCCACTGCATCCATCATTGCATCCGTCGGCTTTTTCGACTTCCCATACAAACTAAATACCGGAAGACCTGTAGAACAATGGACTGCATCTGTGAATTTTTCGCCTTCTCTTGCATTTGTCAATAGCCCATGTTCAGGGGCGAATAATGCCACCAAATGTAAATCGGGATGATCATGGACTAATCGAATCGTTGAGACAAGTTCTGCATTTACGCCCGTTTGATTTGTCAATAAACCAATTCTTTTTCCTTTGAGCGATGATAAATCCTGTTCAAAAAACACATCCACACCTAACTGTACTTGTTGTGAACGCATCATTCTTTCACGCCACCTAGTGTTAAACCTTTAACAAAATAGCGTTGGAATAGAATGAATACAATAATCATCGGAATGGCTGCTACGGCTGCTCCACTCATGAGTAGCTTGAAACTTGCCAAGTTGGCATCTTGCAACGTTTTCAAGCCGACAGGTAACGTGTAAAGCTCCGCTGTGTTCAATACGATAATTGGCCATAGGAAGGAGTTCCACACATTCATGAATGTAAAGATTCCAAGTGCTGCCAAGCCCGGTTTTGCAAGAGGTAGGACGACTGTCCAAAATGTTCGCCATTCACTTGCTCCGTCGATCTTAGCCGCTTCAAGCAACTCATCCGGAACGGAATACATGAACTGCCTCATAAGAAATACACCGAAAACCATTGATAGATCTGGTAAGATTAACGCCCAATGGGTATCCATTAACCCAAGATTCCCGACCATGATGAATAACGGCACGAGTGTTACTTGACCAGGGATCATCATTGTTGAAATGATAATCCAGAAGATGAGATTTCGTCCTGGGAACTTCTTTTTCGCCAATACATAACCGGCCATCGAGTCGATGAGCAATATGCCAATCGTTACAACAACGGCGATATAAATACTATTAAAAAACCATTTCCCAACATCGTGTTTTTTGAACAAAGTTTTAAAACTACCAAATGTATTTGATACGATATGATCCATCATCTCTCGATGGTAAGCTTCTTCTTCCACATCTCCCGCTTTCGCTGCTTCTCTCGCTTCTCCCCAATGTTCAAAATAGAGCGGGATGCCCATCGGATACATTTTTGGAGGATTAGAGTCTACATAAGAGACTGGCCGCTCCATATCTTGTGATTGGTAGCTGCTTAATTGCAATGAAGTGGAAAACACCCAATACAACGGTAGCAATGAGACGATTGCAAAGACAAATAGCAAGCCGAATATGATAAATTTATTTATACGATCTAGCGGTTTTTTCTTCATTTCCTATCCCCCAATCACTCATCGTGGCGAAGCATCCGGAATTGGATGACGGAAAAGATGAGGATAATGACAAACAATACAACGGACTGTGCCCCAGCCAATCCAAATTCAAAGTCGCGGAAACCGGTTTTATAAATTAAGTGGACAAGCGTTTCCGTTGCACTTCCCGGTCCGCCACCTGTCATCATAATAATTTGTGTAAACACTTGGAAGGAACCAATTGTGCTTAACAAAACAAGGTATAGCGTCGTCGGCTTGAGCAACGGAATCGTAATATGAATCCATTGCTTAAACTTCCCTGCTCCATCCATCCTTGCCGCCTCATACAATGACTGTGAAATCGAGCCCATCGAAGCCAAATACAAAATAATGCCGACACCGAATGGAATGAGACATTGCATAATAATTAATGCCCATAGTGCTGTGCTTGATTGACCGAGCCAATTAATTGGTTCTACGCCGAACCACCCTAGAACATAGTTGAATAATCCGAAGTCATAGTTGTACATCCATCTCCATACCATCGCAATGATGACCATAGATGTAACGGTCGGTAAGTAAAATGCAGATCTGAAAAGGCTTTGCGAGAACTTCCCAAGTTCAAATATGAGTGTCGCGAGTACGAGTGCACTAATGACACCGAATGGAACGGTTACAGCTGTAAATAGCAAAGTGTTTTTTAAAGCGATACGAAATGCTTCACTTTGAAACACTTCTATGTAATTCTCAAAACCGACAAATTCACTACCGAAAATTTTGTACTTTTGAAAGGATAATACGAAGGCCCATACAACTGGGATGGCAACGAACAATGTAAACAATATGAGTTTAGGTAATAGAAAGAGGTAAGCACTATAGTTTTTTTTCATTGCCCGAAACACATGTCTGTTCGGTTTTTTCACGCGTAACTTCTCTTCTTTTTTTGGAACGGCTCCCATTGGCATTTGCGTCATGTTGGACACCCCCTAAAAGTGAAGCAGGCATACGCGATGCATAGCCTGCTTGTGAAATCTTACTCTAGTATTTTATCGACAGCTTTCTTTGCATCAGCCATTGCCTGCTCGGCGGTTTTCTCTCCGTTAAACACGAGCTGTAGCTCTGTTTGGATTGCTTCATCGATTTTTCTCCATTCTGGATGACGTGGAAGCATAATAACTTGGTCAGACATTTCCATCGCGCGTGTCATTTCAGGATTGTCTTTGAATGGATCCATTTCTGCAGCACTGATGCGTGCAGGGAAAATTCCGTAATTTTGAGCCATATGAGATTGCTCTTCTGCAGTTGAGATGAATTTCATGAAGTCTGCAACGGCAGCTTTCTTATTTACATCTTTTTGGTGCATCATGACCCATCCACCAACACCACCGATTGTGACTGGATCCCCTGATTCACCAGTTGGGTAATCAGCAACCATGAAGTTTGTCGGGTATTTACCTTGTGCTGCACCAATTGCCCATGTTGCCCAAGGTTGCATTGCGACTGTCCGTTGCTCTTCATTCGCCCATGCTTGGAACGTTCCACCAACGTCATTGCCACCGTGTGTTTCAGGCGCAACTTTATGCGTCAATTTTAAATCAGCTAAATCTTGAATCGCTTTCACAGTTTCTGGTGAATCAAAAGTGAACTCCGTCATATCATCATTAAGTGGTGAACCTCCGTTTTTGTAGAAGAACGGCCATGCTTCATAGTAGCCAGGCATAATGTATGTGGAGAAGCCGTGGACATCGATTTTCCCATCCCCATCACGGTCGAAGGTCAGTTTCTCAGCAGCTGCCAAAAACTCATCATATGTCCATTTTCCATCTTTCGGAGGCTCAACGCCTGCTTCTTCAAATAAATCCAAGTTCAAAAGCATGGAGTGTAGCGTAATACTATTTGGAATACCGTACAATTTCCCATCATGGGTGTATGCATCTAACGCGTTTTCGTAGAAATCTTTTTTCGCGTCTTTGTCAAAATACGGATCTAATGATTCGATGACGCCTTGTTCAATATGATCAATACTTACAGCGCTCCCACTAATATCGACTGGCGCGATATCTGGCCAAGCTTTACCTGCAATCGCAACACCTAGTTTATCGCCCATTTCAGCCCAAGGCACTTGGACTAAATCGATTTCAACGCCATCATTCGCTTCTTCGTATTCCTTAATTTTCGCTTCTAACCAATGGAATTTATTGTCGTCTTCATCTGGCCATCTCGGTCCGTCCCAAATTGTTATTTTCCCTTTAAATTCTTCTGCATTTCCTGCATCTTCTTTCTCACTACACGCCCCAAGTACAGTTGCTGCCAACCCTAATGACAAAACGGCTGCAGCTGACTTCTTCCACAATCTCTTCATCTCTTAACCCCCCAAAGTTTTAAATGATTATATGGTTACAACTTTTTCCCCTTTTGTTTAATAGTTATTTGTTACTTGTATTGAGTGTGTCTTACTTTTTTCAGGAAACGGATAGCTAAGCGCCAGGGTGTCGGCTAGCTTCGAGTGGCAGCTGCTCGGGTCATAAGGAAATCCGCTGTGTGGCAAAGGGCGCCACTTCGCGTCTTTGCCTTATGCCTGTCGCAGCTAGACGCCACTCTCCGCTTTTGAGTGTCCCCATGCGATTTTTCCCATTATGGTTTCTTTTCTCGCTCCTGTTGCTTCTGGGAGGGAGTTTGGTGTTTTTTGGATTCCTAAGTAGCCGAGTAGTGCGAAGACGAAGGCTTCTTTGGCGTCTGCGTTAATACCTGCTTCGGCTGATGTGATAAGCCGGATGTCGCTAGGTAACAGTTGTTGGATCATTGCCATTAACGTACTGTTATGTGCGCCACCGCCACTGACAATCACTTCTTGTACGTCATGTGTGTCTCGGTATTTTAGAATTTCAGATGTGATGGATGATGCGGTGAACATTGTGGCGGTTGCAATTTTGTCGGCGGATGTGCAGTTGTATGCATCCCCTTCATACCAGAATTCTTTCACATACGCCTCTCCGAACAACTCGCGCCCCGTGCTTTTGGGAATAGGTGCTTTGAAATACGAATGCTGTAACAAATCGCTCAGCCATGCATTTTGCACCTTGCCACTTCTAGCGATTTCTCCATTCTCATCAAATGTCACTTGGCCATTTGAATGCCTCAAGATACAAGCGTCAATGATCATATTGCCGGGCCCCGTATCATAGGCAATGATGCTTTCTGTTGAATGAATAGGAGGCAACACTGTCAAATTAGCAATTCCGCCGATGTTAACGAGCACACGACCAGTTGTTGATTGGAATAATAGCTTATCCGCATACGGCACTAAAGGAGCACCTTGCCCTCCAACAGCCATATCTCTCGTTCTGAAATCTCCGATGACAGTCCGACCCGTTCTTTCAGCAATTACTGCAATATCTCCAATTTGTAGCGTATTCGGTCGAGCATATACATCAGCCACATCTACAGACGGTTCGTGCCAAATTGTCTGTCCATGTGAACTGATTACATCAACGGTGTCTATAGGAATCTCTAATTCTTCTAAAGCTTCTATTACGTATGTCGCAAACAGTTCACCCAAATACATATTCATGGATGAAACTTCTTGGACAGATGTCCTTGGATCCATGAGTGCATGAAGCTTTTTGCGTAACACCTCGTCATAGGGCTTTGTCGTAAAACCAATCAATGCATGTTGCAGCGTTGACTGTTCATACGAAAAATCTACAATGGCAATATCAAGACCATCCAAAGAAGTGCCAGACATCAATCCACAAACGCGCATAGGCTTCAAAGGCATCCCCCATTCTTCATAAGACTTTGTAAACGCTTACCAATAGTTTAGCTGTTGTGAAATTAAATTTCAATACAAATTTATTTTTCTAAAAAGAATTTTCAATCACGTAATCGTCACAGGCAACTTACCACTAACAGGGCATTCCCCTACTAAATACTTGGCTACCACCACAAAAGCTGTTTCTGTAAATTCATACGTACAAACCATTCGATTGACGTTTACGAAGCAGCCGGCGTCATACGGTGAACGGATTGCTACTACGTCTACAGGGTTTCCACTTGCTAGTAACCGCTGAACAAATTGTTGTTGTTCGTCTTGTTGGACTGCATTCAACGTCAGAACAACTATGTGATCAACGTTTTGAGCAACTTCTAACACTTCACGAAGACGGTTTTCATCTTGCATCGATGCAATCTCCATTGCAGTAACATGTCGGTGAACTTTGTTTAATTGCGTCGCCATGGATAACGTAGAATAGCGTTTATCTTCCACTAACGTTGCATAGTTGTTCGTCGGATATACGAGTAAGACATTGTCATTTTGTTGAATGGTTGTACCAGGCCCTACGACTTCTGTAATCCCTTTTGCGTAGACCTCTTGCATCTGCTGTTGGTGATGAAGGGAACCGACTTCTTCCAAGCCGTTTAGGTTTGTCTCAATTTCCTCCCATGACGAATACAAATTGGCAAGTTTCTCAATTCTAGCGATTGATGCGTCAATTTGCTCTTCGGCTATTCTTCCCGTTCGTACTGCTTGTTCCAACGCCTTGACTGCTTGCTCTTGCAAGTCATGCAAATGGGAAACCATGACAAAATCAACACCCGCTTCGACTGCTCGGACACATCCCTCCACTGTCCCTACACCTTTAGCAATCGCATCCATTTCCATACAGTCTGTCGTAATGACACCTTCAAATCCTAATTGTTCTCGCAATAGCCCTGTTATGACCGCACGAGATAACGTCGCTGGCACGTTTGCTTCACGTTCTAATGCAGGAAAGTAAACGTGCGCACTCATGATCGCATCTGCCCCAGCACTCATACATGTTTTAAATGGCACTAATTCCACCGCATGTAAACGGTCCAAGTCATGTGCAATGACCGGCAAATCAAGATGAGAATCAACACTCGTATCGCCATGACCCGGAAAATGCTTCAATGTCGTCGCTATCCCCGCTTCTTGCATACCTACCATTGAATGTTTTGCCATTTCTGCGACTTCCATTGGATTTTCACCAAAAGAACGTACACCGATTACCGGATTGTCAGGGTTATTATTCACATCCACGACCGGAGCAAGGTTCCAGTTAATGCCGAGCGCTTTCAATTCTTTACCCGTCAAAAAACCTGCTTGCTGTGCTAAAAGAGAATCTTTTGTCGCTCCTAATAGCATCGCTCCCGGTATAATTGTCGTCCCTTCTCCCAATCGTCTCACTACACCGTTTTCCTGATCAATGCATATGAGCAAAGGTGATGTATACCCTGCTTTTTTCGCTTCACGTTGCAAACTGTTCGTCAACTTGCGAATTTCCTCAGGCGTACCAATGTTTCTGCCAAATAGTATAATTCCTCCTATGTGATACGTATGGATCAAGTGTTTTATTTCCTCAGACATCGTGATCCCTTTAAATCCGGCTACAAGTAGTCGACCGACCTTCTTTTGTAAATTCATGGTACTCCTCCTTTTTAAAATGCAGCCTACAATGTATTCCACTGCCCTCGATGAAGACTAATCGCTCATTTAGTTTCATATAGTTTTGTCATGATGAGGTTATGTAATCGTGGCCGCAAGCGAATCATGGAAGCGGTTCTTCCAAAGTAGACTCGGTTGGTCAACAACATGACAGTCAGTTCATTCACAGGGTCAATGAAAAAACTTGTGCCAGTAAACCCTGTATGACCATATGTTTTTGAAGACATCAGGTCTCCAATAGGACTCGACCCTTCTCCTTTCAACTGCCAGCCAATCCCTCTGCTTTCGGTTGAATACGATGTAAAATTCTTTTTAGAAAGTGCTAACCACTGTGGATGAATAATCGTTCTTCCATTATAGACACCCTCCGTCTCCAACATCGACGTGAAACGTGACAAATCTTCCATTGTTGAGAATAAACCTGCATGCCCACTCACACCGCCCATAAATTCCGTATTATCATCATGGACAATGCCATATTTGTGGCCTTGTAAGTGCTCAACATATTCTGTTGGAGCAAGCTTATCCCGAGCGACTTGCGGTTTAAAGCAAGTAGCCTGCATGGAGAGCGGTTCAAATAGATGTGTCTTTGCATATTCTTCAAGCGGTTGTTGTGTTACTTGTTCAATAATCTCCTTTAGTAAGATGAACCCTAAGTCACTATAGACGACAGCTGTATCTGATTGATAAGTCAACTCATCGCGCTTAATTTCCTCCAATACTGCTTGCGCTGACAGCCTTCTTTCAAAATAAGGACGATGCGCAATCAAACCGGAAGAATGGGTTAACAATTGTTGAATGGTTATAGCTTCTTTTCCTTTATTGCCAAAACCATCAACGAATGTAGCGACTTTGTCATGTAAGTGGATTTCGCCTGCGGTACAAAGTTGTAAAATTGCCGGCAACGTTACCATCACTTTTGTTAAGGACGCCATATCAAAAACGTGAGCACTCGTCATCGGGACTTTGTCATTTTCTAAGCTATTTGTTCCGAGTGCTTCATCTACAAGTATTTTCCCTTTGTGCCGAATTTGAATGACCGCACCTGGTGTCACTTGCTCATCGATTTCTCGTTGTAAAAACGCTCGTATCGCTTCTCTCAATCACTTCACCCCTATCGTTTTGCGCATTCCTTGATAGCGTTTCCAAGGTATGAAACCAAGTTTTTTATAAAATGAATCCAGTTGCGTCCAGTCAATGACAATTTCATCCACACCTCTTGACGCCAATTCATTGGCTGCCGCCTTTACTAAATCCAAACCAAAGTGCTTCCCCCGTATGGACTTGTCTATTCCTAACGGACCAATTCCACCTAATTCACCTTGTACTAATCCGGACCAATAAACGTTTTGCGCAATAACTGGCGATTGTGCATCATTGATTCGGCAAAAGCCTTTCAATCTAGCCTTCTGATATAAACCTATGAATTCCCGACCTGTCCCTAGCAGTTTTTCGTAATGAACCGCTTCATAATGCCAACGACCAGGAAAAGTGTGTTTTAGGAATTGGACGAGGTTCGGTACGTCCTCATCACTTAGCACGCGAAAATGGTCGGCTGAATTGGTTAATTTGTACAACTCAGCATTCCTCATATTCTTTTTCAAATCGGTTTCGACAGCAGTCTTTTCATAGCCTTTTTCCTTGAACCATTCAATAGCAGATAGATCTTCTAGCGGCACACCTGGGAAGTAATGCCACGGATCACGCCCTAAAAGAATTTCACGTACATTTGCTTCCTTTAATGCCTCTTCCGCATGATAAAGGAGCTTCGACCCGATTCCACGATGACGTGCAGAGGATTTGACGAGTAAGCATTGAAGCCAACCAATTGACGTCGACATTTGTACAGGAAGCTGTTCTTGAAACTGTTTCGTGACAACAAAGCCGAGTAGCTCACCATTTTCGACGATCGCTACGGATCCTTTCCAATTTACATTTGAATCACGGGTGGTATTTTGATGCCATAACGCATTTGTCATCGGAAAACGATTTCCGATTGTATCATTCCATAGTTGCACAATTTGTGAATGATCAAGCTTATCCATGTACACTTTTTCCAATGGTACACCCCCCTAAAGCTGTTCATTGAATCGAGCTGAAAAGTCCTCTGCTACTTGTATGCCTTCACTTGCAAAAGCTGCTAAAACAGCTCCTCCGACTGGTGGTACTTTTGTTAATTCAAATGTAACAGACGGCAACGACACTTTTGACAGTGCGCGAAATTTCTCTATAAAAAATGGTCCTTCGGAAAAAACGCCACCTGATAACACGATGTTTGTTGCATGATTGTTAGCAAATAAAGTCCGATGACACGTGTGAATGGCATGCACCATTTCTTTACACGCTTCGTTTGTAATAGCAAGCGCAACCGCATCACCTTGTTGTGCCTCTTCCACAACGATATTTGCAAGGGGCGCAATTACCGATCTCGGATGCTCATTCCCATAGACTTTTGAAATGATTGTAGGAACATGAGCTATTTGGAAGTGCTTGCAAAAACGGTTCGACAATGAAGTCTCTGGACCACGTCCATCGTACGCACGAAAGATCGCTTTTAGCGCATGCTTGCCTAAATAGAAGCCGCTACCTTCATCATCAAACAAATAACCCCAACCACCTACTCGAGCCTCTTTGCCTTCTTCATTCACACCTAATGTGATTGCTCCTGTGCCTGCAATTTGCACAATCCCCGGCTTCCCTAATGTGCCTGCGTAAAGTGCATTCCACGCATCATTTTGTACTGTAACAACAGTTTGTGGCGGTAACCCTTTACGCAAAAGGGTTACCACCTCCTCATCACGACCACTTTCGCCAACACCTGCTATGCCTGCATAACATAAGGAAAGTTGTCGAAAAACATCGTCGTTTTGTTTTTTCAAGTCCACTAATAGAGACCTTAACACTTCTTCAAATGCTTCTTGCGTGAGGGTGTTCGGGTTACTTCTGCCAGCAACAGCATGCATGTAAACGTTCCCAAATTCATCCGCAACAACTGCAGTTGTTCGCGTCCCCCCACCGTCTATTCCTAAAACATACATGATACGACGACCGCCTTTTTAATATCTAGTTTCCAAATCAATTCCTGTATAAAAGTGCTTTAAGATGACATCGTACGTATAGCCTTTTTCAGCCATGCCGACAGCACCGACTTGTGACATCCCAACTCCATGTCCCCAGCCGCCGCCATCTACTTTGTATCCGATTGTTTCGCCTGTCTCTTGATCTTTCATTGGCTCAATGATGAATAGCGTACTCAGCAATACTGCTGGGCTTCCGTTTGCGTTAATATATTGCAATGCCCACCGAATACGGTCTTTATATTCGTAGAACGTCCCATTTTCCGTAACGAACTCAATCACCGCAGCTCGTCCTGATCGCGAACGTTCCGTCACATTAATTTCAAGGACTCTACCAACATCCGTATTGAAATAACTTCCGATAACGTCACTAATCTCTTCGGCAGTCCACTCGAAATGCCAGCGGTAATACCGTGACCAGTCCGCTTCAAAATCTCCATTCTTCACTTTTCGTAGCGACTCGGAGTTCCCGGTTTTCTTGTAAATTTCCAACGCAGGTACATACTTCAATGAATTCCCTTTCTGCGCTACATGTGTCGCCCGCAAATACGGCGTTGCTTCTGAGTTCCATACATCTTCATTGCTCGCTGTAAAACCTCCACTCGTCGAATGGAATACAGCAGTGATCAACTTTCCGTCATATGTCGCTACAATCCCTTTTGTCCCGTCAACCGCCTCATTGGATATTGGATGTTCTGCCGTAAATCCTCCATATACTTGGTCAGATGTCGTCGGCAATAAATCATACCCATCCGCACTTCGCTTTCCTAGGTTAGAGAGTGCATACGTACGAGCCGCAATCGCTTGTGCTTTTTGCGCCTCCACTTCTCCATATGGAACTGGTGGAAGTTCTCTTGGCACAACTCCATACAAATACTGTTCAATGCTTAATTCATTAATACCTGCTAACGTACCACTGCTATTGAAGCCTACTTCTGCCACACCTCGATACGCCTTTCCATTGATTGTCACCATCTCGGATGCAGCAATCACTCGTACAGCATTCGTCGTCTCTTTCACAACACCGTCCATTGAAATCGTCAGTCGGTTTTCTCCTTCAGCTGTCGTAACGACTTTCCAAAATGCATCATTGGCTGCTAACCCTTTCGCGACAACTTCATTTTTAAAAGCGACCCGTTCAGCAAACGAAGCATCCGGTGCAAATTCACCGAGGTACAAACGATAGCCATTGTTATAGTTTTCTACATAAGTGGCATAACCCTCCTCGGTTGCACGCCGAACCCAATCTGCAACATACACATCACTTGTCGTGAACGCTACTTGTAAACGAAAAAAACTTTGTACCGTCGACGTACCACTCAACGCCACAACGCTTTGCGCATTTGCGCCTGTGAATAAAACCTCACCTGTCTGCTTATCAATAATGTCAAAATTCCCTTGTCCCCCAATACTTAGAGACTCAACAGCCGGCACGACCCCTATCCGGATGATCGGTTCCTCAGCAGACTCACCTGCAGACGCCAAAGACGCCCCCCATCCTTGAAGTACCATCGCACATACAAATACACTGACAGTAAGAACCTTCCACAATCTCATTCACTCACCCATCCTCTCAATGTAGACTATTCAAACAGCTTGCTAGTATAAAAAGTTCGACGCCTCTATGAAAATACCTTTTAAAAATATAGATTATTTTCGATATTTTTTTTCATCCATTTAAATTGGCATCCTTTTCACACCAGACCCAAATTTGTCAAAACCCATTTAGCGCGTTTAACAGCTACTGTGTATAGTCCTCTCCGCGAATTCTCAAAGAACTTTCGTAAAACGTGGCTCTGTAATCGGTACGCGGCATAAACCACTTAATCGCCGCATACTTCGCCGGTTCGCAGCATAATCCTCTCAATCGCGGCATACTTCTCCGGAACACCGCATACTTCTGCAAAACGCGGCATAATCCTCTCAATCGCCGCATAACTCCTCATAACAACGCAATCCTCTCCGTAAGAGGAAACTACACAAAGGAAACTCTCAGTCATGCATGACCAAACAAATAAAAAACGACCTCAAAGACTTATCGTCCTTTCAGTCGTTTTTCCTCCTCTTGCATCGCCTTTACACGGACATCTCCACCCGTTTTTCCTGCACGCATCGTCAGTCGTTCATGTTCAGCTATAGCTGTCAACACATATATGCTTTGTAGCATTTTACATCCCTCCATTTCATCACCCTTCTCATACTATGTAGCGTTTTCCATTTGGAGACGACTCTAGTAAAAATACTATTATTCAAAAGCGATCTATAATTCAGACACAATATGATTTATTGAATAAAGTACTGTAGAAACGATCTTCAACCTGTTGCAATAACATTCTACTGCAAGTGCGTTTTATATAGATGGTTCTGTTTTATTCCAAAAACACATCGTAAACTTCGTGTAATCCTTTGTAACATTTCTGTAATTTTACCGCCTCTGAACTGTAATGTTTAACCTGTAGACTGATAAATGTAAAATAATTGATCGGTAAATAGAAAATAATTAAAGCCATATAGATCAGTGGTGGATAGGGGAAATGCATGAAGAAAGTCGCTTTATCATTACTCGTAGCAGGTTCATTGGCATTTGGTATTACAACTGAACATTCACAAGCAAGTGCAAATACAACAGAAGTAGCATCCGTACAAAATAGTACATACTCAACTGCATATAATGTCAATGTCCGTAGCGGAGCAGGAACAGGTCATAAAATTGTCACGTTAGCGAAAAAAGGCACGAAGGTTTCTGTCATTGGAGAGAAAAAAGTTGGAAAACAACTTTGGTTCCAAGTGAAAGTGAACGGTAAAACGGGATGGGCACTTAGTTCTTTATTGACAAAAAAAGCAGTCACAACAAGTAGCGCTGCCTCTTCTTCAAAAGTTGTAGAAACAGCAAAAGGACTGACAGGCATTCCGTATCGTTTTGGCGGTACAACGACGAGAGGATTCGACTGCAGCGGTTTTGTTCAATATGCATTTAAGAAATCCGGTAAATCCGTTGCAAGAGATACACTTGGCCAATATGCACAAACGAAAAAAGTAAGCAATCCTAAACCGGGTGATCTCGTATTTTTCAAAAACACATACCGTCCAGGCATCTCTCACGTCGGCATTTATATTGGAAATAACAAATTTGTCCACGCAGGTGGAAAGAAGTCTCAAGTTGTTAGCTTGGACAATCGCTATTGGAAATCAAAATTCGATAGTTTTAAGCGTTTCTAATTGAATTGATGTCTCCCAAAAACCGTGTAGAGCAAGTTAGTCCTTGCTTTACACGGTTTTTGTAATTGACTAGAATTTCTTCTTCAACACCGTACGATTTTCTTCCGCATGCGGCCATGTTTGCAAAAATTGTATTGTTTTCAAGCGACCAATCTCCATCATTTCTTCTTTTTTTTCATCTTCAAGATCAAACTGTGTCGCACTATATTGCTCTACCGGTATAAAAATAATATCTTTTTCATGTTTTCTAGAAATATAACGCTCGTCATGTGCATTTTTCATTGTGGAAAATAATCCTTCAAACAAATTCAATGCATTATCAATTTTCCTTCCAGGCATTTTATCTTTTGGGTGACTCAATTTCATGCCAATTAACGGCCTTTTACGAAAACCGTCCGCTTCATCAAAAATCCACATTGGGAAATTGCTTAACACACCCCCATCCACGACAATCGTCTCGCCTGTCGGTGTTTTTAATCGCACCGGTTCAAAGAAAAAAGGAATTGTACAGCTCATCCGCAAAGCACGTGCAATCGGAAACATGCCCGGTTCTATTCCGTAATGGACGAGATCATCTGGCAGTACAATCATCTTACCGTTTGTCAAATCAGAGGCAACTAATTTTAATGAACCCGCCGGTAAGTCCGAAAAATTGTACAGCCCTTTTAATGATAGTTTCTCAAAAAACCAATCTTCCAATGCTTGCCCTTGATAAAGTCCCATTCGCCAATAGAGGAACAACCATTTCATGAATGGAAACGGAATTAGCGTTTTACGTGGATCGAGTAAATTTTGCAAATCTTCTTCTTGCATCATATCCTCGATTTCCTTTGCAGTATACCCCGCTGCTATGAAGCTCGCCACGATCGCACCCGCACTCGTTCCAGCAACACGTCGAAAACGATAACCTCTCACTTCCAACGCTTGGTACGCACCGACTAAAGCAAAACCTTTTAATCCACCACCCGCAAACACGCCATCGATATACACAGCATCCCTCCAATTGTTGGTCATAGGAAGAGCGCAATGAAAACAGCATTCATTGCTATTTGACAAGAATCGTTTTTCACCAAAACATAAAGCTTACATGTAGTTTCCATCCTCTGTATAACGGGTATTCATGCAATACATACACCACCTAAAGGAGGAAAATTTCTATGGATAAAAAGGTATTTATCGGCATGTACCACAACGACTCGGAACTGATGAAAAAAATAGATGACTTGAAAGCGCAAGGCATAGATGGTGAAAATATCTACTTAAATGCACAATATGATTCGGATGTTACGATGTTCCAAGGAATGAAATATGGAGATGTACAAACGACCCCTGATTCATGGTTTGACCGCTTTTTAGATTTCTTAACTGGAGAAAACCATGTCCGCAGCATGTTGCAAGAAGTCGGTGTGCCTGAAGAAGATATGGACAATTATTATCGTGAGATAGAAAAGGGCGGAAAACTGCTGTATGTGGATCAAGGCGAACTGCACGAGTATCACGCACAAACGATTAATCAATTCGGTATGATGAACGAAGGTACGGATCCTAACCTAGGAGCAAACCGAGTGACCCCTGAAGATTATGAGTCGCCTTCTTCTACGCATGAAACGAACAGAATGGTTGATCCTCAAGCACCATTAGGACGCGTAGGTGGTGAAGCGATGTCAACATTTAATCCAGCAACAATGTCCATCACACCTGGTGTCCCACAAGCACCTCTAGTGAATCCAGATGCTCTTTTACCGAAAGATCCAGCACAAAAGGAGCTTGAAGAACAGCGTGCCATCAATGAAGAGATTGTGAACAGGCAGCAAGCGCTACACGAAGAAGTCGTTCATCCGTCAGATGCAGCAGTTGTTCATAATCAGGAAGCTTCTAGCGAATCTGAACAACTAACCACTGTCGATCAAGAAGTGAAAATCCAAAAAGATGACGAAACGATCCGCGTTCCACTCGAAGATTTCCACCCTGAAAGCCCGGTCGATGCGTATACGACGGAGCAACTGGCAGAGAGTAAAAAGACCGATTATACTACCAATGAGCAACCACCATCTAATCAGTTGTCTGAAGAACAACAACTGACTGATGAGCGTGTTACCAAGCGTCCGAACAACGAATTCCCACACTAATCAGAGAGGAGCACCCCTTGAATGTTTACGTTTAAGGGGTGCTTTTTTCAAGAAGTTAAAGCTTGTGAATTCCTACGTATCCAGTTCGTCAGATACGTTTTGAACGTCTTGTAACGTAAGCTTTTCTAACACTTCATGTTGAAGGTCGCCCATTTTTTTATTGTGCGCATTGATTTTATCCAACATGTCGAGAATATCGTATAAGTCATCATATTGATGAACTGCAAAATCATTCATCGACAATCGGTGATTTTGCAAGCTCCTTCTCAAACGAAATACCGTTTCGGCTTGCTTGCTAATTTCATGATGAATGGCATCTTGCTGGGTAGTCGCTTCTAGTAAAGTGTTGTAAATGCTGCCCATTCGTTCTTCCATTTCGTCATGTCGAAAGCGTTGTACATGTTTTTGGTTCTGGACCGTTTTCAACAACTTTTGCGATAGTGCCTCAACTCTTGCAACGGCATCTTGAAGGTGTATGTTCGTCTGTTGCTGTTCTTGCATAAAAGAAACATGGGGATTCCAAACAAACTGTTTTTGATTTGTCACGCTAGCATCTACCTTTTCGTGCAAATGAACGTTAGGCTTTTTCAAATGCATGAACTCCTCTATTTTTTCTTCCTTCTATACTATGTTAAACACCCAGTTAGATGTTCTCTTTTACCTGAAATTTGTTTTCTTCATCCAGTTTCAGGGTAATGTAATTGTAAAAACACGAGGAGGTGCATTTGTGAAGAAAACCTTTATCGGCGTTTATCATTTCAGAGATCAGTTATTTTCAAAAATAAAAGAGCTGCAACAGCGAGGCGTTCATGCAGAAGATATATACATTGTCGCTAAAGATCAAGTTGTCGTTGAAGAATTGAAAAGCGTCACATCCCAACACATCCAAGATTCCCCCTCCTCTATGGTGAAACGTTTTTTCGGGTTTCTAACAGGAGAAGACAATGTACGTAGCATGCTGGGCGAAGTCGGCTTTTCAAAAGCAGAAGCTGATTTGTATTTCAAGCAAGTCATGAACGGAGCAATGCTTATTTACATTGAAGGGCCACCGCTAGATGACCCTCCGATGTCAGCACTTGTTGTAGGAGATGATGGGTATCGAGCGTATGAGCCTGTGCAGATTGAAGACTCGAAAGTGTCAGGATTAGAAGGTGAATAGAGAAGCATGTAACACAACAAAAAAACGCTCTATTAGAGCGTTTTTTTAAATCAACATTCTTAGAAATTACTTTTTTGTAGTATTAGAAGTCCCCTCCTCCATTTTCCGCTTCTCCTGAAAGTAAATTGATGGCAGTAGTATTCCCAAAGCTACTATAGCTATTGTTTGAAAGTCTACGTTCCTGTACAACGCAATAAGCCAGTCGTAGAAAATCATGAGACACACCTCCTAAGTTTGTTCTCACACTAGAATGTTTATAAAAATAATAATAAACAAGAATAATTGTTTCAAATTTGCCCGTTGTCTAACATTTACGGCGGTATGTTCATTGACTATTGACACATCCTAGCATGTTGAACATTGAATAAATCTCTCTCCTATATATTAACATATAACTTTATTAATTTGTTTTATTAAACATTTTATTCTGATATATAGTCAACATACATAATTTTATACATTCAAATAATATTGATTTGTAAAACTAATAATGGTAACCTAATGAAAGCGCTTTATTTTTTTTGTGCGTTAGTTGAATTTATTTCAACTTTGTTGAATCGAGTAACTACTATCCTAGGAGTGAGCTTATGAAAACGAAAAACTCTAGAATACCAAAGTATTTTCAAATGTCCGTTTCAGATCGACAAGAAGTATTGGCTTCTTCACTTTTACTAAAAGAGGAACAGCTAAACGTATTAAAAAATGCTACTGATGGTTTACCTTTAGCCATTGCAGATAAAATGACAGAAAATGTTATCGGGACATTTCCATTGCCATTTGGGATTGCGACAAACTTCACGATCAACGGAAAAGATGTGTTAATTCCCATGGCAGTTGAAGAGCCTTCCGTTGTCGCTGCCGCTTCTAATATGGCAAGGATTGCAAGAAGTACAGGTGGTTTCTCTACTACGTATTCTGGTTCCATCATGATTGGACAAATTCATGTCACGAACATTAAAGATATGGATGAAGCAAAACAAGCACTTAACGATGCAAAACTTGAACTCATTGAAAAAGCGAATACGTACGACCAGACTTTAGTCGAATTAGGTGGAGGCGTAAAAGATATTGAGCTTCGCGTTCTTGAATTGGGAACTTCTGAAAAAGTACTAATCATTCACTTACTCGTAGATGTTTTAGATGCGATGGGGGCAAATGCAGTAAACACCATGGCAGAAAGATTGACACCGACAATAGAGAAGTTGACTGGTGGGGATGTATTATTAAGAATCTTAAGCAACTTGGCCGTTTATCGTCTGGCAAGCGCCAAAGTAAATATACCTTTCCTTTCTTTAGAAACAAATGAATTTAAAGGTCAAGATGTCGCAAAAAGAATGGTGTTAGCGAATGAAATAGCATTGGCAGATCCATACCGGGCAGCAACACACAATAAAGGAATCATGAACGGTATCGATCCTGTTTTAATTGCTACTGGCAATGACTGGCGTGCCATAGAAGCTGGTGCACACGCTTATGCCACGAAGGAAGGTCAATATTCAGCTTTGACAAAATGGTATACTGATGACAAAACATTATATGGTGAGTTAACAATGCCAATGGCAGTCGGTATTGTGGGCGGAGCAACAAAGACACACCCTATGGCACAACTTTCACTTCAATTAATGGATGTTAAAACAGCGTCCGAGCTCGCACAAATTATTGTTGCTGTCGGTCTCGCTCAAAACATGGGCGCCATCCGTGCTTTAGCAACTGAAGGCATTCAACGAGGACACATGACACTCCATGCCAGAAATATCGCTTCTCAAGTTGGCAGGAATCCTGAAGAAATCGACTGGTTGGAGCAAGTAATGATTGAGAAAAAAGATGTTAGAATGGACACTGCAAAAAGTCTGCTAAACAAGAAATTGATAAGTGAGTGAAAACGATGAACCCTAATCAAACAGGTAGGAAAATTAAAGAACTGCGACGCAAAAAGAACATGACACAGCAACAATTAGCAGAAGCAACTGGTTTCACAAAAAGCTTAATCTCAAAAATCGAGAACGGACAAACAGGTTCAGCAATTGCTACTCTCTCCAAAATTGCTTCCGTGCTAGGTGTCACCTTGTCATGGCTATTGCAAGAAGAATCGGATGCGGAACTTGTTATTATGAAACAAGAGGAGCGCAAAACAATTGAAGCTGGAGAAGAAGCAAATTATCTGTATCAATCGTTGGCAAATCTATCTACAAACAGTAAAATAGAGCCTGTCGTCGTCACTGTCATCCCTGGGGCAGATATGATTCAGCCTTATACGCATGAAGAGGATGAGTTCATTTTCATCCTGTCCGGAAAAATCAACTTTTCATACGGTGGAAAAACGACTATACTTCAATCTGGAGATAGTGCCTATTTCAAAGGGAAGACTCCACACGTATTTTTACCAGGAAACGATATGGAAGCGAAAGTATTAACGATATTCATTTCCAACAACTAGGAGGTTCATTATGGAGAAAAAAGAAGGCGTTTTCTACGATATTTGGGGAGATAACGTCAATTTGAAGGATCTACTCATATCGATTGTCTTGTCGATTGCGTTGACACTCGGCGGGTATATTATTGCACCGAACGAGCCACCAATGCCACTTGTTTTCGGACTGACTGGCGGAATTATCGCCTTTATCATTTCGAGTATCCTCATTAAACCGAAGCGAAAAATTACAACAGAAACGGAGGATAACGACTAATGGATTTGACAATCATCTTATTGATGGTACTGGCAAGTGTCGGCGGTGCTGTTCTTTATACAATAATCGGAATCGCGCCGGGTACTGATGAAACAGCAGTCCTTGCGCCTGTGACACTGGCACTTGTATTACTGAACGTCTCACCGTATGTCATACTTTCATTTTTCATCTCTGCAATCGTTGCCAAAAAATTGACGGATTCCATTCCCGTCGCCGTAGCCGGAATTCCGGGTGGCGTCATGGCTGCACCGATGGTTGAGCATGCAATGGTGCTCAAACAACACGGCTTGCCTGACGTCAGTATCCGTAAAATGGCTTCCGGATCGGTCATTGGGACAATCGTATCCATTCCATTAAGCTTACTCATCGCGAGTTTGATCATGCCTTATGCTTCATCCATCAGCAAGCATGCAGGACTGATCTTTTTCTTAGGTGCACTTTTCCTGGCATTACTCTCTGCTAACAAATTGCTATCTTTGTTAATGATTGTCCCATTTGCCTTACTCATTCAAGGACTTCGTCATCTCTACTGGGACATCGGCATCGTGCCAGAGGATAAAACTGTATTCGTCTCGTTCTTCCTCGGCATCACAATTGGACCGATCGTATTCAAACTGTTTGAATTGATGAGCAAAGAATACCGGGAACGAGAACAGATCATTGGCCTAAAAGAAATCAGCTTTAAAAATCACGGCAAGGAAAAAGGGTTTCCAAATCCTTTTAAAATCCTGACCAAACAAGAAGTGGCAACGTCCGCCCTTGGTAGTTCACTTGGTACACTAACATTTTTCCTAACTCCTGTCGGCATGACCATTTTCTTGGGCGAATTTTTGACAAGACATATTAAAGACCCCGTCCAACGTGCATCACGTGCTATCTCTACAATGGACGGACTGACTAACGCATCCTACATTTCAGGAACGTTAATTCCGTTAATCGCGATCGGCTTGCCGTTGTCCCCAATGGCGATTGGACCCGCAAACGCACTATTCAATGCGCCGCCTGTTTTCACACCTGAAAACAATATTCACCATATCATGTCAATGAGTGAAATTGTTATCGCAACGGTCATCGGTGCTACGATCGCAATCGTCTTGACATTTTACGCTACGATTAAGTACTCCAATCAAATATGTGCATTTGTTTTCAAATGGGTGCCCCATGAAGCAATGATTGGATTGTTCGCAGGACTCGTCGTCATGCTCGCATTCATGGATGCAGGATGGGCGAACATTTTCGGCGTCATGTTAGTTGCCTTGGTAGCAGGTTTCTTACATCGGCACGGCGTCAACTATGGTGTTATGTTCATGATTCTTTATGCTGCTCCATGGTTGATGGGATTGATTTAAACTATAATTTTTTCTAAGCGTTCACTTTAGCCAGAAGTTAACCGCACTGAACCGATTTGCATGGATTCAGTGCGGTTTTTTGGTGATTTTTTAATGACAACAGCATCGCTCCAAAAACTTGTTCACATTCAAACGTGTATTCGCACGAAAGAAATTTTTTATCATTCGAGTTCACATTCTATTCGATTGTATACGGGAAGTTATCAATCGTATAGCAAGAGTTATCAATCGTATAGCAAGAGTTATCAATCGTATACGAAAAGTTATCGCTATTTCGTGACCTTTAGACTATGAAAACCTGAGTCCAAAAACCTTTTTTATCAAAGGCATTATGCGCAAATCATTCAATTACACGCCACACAGCAGCTCGCGGGAATCCAATCGTGTAAAAATGGCCACAGTCGCGCTAGAATGCACTTGACCATCTACAGACTTTCATTTAAAGCGATTATTTGCAAGGTAATAACTTCGTTTAAATACGTCTAGATCTACGATAAAAATAAAGCCGTTCCACCATATGACCGTGTCTTCTGTTCATGATTTTGATTCATTTCCATATACTACGCAAATAACAGTTGGTTTCTCATCACTAAAACAAGGGTATCTTCTTTGGACAAGTACGTTTGAGGAGGTGGAATCATTGCAAAAAACGTTTATCGGCAGTTTTCCAAACCAACAACGATTAGTTGCGAAGATTGTTGATCTAAAAATAGATGGCGTGGCAGAGGAAGACATGTCAATTGTCATGAAAGATGAAAAGGCTGTGGAGCAACTAATTTTGCATGCAGACAAAGACGGTGAAGATTCTCCATACAACCTGTTTAATCGATTTATTGGCTTCCATGTAGGGGAAAAAAATGTCCGACAAATGTTGCGTGACTCGGGCTTTACCGACACGGAAGCGAAACATTATTTTGATGCGGTCCAAGAAGGTGCATTGCTCTTGTATATAAATGGAAGGCTGTCTAAAGAATACTCCGCGGACGAGGACCATCCATATGACCAGTATGCCCCGATTCCGTTGGATGAAATCGAAGCTGGTGAGCAATAGGATAAAGAGCCGACGTTTTACTTGGTGTAGCAGACATTCAGCATCCGCTTTGACGATGGGATCAATCCAGCTTAACCGTTTGCATTAAAAGACCGCATGGCATCAAGTACTACAAACTTGATGCCATGCGGTTTATCCATAAACAAAGGCGTAAAACCTCATTCAGCCAAATAACGTTCGCGCCATTGAGCAAGCTCATGTTCCAGTATCTGTGCTTCCAACTGTTCGTCCCACTGCTCCGTCATTGTATTCCATACGCGTGCATATAAACGTTCATTGCCCAAATTATGCAACTGAAATTCAATGCATGGTACAAATTTCTGTTCCAATTCCGTGACAGTCTTAATGGATTGAATGACTTTTTGAACATGTTCCTTTTCGGATTCCGTAACCCTCACTGACTCCAATGCATTTCGCCATTCTTCATCTTCAAAAGCGGTTGTCGCACGTGATTTATTCGCATACCGATACGTTTCTTTCGCATGATCCACTACATTGCCTACGAAGAATTGAACATGCGAAGCACTATAATAGACAGTTGCATCCTCATTTTCTGGCACGCTGACATATACGCCACTCTCCAGCTGTTGCCTCCCCTTTTCCGTCAATGTATAGGTGCCTCCTGCTTTTTGAATCATCGCCGTTTGCTCAAATTTGTCCATCATGTCTTGTATGAATAAAGGCTCGACGACTAACAGCTTGCTTACTTCCTCTGCCGATGCAAACGAACCTGTGCGAAAAGCGGTGAGCAACATTTTCATTAAAATATCCATTTTTGTTCGCTCCACTGTTTCAAATGAGACGTCAAATGACTGAACGGGCAATGACCATGTCGCAGTCGCTAGCAATTTCACATTCGTATCACGCAACAACTCATTACGTAGCTTGTTTTCAAGCTCTTTCATTTAGCCATTCCTCTCTACCGAAAGCTCCTTGAAGCCGCCTTTCGTTTTTACGTTTTCAACGAGTCGCGTATACATCTCTCTCGTTTCTGCTTTTTTCGGTCGTTTCATGAACATGTCCGAACTGCCGACAATAATGAGCAGTTCCCGTGCACGCGACAAAGCAACATTCAAGCGTCGATAATCTTCTGCAAAGCCAATCGTTCCACTCGGTTGCTGATGATTCCGGACAAAACTTAAAATGATAATATCCATTTCCATCCCTTGGAATTTATCGACTGAGCCCGTTCGGCAATGCAAGTGTTTTGGCATGATTTCCTGTTCAATCAAACGGTCAATCCGCTTTACTTGTTCTCCGTAAAAACTGATGACACCGACACTTTTCTTTTCATCCGCTTGCATGCGGCCGTCACGTTTCGCCTCATCTGTTGCAGACTCGATGTCCACCAGCAATTCACGTATCATTTCCAACTCTGATTCATTATACAAACTCGTGCCGCCTTTTACTTGCGCTTCAAAATAGGGGGGCTCATTCGGCATATCGAACCACAGCAAATGATCGTTTTTTTGAATGAACCGGGATGTCAATCGATGATCGCGAGCCGTATTTGAATCAGCCAAACCACATTGTAATCTGTATTGCCCTTCTGCGTAAAACGGGGTAATCGTCTCCATTATGTCTTCATGCATACGGTATTGGATACCGAGCATCGTCTTATTCTGCTTCGGCAAACTGCGGAACAACCGTTCAAACAACGATTCCTTCAGCATGCCACGTAACACGTTCTTCTCTTTCTCATCTTGTATTTCCTCGATGACTTCTTCCATTGTTTCGCGTCCGACGAGAGGCGGCAACTGATGATGATCGCCGACAAGGATGATTTTCTTGCCTTTCAACATAGGCAACAACAATTCAGGCGGCGTCGCTTTAGATACTTCATCGATGATGACAACGTCAAATGTCGGATAATCGTCCATGAAGTCTTTACGTGCAGAAGCGACACAAGTGGTGCCGATGACATTCGCGTGTTTCACATACAATTTACGGATTTCATCCAGGTCATAATCACTTGCTGTTGCAAGCATTTCACGCCATTCATCTTGCAACGCTTTTGTGAGCGGCATTTGCTCGATTTCCTGTTGTAGCTTCACCACTTCTTCTGCTTGCACATCAATCTCTTCTCGGATTGCTTTTTTCCGTTGTTCAGGTTCTGTTCGTAACATCCCTTCCAACACGTGTAGCTGTTGTTCCAGTGAGCGGATTTCCTCTTTCAACTGTGTTTGTTCATCCGATCGCTCGGTTAGTGCTGCCTGATTCTGCTCCAACTGTTGTTGTATTTCATTCTGTCGTTCCATACATTCACCAAGTGCTCGTTCTGCTTGTTCAAACGTTGCCTTGCGCGTTTCAAATGCAAGCATTTCCTTTTCTAACTCGATGAGTTGGTGTTCAACTTCATTGCGTGTCGTCTGCTCATCCACAACATGCACGAGCTCCACGCTTTCTTCCTGTAAATGCCGGAGTTGCTTTTGATGTTCTGTAATCGCCTGTTCTGACGCAGTCATTTGATTTTTCAATTCATTCGCAGCTAGTTGCATCTCTTCCTTGATTTCTCGAATTAATGCAGAAAATCTTGCAGCAGATTCTTTATCCGATGCGGTTTTTATTATCGACATATTCTTTCGTACTTCACTTTGCTTTCCAAGAAGATACGAAAGGTTGTCAGCTAGTCTTTGCAGCAAAACGGTCTTTTGCGGGCTCCCCACCATCAACAACGTCTTTTTCGTAGCCGGTAACACGAAAAATCGACTCATCTTGTCGAGCATTTCATGCATTTCTTCAGGTGTTGTATAGTTGTGGTTCTCTTTACTCATAACCGTCTCGAGCGGAAACTGATGTTTTTGCAGCAAATCCTTTGCATACGTGACCCCTGCTGCCAGTCGCTCAGCTACTTCTTTCCATTCCAACAATTCATATGGATACGTACCGTTCGCGATTTCTACACGTAAACGCCGTAGTGCATTCATTTCCAGCGTTGCAGACAGTGAAGGCTTGAGCCCATGTACAGTAAACACTTCGTCAAGCTCCTGCAATTTCCGTACAGTCACGAGTTTATCTACAAAAGATGGATACGGCTTCAATTGTTCAGCGAACCTGCTCAATTGCGCTTCTTGTTTACGAATCTCCATCTCTGCAAAGGTAATTGCTTCTATCGTCTGAAAATACCGCAACCGTTTTTGGTGCAAACTCATTTCAGATGCTTTCTTTGCCATTTCTTCGATTGCTGCTTCATCGAGTGCTGTTTGCTGATGCAGTTCCTCGCATTGTTTCTTTTGTGTTAAAAGCTGTTCATCCAACGCTTTTAGCTGTTGCTGCTGCAATTGGAGCTCCGCCAATGTAGCCTGAACTGCCGCTATACGCTGCTCCCTATCAGCTAATGTCACTTTTTGCTTCTTATATTCCTCTTTTGCCGTCTGCTTTTGTACAATTTGCTCTGCAACCGTTTCAAGTTCCACTTCTAATTGGTGGATTTGGTCTTTCAACTCAGTCAGTTGCTGTTTCAATCGTTGTTCCCGTTCCGAATGTTCAATCCGTTGCGCATCTACAGCAGCCAGCGTCTCATCCCGCCAATGAAGCGCAACGTTCTCTTCGATGAACCGTTTGCCTTCCTCTTCAATACTTTCCGTTCGTCCATAACGCAAAATCCGGATGCCTGGATCTGACAGCAAGCGACCGAGCGCATTATCGACCGCCAAGTTGGATTGGGAGGCAACGAGTGTCCGTTTCCCGGCCTTCATCAGTTGGTGGCACAGCTCTGAAATAACCGTCGTTTTTCCAGTACCAGGCGGCCCTTGAATAACAAACAAGTCGTTCGCTGATAGAGCACCTGTGACTGCCTCCTGTTGGAATTCGTTTAATGAATGGTGAAAATCGAGAGTGAGCCGTTTATTCGTAATTTGTACAACGGGACGTTCTTCAAATAGTACCTTTTCCAAGTTCGCATTTGCAGCGAAGCCATCTTGCAAGTCTTTAAAACCTTTGCGTAAACGTCGGATTTGACTCAGTTCTGCAAAATTGCTGAACGTCAATTCCCGAACGCCTTTTGGCAATAAACCACCACGCCTCGCAACCGCTTGTTGTTTTTTATTCAACTCGATTTTGACAATTCGCTTGCCTCGCTGGACGTCAATAACCGTTCCTAAATCGCTTGTCGCCCCTTGTAATTTTGCACTGAAACCTGTTATTGCTTGCCAATCTTTAGCGTCGAGTCCACTACACGTAACCGTTAGCTCAGTGAAGGATTCATTGACAATTGGATTGGAAAATTGGGCAGTCACATCGGCAACGTCCGCATTTTTCTCTTCGATTTTCAAGTACCCTTCCCAACTTGCAATTCGTTTTTCGACATATTCTGAACGCTCTTGTGCAATCGGCAGTTCACGTAAGCGGGTATAGAGTCCAATCGGCACGGGACTGCCCGTGCGCCGATTTAGATCGAATGTTAAACGGACACCAATTCGGCGATTCGTCCGAACAGGTTCTTTCCGTCCTTTCACTCGAAAGCTTGTTGCGAGAAACCCCTCATTCTTATAGACACATTCGAGTACAGCAACGCGTTCATTTAAGAAGTTAGATAGCTGCGTGTTCGTTTGTGGGTCAAAATAGAAGGAGAATGTCATGTTGTCCTGTTTGGCCGGTTGTTTTTCAATGTGCACTGTAAAGTGATCTTGTATGCCAAATAGCGCGTGTTCATCAATCGCCCAGTTGCCAATTTCTTTTTTTGCTCGGTTTGTCATTTCCAGCCTGCAACTGATAATTTCCATGTTGTCCATGATGACATCCTCCTTCCTTTGTTGTCGTTTTGAATTTGAAAGCCATACGTTCTATCATACAATAAAATGCGGTTCGGATTAATTAGAAATGTTGTAGAGTAGTTTCTGTTTGTGAATTTTTGGGTATTGTTTTTAGTAAGATTTGTTAAACAGATAGGAGTGATAGCCTTGCAAGAAAAGACCTTTGTTGGGTTATTTGGCACAGAAGAAACCCTTATTGCAGCTCTTGAAGACTTACGAAAAAAAGGGATTCGGCCTGAAGATATGTATATTATTGCGCAACGTGAAGAGGATGTAGAGGTGTTCAGGCAACGGACGTATGACGAGATCCATTCTACCCCCTCGAATTGGTTGGATCGGTTTATTGGTTTTATTTCCGGAGAGAACCATGTACGGAGCATGCTCGTGGAAGTCGGTTTTGACGAAGCAGATTTGAGGAAATACGAAGCTGAAATCAGACAAGGGAAGTGGCTACTCTATGTGGAGGGTGAACCAAAAAAAACCGTCTATGAAATTCATGCGGAACGCTATTCAAATGAGAAAAACCTTTTGAACCGATCTGTAGGAGAAGCTGAAAGCCTCAATAGGATGGATAATGATTCGGTTGGAGTAAGCAAGGATGGTTTACCTAAAAATGAGTATCGCGATAGTGTCATTTTTGAAGATCGCGCTTACACGACGAGCATCTCTGAAAGGATGACGAGTAGGGATGGAGATGACAATGATCCAATAAGAAGAAAGGAACAAGGTCACATTGGGAGAGCTGGCGGAGAATCTTTAGGCACGCCAACCCCTTCCCCCTCTCATTTACATCAGCAACGACAAGCGATCGTGCAAGATAACCAACACCTTCAATCGTTTACCCGTCACGAAACCGAACTCCGAAATACTGCTACTTCAATCCTGAATGCTACAAACGATGACGTCATTTCATTGCAACCGTCAGCTACAGTTTCATCCATTTCCAAAAAAGCGGAGAAAAGCTCTGCTACATCCACTCATTACACTGCGATGCAACAAACGCCAAACAAGCCAATTATCATTGATTTAAGAGGTGTGAATAAAGATAAAAATGAAGTTGAAAACTGGTTAATTCAAGATGAAGAAGATTTGACGTAAGTGTATTCGACCACCACTACTCGTATAGTGAGTGGTTTTTTATTGGATAAAAAACACCCTTTTAATGGAATATCTCGCATGTTGAGCATTTTTTTGCTATAGTAATTGAGGCTCAAATATTTAAGTACATAGAATAGGTAATAATAGAGTTCAGCGACTCTGTTCCTCCTTGAATTTGAAGGGAAGAAAGCATGTGAATGGTGTATTGATTGTTATTATTGCATTAATGTTTTTGTTGTTAATGATTAAATTCCCGGTATTTATTATCGGTTTAGTCCTTGCCTATTGGGGGGGTACAAGTATGAAAAAGTTAAAGAGACAAAAGAAGACTTCAAAAGTAGCACCTGCCCTGTTGACAATCGGGCTTTTGCTCGCTTTAACAGGCTGTGTCAGTTCATTTAGCGACGATGAATCGAAGGAACCTACCTCTTCACCGATTGAAAAAGAAGACGCTCACAAAGAATCAGCTATCGTCGACGAGCAATCTGAAAAAGATGACAAACTGCCGAATGGTGTACCTCCTGTTTCTATAGAAACGGACAAATCAACGAGTAACGATAACCCAACAACTGTTGATGGACAAGACAAAAACGGAACTGTCAATCAACAGAAACCTGCGAAAAAGACTGAAACAGGTGGTACCACTGCGCAAGTTCCAGTCAAATTGGTGAAGACGATTGATGGCGATACGATAAAAGTTCTTTACAATGGCGAAGAGCGGAATGTTCGCTATCTACTAATTGACACACCTGAAACGAATCATCCCCGTTTAGGGAAGCAACCTTTCGGTGAGGAAGCAAAGGAACGTAATCGCGAATTGGTGAATAGTGGCGCTTTGACCTTGGAGTTTGATGTCGGTGAACGTTTTGACAAATATGATCGATTACTTGCCTATGTATATGTCGATGGTAAAAGCGTACAAGAGACTTTGTTAGCTGAAGGGTTGGCACGTGTCGCTTATGTGTATCCACCGAACACTCGTCATTTAACACCTTTTGAAGAAGTGCAAACGGTTGCCAAGCAAAAAGGGGTAGGCATTTGGTCGGTTGAAAACTATGCAACTGATTCTGGATTTGATAGCGACGTTATCCCTACAAAGCCTGCAACAGGATCAGGTGGAGCAAATACACAACCTGTCACACCGCCGAAAACGAATGCTACTCCACCACCTTCGAATACGGCAGGCGGCCAAGAGTGGTTCAAAAACTGCACGGAGCTCCGTGTGAAGTATCCAAATGGTGTTCCTGAAGGCCACGCAGCATACCAACCGAAAATGGACCGTGACAAAGACGGCTTTGCTTGTGAAAAATAATGAACTCACCGAGAGAGAGCGCTCTTTCGGTGAGTTTTTTTGATTTCTCACATGTAGCTAACTCCTCATAATACTCGCAAACACCTCATATTTTTCGATATCACGGCATTCCTACCACCTATTGCCGCATAAGGTAAGCATTTGACGCATATTCTCCTCAAACACAGCATACTTCGTTTAAAGTATTCCTTGTTTTCTCGTTATCCATTTGATTTGATAAGATCTATTTTTGCGCGACTTGGAGGCTTTTTTTTTACTTAGCTTCGATTCGAGGTATTTTGGTGGAATATGCGGTGTTTTGGTGAAGTATGCGGCGTTTGGCGGAAATATGCGGCGTTCTCGCCAAATATGCGGCGTTTGAAGGAGTTATGCGGCGTTCTCGCCAAATATGCGGCGTTTGAAGGAATTATGCGGCGTTTGCTGAAAGTATGCCGCGTTCTACTTAAATATGCGGTGTAATGGAAAATGAAATTCTAACTAGCGTGGACCAATCATGTATAGATTGGATATTTGTCGCGCCAAATGGGTTTTAACCAACTAACGGTTTATTTACAGGTGATTCTACGTTGTAAACAGTCTTACAATTACAGCTACCACTTATTTTTTTGTCCTTTTCTGTCGAATAAGCTCTCGACTTTCATTTCCCGAGAAATAATTCGACAATATCTCTAACAACAGCAAGATAGTTAAAGATACCTGAAGGGGTTATTGGCTGATTCTGTTTTTCTGTTTCATTGCATTGCCGACAACAGTGTACTTTTGGTCCTTGAACTTGACTCGTTTTCTAAAAAAAATACACAACTGAACTACACCCAGTACAAAAAAAGTGATGGGTGTAATTTTAACGGCATTTTCCATCACCTTTCTAGTTGTCTATTCGATTGAGATAACTAGTATTTAATTGATACTGAATAAAACCATTCAATTTATGTAGCCTGTTTGTCCCTTTTCTTCTTTTCTCCCCTACTCCCCCTTCACTTCCGAAGACACGCATAGCAATTTCACTTCTTCTTCCGAGTAGTTGTACCAATAATGAGGTTTCGTTGAGTCGATCATGATGGACTCTGTAGGCCCGAGTTCATATAATGTATCTTCCAACTGTACGGTGACAGTGCCTTTTATGACGTATAGGAATTCTTGTCCATTATGTGTAATAAGATTTCCTTCTGTCTGGCCAGGTTGTAACGTGACGAGTAATGGGGCAAAGTCGCGCTCCGTCACCATCGTTCCTAAATCTTCGTAGAAAATACTGTGGGCATCCATTCGTTTATCCAATTGAAACGATGTAGGGTCTTCCTTCTTTTCGTCCTCAAAAAAGACGCTTGGGTTTACGCCAAAAGCAACTGAAATCTTTTTCAGTGATTCCAACGTTGTCGACGATTTACCTCGCTCTAGCTGTGATAAAAAACTGATTGAAAAACCTGTTTTTTCCGCAAGGGTTTTTAGTGTCATCTTTTTATTCATTCGTATCTGTTTTATTTTTCCACCAAGTGAATTCAATTGCATTTTTATAATCTCCTAAAAATTATTGTTGACAGAATTTTATCGTATCTCTATGATAATTAGTATAATACAATTGAAGTACCACTTCAATTTTCCCTATTGATAACGTTTACATCCGTGAGAGGAACTTCAGGTTTATTTATAAACAGGAATCGCTTTTCTACTTTGTATAGTAAGCGTTTTCAATTAAGGGAGTCAATATGCAGTTCATTACAAATTACAGCACTTAAGGGGGAATGGGAATTGGAAAAGAAACAGTTAAACAGAGTACTTATTGCAAGTCTTGTCGGAAGTTCAATCGAATGGTTTGACTACTTCCTCTATGGTACAGTTGCAGCGCTTGTATTCAATCAAATGTTTTTTGTGAATGAAGATCCGACTGTTGGTTTATTGTTAGCGTATGCATCATTTGCACTCGCTTTCTTCATCAGACCGTTTGGAGGCATTATTTTCAGTCATATTGGGGACCGTATTGGGCGTAAAAAAACGCTGATCTTAACGCTAAGTTTAATGGGGATTGCCACTTTCGGTATGGGACTTTTACCTACATATCAAGCAATCGGAATTTGGGCTCCAATTCTTTTAATTACATTGCGACTCATACAAGGCTTAGGTATAGGAGGAGAATGGGGCGGTGCGCTTCTATTAGCCGTTGAATATGCGCCACCAGAAAAACGAGGCTTCTTCGGATCCGTTCCACAAATGGGAATAACGATTGGTATGATGCTCGGAACGCTCGCATTATCCATTATGACGTTGCTTCCTGAAGGTTCATTCATGACGTGGGGCTGGCGCGTGCCTTTCATTTTAAGTGCTTTACTCGTCGTATTTGGACTATGGATTCGTAAAGGTATTGATGAAACTCCTTCCTTCAAGGAAGTTCAACAACGTGGGGAAATCGCTAAACTGCCTATCGTCACAACGTTAAAAACACATTGGCGTGAAGTGCTTATTGCAATTGGTGCAAAAGTTGTTGAGACGGCTCCGTTTTATATTTTCAGTACATTCGTCGTGTCGTATGCCACTAGCTATTTAGATTATTCAAGAACTGCCACTTTAAATGCAGTCATGGTGGCAACGATTGTCACAACAATTCTTATACCAATTATGGGGAAACTGTCTGACAAAGTCGGCCGTAAACCGTTATATGTATTTGGAACAATTGCGATGTTATTGTTTGCATTCCCGTACTTCTGGATGATTCAACAAGGATCTGTCGCTTTATTAGTCATTGCTACAGTCATTGGTCTTGGGGTCATCTGGGCACCCATTACAGCTGTACTCGGTACGATGTTTTCCGAGATTTTCTCAGCAGAAGTGCGTTATACAGGCATTTCTCTCGGTTATCAAATTGGAGCGGCTGTTGCTGGCGGTACAGCACCACTCGTTGCCACGGCTTTGCTAGCTGAATTCAATAACTCTTATATTCCGGTTGCGCTTTACATTATGTTCACCGCGGTCGTATCACTTATTGCCATTTGGGCTGTAAAAGACCGAAAAAACCAAGCGCTCGATCAATAATTTTGAAGGAGCGATGTATGTGTTACTCATTAATGAGCAAGAAATTCAGTCGATCTATAAAATGCAAGATGCGCTAGCCGATGTTGAACAAATTCTACAGGCAAAAGCAGAAAAGCAAATTGAAAATCCACATCGTACAGTTATCGAATTCCCCAAACACGGTGCATCGGTTTTATACATGCCGAGTTCTGATTTGGTGAATGAAATGTCAACGATTAAGACGGTATCGATTTTTCCAGAAAATCCAACTGTCGGTAAACCGACGACTCAAGGTGTTATTCTCGTAACAGACGCACAAAATGGCGAACACCTGGCGATGATGAATGCCTCCTATTTAACACGCTTACGAACGGGCGCATTAAGTGGGCTTGCTACGGATCGCCTAGCACGCAACGATGCGACAACACTTACAGTTATTGGAACGGGTGCAATGGCTTTCGAGCAAGTGATTGGTGTACTGGCCGTTCGTTCCATTAAAAAAATGATGCTTGTGAATCCAACAACGTCAAAAGCAGAAGCATTTAAAGAACGGTTGTTGGAATTTGGTATCGATCCTACGATTCAAATAGAAATTGTAGAGGATGTTGCAACTGCAGTTCGTCAAGCGGATATCATTTGTTGCAGTACTCGCTCTACAACACCTGTCTTTGACGGAAATGATGTGCGTCCAGGTACGCATGTGAATGGCGTTGGTTCGTATTTGCCACATATGCGTGAAATGGATCATACGTTCATTACCCGATGTGCGAAAATCGTGACAGATGATGAAGCAGGCGTGAAAGAAGAAGCCGGTGAAATCATTTTTGCAAATGAACAAGATGATTGGGCTTACGAAGACTTGCATGGTGAACTGATGAATGTAGTGATTGGCAAAGTGCCAGGTCGGGAGCATGCTGATGAAATTACTTTTTTCAAGTCAGTCGGAGCAGCCTATTTTGATTTGGCAGTAGCCCAAGGGGTTTACCGCAAAGCAGTCGAGCAACAAGTCGGTGTCGAGGTACTATTATAATAGAAGAAAGACCAGTGCTTCCATTGACGATGCACTGGTCTTTTGAATTATTTCACTTGCCTATCCATTATGCTTTTCACTAACGTTTCCAATAACACCGGCATTTCTTTGAATGCACTGTCGACATGAAGCCTTTCCGTCTTTTGATGAGCATCCTTTCCGAAGGGTCCTACGTTCAAGACCGGTGCATCGAGTGCTTGCATGTCTTCAAACGGAATCCAATACGTGTCCCCGTATACTGGCGTGTTCCGTTCAAACGCTGTCCAACTATTTGTATAGTCGCTATACTTCACATAACTTAAGTCGCAAATGCCGTTAAAGTAATGGATTTGGTCAAGCGTGACGTCAAACTGTTTGGCTGTCTTTTGCATGAGCCCAATCGATTCGACAACTAACGGATCATCAGACGAATTGACAGCTGGATAATAAGGCGGTGCAAACAACAAGACAGTGGCCGGCGCAAGTTCTTGGCATTGGATGAGCAAATTATCAACAATCCGCAAAGATTTTTCACGGTCATCCCAACTGTCATTCAAGAGAACTTCTTGTTTCAGTCGCCACACTTCATTTTTCCCGAGCTTTTGGATAGCGTACGTCAATAGCTCGTCATATAATAACACCCGCACGTCCTCTACACCGTCAATTTGTTCACGGTCACATATCGCCTTGTACGTTTCATTGCATCGATCTATAGCTTGTTGAGCGACTTGAACAAACAACTCCATCACTTCTTCGGCTGTCCGTTTGAAGAGGAAGACATTGTATAATGCAGCCGCCCTGTAAGGCGTTTGGGTGGAATAGTGCATCTTCAAATCCTTTTGTTGCAAAGAGACTGGAAGTGGTGTGGATTCCCCTCTGTCCTTCTCACAGAAAAGTGGATTCCATTCCATCTCTTGTGTTACAAATGATGCGATGAAATTAGCAGTCATCCCTTTTAACGGTTCGCCGACATGTGTCTCTTTCCCGTAAAACAACGCTGCAGGCATAATTTTTCCAATCGTCCCTGAGTATATATATTCTTTATTGTCTGTAGGTCCTTGCGAAAATGATGGTTCACTATTTAAAAATAATGTATAGTCAAGGCCAAATTCTTCACGTAAATGCACAAGTTCAGTCACAGCCGTACGCATACCAGCAGAGTTGACTTCTTCATCTGGAACAGTAGTGAGCAGCAAGTTAATCGGCCATTGTTCAACACTCGCCTTTTCAATAAGTTGCATATGTAAGGCCAATCCCATTTTCATGTCCATTGTGCCTCTGCCAAACAAATAGTTGCCAGATTCCAAGTCGTTCCGTACTTCCTCCGTTAATTCATCTTTATACTCATGCAATTTTTTCGTTAATTCCTCAGGATGAAATGCAAGGGGCTCAAGCATGCCATATTCTTCTGTATATACCGTGTCAAAGTGGCTAATGAGCACAATTGTTTTCGTCGCTTGCGGATGCTTGTACAACGCCGTCACTACATTTCCTAATCCCGCGTCATATAAATTCAAATGCTCCGGATGATTTCTAAAATAGGGGAGTTCCTCGAGCTTCGCCGCCAGCTTTGAAGAAAAGAACCGTTCCCCTTCCGTCAGTGTCCGACTATCCCAACTGACCAATTCACACAATAAGTTCCGCAATTTTTCCGGCGTATCCCATTGATACACGTTCATATCATCCACTCCCCTTTCTTCTATTCATTGTACAAGAAAATGACGAATACTTGCATTTTTCCACTCTTGTATCAATCGAAAAGGCACGGAAAAAAACTTTAAATAGACCGTTCCTACGCACTCTACTCACGAACAGAAAAAAGAAACTTAGTGAAAGTAGAAAAAATGCATGGCGGCGGATTTGCCTACATGCATTTTAATATTATGTCTCGTTCAATTTCACTAGTGAATAAAGGAGAACCCTCTACCTCTCTCAATTCATCACATAGATTTGATTTTTCCCATTCTGTTTCGCTTCATACAGCGCCATATCCGCATCGTGGAATAATGCTTCAAAGGACTTTATCTCGCCGTTTCGATTCGAAGCTACACTCATTGAGAGCGGAATTAGTGCACCATCTTTTTCCACCTTCAAATCACGTACGGTTTGAACAAGTTCAGCTATTTCAGGACCTACTATTTATTTTCCATTTACCAGCTCCCCTCCCACATTATCTGCTACAGTCGTGCTAAAATGCCGGGTAAATTCATATTCACTTTCAAACATAGCAAGCAATTCAACAATCGGTGTAACCGCCCACACAATTGACAAACTTAACCCAACAGCCATCAACCCCAGAATGATTGCTAACACCTTTTTCATCCAATCCCCCACTCCATCAAATCGTTGTAGTCCAACTATACAAGCAAATAACCTATTATGTAATCAAATTATTTCGTCTTTTTATGCTACATTCCTCAATCAATTTGCACGAAATGGAATAAATCACTTCACATCGACAGCTTTTCTTGTCAAATGCTGCTATCCTCTAGCGAAAACTTTTTTATTAGAAGAGGCATTCTTGCACGGTATCGCAACTTTCCCTTCGCATCACAATAATTACAACCAAAAAAACCACAAAGTATCTCTACCTTGTGGGCTCAGTTTACTTGATATTATTGTGAATCAAACCTGTTGCGATTTCTGGGAAGAACGAGAGAATGACGATGAAAACAACCATGATGACGGCGTATGGAACAACACCTTTAACGATTTCACTGATTGTATTTTCCTTGTTCAACCCTTTCAACACAAACAAATTCAATCCGACAGGTGGCGAGATGAGTGCCAATTCCATGTTGATCACCATGATGATGGCGAACCAAATTGGGTCAAACCCTAATGCCATGATAATCGGATAAAGAATTGGAAGTGTGATCACGAGTATCGAAACGGTTTCTAAGAACATTCCTAGAATTAACAGGACAACATTTATTAAAATAAAGATAACCCACGGCGAAATATCTTGAGCTGTTGCAAAGTTTACAATGCTTTGTGGGATTTGTAGGATGGTCAGAATATAACCGAGCAGCATAGCACCTACAATGATGAATAAAATCATCGCGTTTGTTTTTACGGTTCCGATTAAAATCTGTTTCATCGTCGTTATCGTCAAATTTCGGTACACAAAAATTGCGATGAGAAAGCTAAGGACAACCCCTACTGCAGCGGCTTCCGTCGGTGTAAATTGACCGGAATAAATGCCTCCAATAATAATGATGGGTAACAATAATCCCCAAATCGCTTTTTTCGACGCTTCAAACCGTTCTCCCCAAGTTGCCGGCAAATCTTTAATATGGCGCGTTTGATAAGAAGAGAAAATCATGAATGCTAACGTCAGTATTATTCCAGGTACAATACCAGCAACGAAAAGTTTTCCGACCGATTCACCTGTGACTGATCCGTATATAATCATTGGAATACTGGGTGGAATAAGAATTCCTAACGTTCCTCCTGCGGCTAGCAGCCCTAATACATGACGCTTATCATAGCCTCTCTTCACCATTTCAGGTAGTGCAATCGCTCCGACGGTTACTGCTGTGGCGACACTTGACCCGGAAATCGCAGAGAATATCGTACAGCAAAACAGTGTCGCGATAGCCAGACCTCCTGGCAAATGACGGAACCAACGGCTCGCCATTTCATACAAATCACGCCCAACTCCACTGATGACGAGCACTTGACTCATCAATACGTACATCGGTAATGCCGTCAGAGAGAAATCATCTAACGACTTGTAGGAAATAATCGGAATTTGCATGAAAGCAAACGTTCCACCATTAAAGAAATACATTCCCGCAATCGCGAGTAAACTTAACGTAAAAGCGACTGGCAAGCCAATTAAGAGAAGAACCCCTAACCCACCGGTGAAAAATAAATTCATAGGTGCTCCCCTCCTTTATGGACTCCACCATCGATAATTTGTAAAACAAAGGCGATACAAAGCAGCACCCCACCGATCACTAAGAGAGATTCTGGAATATACATCGGAATCCTCAACAATGATGCAGATGTCACTTGCAAATTAAAAGTCTTTACAACATGCAAATAGCCATAAATTGTAAATATGACACTGAATACTAAGCCTAGCGTATTCGTTAAATAGGCAAATATCGTTTTCATCTTGTCATTCACATTATTAATTAAAATATCAACCGTAATATGCGAATAGGTCCGAACCGCATAGGCACTGCCTAGAAAGCAGCTACCGATGATTGCATAGATGGATAACTCGGTTGCCCATGTAGTAGGTGCATCAAAAAACGACCTAGAAACCACTTCGTAAAACGTCATGACAGTCGTTAGTAAAATGAGTATCCCTGCCACATAAGCACCCCATCGTATGAGTAGATCCATAAACTGATAGACCTTTTTCATGTGCGGTCCCCCCTGTCTCTAATTATTTCTTATCAATCAAATCCAACAACTCTTTGCCTAAATCGCCAGCATTTTCAATGAACACATCACGGACAGGAGCAGCAGCCTCTTTCCAAACGTCGAGTTCTTCTTCAGGAACATAGTATACATCCATACCTTTTTCTTCTAATGCTTTTGCAGATTCCGTATCTTCTTTTTCTGCCTGTTCACGGATCCATGTTTCCGTTTCAGCAGCAACTTCCGTCAATAAATCTTGTGTCTTTTCAGGAAGTTTATCCCAGTAATCTTTATTTACAGCTAAAAGGAACTCAAGATACGCATAGTTATTAACAGTTAAATATTTTGTAACTTCATCATATTTACGTTGAAGCATCGCCGTTGTACCGGACGTTGCACCGTCAACTGTGTTTCGTTGTAAAGCCATATATACTTCCCCGCCACCCATAAATACAGGGGAAGCACCATATGCTTGAATTAATTCAGATGGTAAATCACCAATACTACGAATCTTTAACCCTTTGAAGTCTTCGGGTTTCGTCAACTTACGCTTGTTGTTTGCAAATTGAACATAACCATAATCGGCAAACATGAGCACCTTAGCACCTTTTTCTTCCATTGCGCCACGCAGTTTGTCACCGAATTCACCGTTTACCGCTTCACCAACAGCCGAATAATCATTAAACATGTATGGAACATCGAACACACCCATTGCAGGCACAGTTGACGACCATAATGTAGATGAATTCACACCCATTTCGACTCCACCGGATAAAATTGATTGGTTCATGTCCTTATCGCTCAATAACTGTCCAGCTGGGTAAACTTGTACATTTACTTTTCCATCAGATCTTTCGACAACTTCTTTTGCAAAGTTTTCAATTCCAACTGCAATGTGGTGATCTTGTGGTAAATTGTATGCCAAACGAATTGTCGTGCTTTCGTAACCGTCTTCACTTCCAGACGTATTGGCATCTGCTTTCTTATCCCCTTCATCGCCGCAAGCGGACAATGCAAAGATACTTACGACTGTTAACAATAAACCGAGCATCCATTTTTTCATCCTAATTCCCCTTTTCCTTTTTTCTTTCCACATGACGGATTCTTCCGAGTGGATTTTTAGATGATAAAATTGCAGCGTAATCCGCAGCATCCAACAGTTTCTCAAAATCGATTCCTGTCGAAATGTTCATCCTTTCAAACAGATATACTAAGTCCTCTGTAGCCAAGTTACCAGCTGCCCCTGGAGCAAATGGACAACCTCCTATTCCACTGGCAGATGTTTCAAAAATCCGGACACCTGCACGGTACGCCATATAAGCATTCGCCAAGCCAAGTCCTCTCGTATCATGCAAATGAATCGTCACAGGTGTTGTTCCGGCAATCTCCAACACTTTGCTCATCAACCTTTCAACCTGGTCGGGAGTTGCAATGCCAATCGTGTCAGCAATTCCGATTCGGTCAACCCCTGCCTCCTTGACCCGTCGAACGATACGTAACACTTGCTCCTCATCGACTTCTCCTTCATATGGACAGCCGAAGCTAACTGCTACGGAAAAGCAGGTTTTTATCCCATCTTGTTTTGCCTCTCCCAACACCTTTAGAAATTGCTCCATATTTTCATCAATCGACATGCCAATATTTTTCGCGTTGAATGTTTCGGTAGCTGCACTTACCCAGTTTATTTCACTGACTCTCAGTTCCTTCGTGCGTTCATATCCTTTTAAATTTGGAATAAGCACAATAGGTTCCAAGTCTTCCATGTGAGCTAACGAATGTACTAATTCCTTTGCATCCGCCATCTGTGGCACCTTTTTCGGGTGAACAAATGAGGTCACTTCCACTTTTTCAACACCCGCATCCACTAACATCCGTACCAATTGTTGCTTTTCTTCTGTAGACACAGGTTTTGGATCGTTTTGTAAGCCATCACGAGGACTGACGTCAATGATCGTCACATCCGGCATTCAAACTACCCCCTTCTCTTTCAACTCCTTAAATTCTTCCTCCGTCAAACCAAGTAAATCCGCATATACCTCTTTGTTATGGGCACCAAGTTCTGGCCCGTTCCATTCAATTGAGCCAGGCGTTCCTAATAGTTTCGGAACGATTCCTGGTACAAGCAATTTTTCACCATCTGGCAACAAGACCTCTTTTAACATGTCACGTGCTTGGTAATGTTCATCTGCGACAATATCATGAATGCCATAAATAGGGCCTACTGGAACTGAAGCTTCATCTAGTATTTGTTGTGCTTCTTTCAAAGAATGTTGCATCGTCCAATGCTCAATCGCCTCGTCAATGAACGCTACATGATCTGCCCTGCCTTGATTGGTCGCATAAAGAGGATTCTTCGCTAAATCTTCCCTTCCAATCGCACGCATCAATCGTTGGAAAATGCGATCGCCATTACCGCCGATAACAATATGTTTTCCATCTGCACATTTGTACGTATTTGAAGGTGCAATACCAGGCAAAGTACTACCCGTCCGCTCCCTCACTTGTCCCGTCAAATCATATTCAGGCAAGATCCCCTCTAGCAAACTAAAAACAGCTTCATAGAGAGCCACATCGACAACTTGTCCTTCTTTACTCGCATCGATATCACGCGCGCGTATTGCTAGTAACGTTCCGATGACAGCGTAAAGTCCAGCGATCATATCTCCAATTGCAATGCCGACCCGGACAGGTGGACGATCCGGATAACCGGTCAAATAACGAAGTCCTCCTATCGCCTCAGCAACACTTCCGAAACCTGGTTTTTCTTTATACGGCCCTGTTTGGCCATATCCAGAAATTCTCGTCAAAATGATAGAGGCATTCACCTTTTTCATTTCTTCATAACCAAGCCCCCATCTCTCCAACGTACCTGGCTTAAAATTCTCAAGAACGACATCGACTTCACCGATTAATTTCTTAACAATTTCCTGTCCTTCCTGCTCCCGCAAATTAATTGTAATTGACTTCTTGTTGCGACTTTGCACATACCACCAAACTGAAGTATCTTCGTGCATAACACGCCAATTACGCAGCGGGTCTCCATTTTTCGGTTCTTCAACTTTAATTACTTCAGCGCCAAATTCCGAGAAAAGTTTTCCTGCAAAAGGCGCTGCCACCAAGTTCCCCAGTTCTAATATTTTCACACCCGCTAACGGTTTTTTCTTATTTCCCAATGCTTTCCCTCCTACTTTGATGCCACTTTCATGAATGATTGAAAGTCACGCTCAATATGACGTCGCATCGATTCACGTGCCTCGTCCTGTTGCTGTCGATCAATCGCCTGAAATATATCTAGATGATCTTGCAATGCTTCTCGCATATGAGACGGATTGCCTTCCAGGATTGCCTTTCGATAGAAACTATTCACCCCACGCAATTGTAAGGTCATTGAAATCAAAAACGGGTTTTGGCTGGCTCTTACAATTGCTTCATGAAAGCTAAAATTGACTTGAAGCATTCCTTTGACATTGTGGTTATCCGTCACATTTTTTTGCATTTCTACAATAAATTCCTGCATTTCTGCTAACTCTTTATCTGTCCGCCTCTGCGCTGCATAATACGCTGCCAAAGACTCCATTTCTACTCGCGTTTCATATAAGTTCCGATAATCCTCAACTGTCGGATTCACAACCGTCACGCCGCCTGAACCATGAACATTCAGCAATCCATCCTTCTCCAACATCCGAACCGCTTCGCGGATGGGACTGCGGCTCACTTGCAACGTCTCAGAAACTTTTTCCTCAATTAAGCGATCCCCTGGCCCTATCTCTCCTGTTGTAATCGCATTTTTCAGATATTCATACACCTGTTCCTTCAACGTCGTTTTTTTCACGATGAAATTCGACAATTGCCAAACACCTCACTTGTTGTCGACTGTATACAGTACACTTTATTCAGAATATAATAATGAATTTTACTTGTCAATATTATTTTTGCATATTGAATTGATAGATAAAGATGACTTGTAATAGAAAGGTTTCGGGGGATGATTGCAACATAACCCGGCGTATCACAACGTTAATGCTTCGTATCGCAATGTAAACTCTTCGTATCACAACGCTAACCCCTCGCATCGCAATGCTCGGTCCGCATCACAACGTTAATGCTTCGTATCGCAACGTAAACTCCTCGTATCACAACGTTAACCCTTCGTATCGCAATGCTCGGTCCGCATCACAACGTTAATGCTTCGTATCGCAACGTAAACTCCTCGTATCACAACGTTAACCCTTCGTATCGCAATGCTCGGTCCGCATCACAACGTAAATGCTTCGCATCGCAACGTAAACCCCTCGTATCACAACGCTAACCCTTCGCATCACAACGCTCGGTCCGTATCACAACGTTAATGCTTCGTATCGCAACATAAACTCTTCGTATCACAACGTAAACTCCTCGTATCACAACGCTAACCCCTCGCATCGCAATGCTCGGTCCGCATCACAACGTAAATGCTTCGCATCGCAACATAAACTCTTCGTATCACAACGCTAACCCGTCGCATCACAATACTACAACTTTAACTTCAATTATGTTCGTCTCTTTAACGACAATCCCCCTGCTATTGAATCCGATATTGAAGGCCATCCCTTCATTAATTTTGGGAGAAGGTATTCTGCTCATTATTCCCGCCCGATACAATTTATTGAACACCAGCGCGCCGTTTTATACGAACTAAAGATGCATCTACAGAAAACCTTTCCTTATATGTTTCCTTGTAATTGCTATTTTGATCAGATTTATCATTGACCCTTTCCCAACAATTTATTTACATGCAATTAGGCCAGTAACGTTGGACAAGCCTCTACCTCTCATCAAAAAAATAAACCGCTTGAAGCCATGATAAGATGGCGTCAAGCGGTTTATCTTTTTATACGATCAAGTAATCTATTACGATCTTCTGAAATCACTCTGCGGCAGCGCAGCTGAGTGTTCGTAAGAATGCATTTCGCCTTTACAGCGAACTGTTAGTCATCCTCACCTTCGTCTTCCTCGTCATTTCGCTGCTCTTTCTCAGCGGCCTTTTCCTGTTCTTTCTTCGCCTTCTCCGCAGCCTTCTCCTGTTCTTTTTTCGCTTTCTCTGCTGCTTTTTCCTGCTCTTCTTTTGCTTTCTCCGCAGCCTTCTCCTGTTCTTTTTTCGCTTTCTCTGCTGCTTTTTCCTGCTCTTCTTTTGCTTTCTCCGCAGCCTTTTCCTGCTCTTTCTTCGCCTTCTCTGCGGCCTTTTCTTGCTCTTCTTTTGCTTTCTCAGCTACTTTTTCAGCTTGTTCTTCTTCCTTTTGCTGCAATTTCTTTTCTTTTTCTTGCTGTTTAGTTTGTTCTTTTTCTAGTTTCTCTTGCGCTTTCTTTTCTGCTTTTTCAGCCTTTTTAGCTTGCTCTTGCTGTTCTTCCAGCGCTTCTTCCTTGCTCTCTTCTAACGCTTCCGCAATTTCATCTGCGTCCTCTTTTGCTTCTTTGTGGAACTTATCCATTTTCTTTTCTGCTTGTTGTTGAATTTGCTTTATTTTACGGTCAGCTACTTCTTGGCTCATTTGGCCGGCAGCTACTTTTTCTTTAATTCGTTGCAGTTTTTTATTTACTCGTTGTTCAACATCGCCAAACTCTTTTGCCATCGACAGCGCAATTTGCTCTTTCTGAATACGCTCCAACGATTTAGCAAGTTCATTTACCGCTTCAACATTTCCACTCTCTTCTGCCTCTTCAATCGCTTTCTCAACGAACTTTTCTTTCTTCCGCATAATGTTCTTTAAGAGATCGGCGTGGTTGATCTGTAGCTCATTTGCAATTTCACCAAATCCTTTGTTCTCTTCTTTTAACATCGCCACAATTTCGGCTTCTGTCTTATTCCCTTCTTTCGCAAAGACCACCACTTTGACGATTTCACCGAAACCGAATCCTTGTTCACGCAACATTTTTACTTGTTCCTGATCGAGATTACGTAAACTATTTGCTAAGAGGTACGCATCTTGTTTTTTCTCAACAAGTTCTTGTTTCTTTGCTTCATCGATTACGTCATCTACTTTAGATGACGTCTCCATCGTAATCACTTTTTCCAAAGTATCCGTCAATTGCTCTTTACTCACTTGATCTTTCGCATCATCCATGACAACAAGCGCGACATGTTCTTCTGCTGCCTCTAAATATGCCACATAAGCATCTATCAAGTCCGTTATGTACTGATCTTTCTCTGCATCCGCCATCTTGTCAGACTCTGCCAATCGTTCTTTTGCAAAATCCATCAATAAATTCGCTTCTTTTTCGTCGTCACGGGTGAACGCTAACTGCACTTTTTCCGTAAACCGATCTAAGAAATACAACAAATGATCGGGTGCCATCCCTGGTTCAACTGCGTTTTCATCTCCAAACTTCTGTTCATCCTCATTAATTATTTCGGCTTCCACTTTCGACTTTTCCGCTGCTTCGACTTTTGCACCGAACAGAATTGTAGCAGCCACACCGCATACAAGAGCACTCTTCATTAGTAATTTCATAAAATATTCTCCTTCACTCTCAATTTTTCACTAGACTCGACAAGATGTAGAATTCTCGACCTATTCTTACTGCTAACTAATCCATTCTTAGCATAGACCTTCTACCCACATTCGTCATTAATTTTTTTAAAATAATCCTTATGAATTAATACCTATATCCTCAAATTGTCCTTGATGATAGAAACCAGCACGAGTATTCTTCCATTCATCACTACGCTCCATTATTCCTACACGCATTAAAAAAACGCCTTTCGCTCTGTACCACACGAGCAAAAAACGTTTTTCGTTTACTTGATTTCACCACAAACAATTCTCTCTCCAGAATCACCTGACGGCTGACTTTTCCCGTCATCCTCGCCTGCATGGATGACAAGCGCTGTTCCGCCTTCTTGGAGCAATGAATTATCATCACCTAATGTTAACGTAACATTCTTCGCAAGAAATTCCGTGTCAATTGTGCCATCCTCATTTACTTCGATATTTGGCAAATCGCCTGCGTGTGGACCCTCGTCATGCTCTAATCCATGGCTAGCATCTGTTGGGTTAAAATGTCCGCCTGCAGATTCAAAATCTGGCGTTTCACACGTACCTTTTTCGTGAAAATGAATGCCATGGGGACCTGGAGGCAATCCTTCTGCCTGTAGCTTTACCATCACACCATCTTCTTTTTGAATTAATTCTACTGCACCAACAGACTCTCCTTCATTCCCGATCAACTCAACGGAAGTGCTATATTCACCTTCCATCGGTTCCGTTTCAGTCAAGCCGGTCTCAGCATTTTCATCCACTTTTGGTTTTTCATCCCCACATGCAGCAAGCCCTAATGCTAGAATCACAGTCGGGACAACTCGTGCATAGTTTCTCAAATGACTCAACTCCCTTTATCAATTCCACTTCCTCCTTCTATTTCACCTCCTGCCCTGCCTTAAACATGTAAGTCTGAGCACGCCGTTATGACCCTTTCCCCCAAGCATGTTGAAACCTTTGTTTTGTCAATGCTGATCTCCCAACTTCGTATCCGTTTTTCAAACACCATTCGCCAACTTTTCACCATAGGAAAAGAAGCCGACTCGTCATCATGACGGCCGACTTCTTTTCTATTTATCCATTACTTCAAGTCTTCAATGGAATCGATGTCCATATATTGTGGGACAACGAGACCGATTTTAACGCCTTCCATGTTCGTGCCTAACACTTCAAACTGTCCATCGAATTTGTCAGCATACGTTTTGTGTGTTACTGGTAACCAAGCAGCTAGTGAAGCATCTGCACTACCATCTGCAACAGCAGTCCAAAGCGGACCAGCTTCAACTTGCGTTAACGTAACATCGTATCCTACGCTTTCAAGGACAATTTTTGCAACGTTATGGCTCGCAATTTCACTATCCCATGCTACATAAGCAAGCTTGATTTTTTCGCCGTCAACTTGAGCAACACCATCTGTCCACTCTGCCACTTTATCAGCATTAGCATCTACCCAGTTTTGCGCAGCGACTTCTTCTTTTTCACCTTCTTGGATAGCGACCATCACTTCTCCCATGTCCGCTTCCGTCCAATGGAAATTGGACAGCACTTCATAAGCTTCAGGTAGATCCTCTGCAAGACCTAGTCTACCAATTGTTTGGATTTGCTCTTCTCCACCGTACACACCTTTAGGATCTTCCAAGTATTTAAGGTCAAATTTTGCAAATTTCCAGTGGGGTGTCCAGCCTGTCACGATGATGGGCTCTTCTTTGTCATACGCTTTTTTCAAAGCTGCTGTCATCGCTGCACTTGAGCCAGTTGTTACATCCCACTTATCTAATTCATATTCTGTAATTGCTTTGTCTGTCGCTTCCATAATGCCTGCACCCGGGTCAATTCCGGTAATTTTGTAGTCGACAGCTTCACCGACGGATTTTGTATCTGCATCGCCACTTGATGTAGAATCTCCTTCATCATTTCCACATGCCGCTAAACCAACTGCGAGTAGCGCTGCAGTTCCTAGCCCAAATAATTTCTTTTTCAATTTCATGATGATATTCCCCCTTGTTTTTTCTTTCCTGCATGTTGCGTAATTCGATCAAGAATAATCGCTACAATAACAATTGACAAACCGGTTTCGAAACCGACACCTGTCTTCAACTGTGTAACTGCTCGATACACTTCTTCACCGAGACCTGGTGCACCGACCATGGACGCAATCACGACCATCGACAGGGATAACATAATGCTTTGGTTGACTCCTGCCATAATCGTCGGCTTCGCCAATGGAATTTGAACTTTCAACAATCGCTGCCATGAAGTAGACCCGAATGCTTCCGTCGCTTCAATCAAATCTTTCGGCACTTGTTCAATACCAAGCATCGTTAAACGGATTGTCGGAGGCATCGAGAAAATAACCGATGCAACAACACCTGGTACGACACCGATATTAAAGAAAAAGATGGCTGGCAATAGGTAGACGAATGCCGGCATTGTTTGCATCAAGTCCAATACTGGATTGATGATTTTTTTCACCGTCGCTTTCTGAGAGCCCAATATGCCAAGCGGAATCCCGATGACGAGTGAAATGATGACGGATGTAATGACAAGTGATAGCATTTGCAACATGGAATACCAATAGCCTAGGTAGTCAATAAATAGCAAACCAACTAACGTAAAAATAGCAATCCGCCGGGTTGATATGAACCAAGCAAGTAAAGCAAATAGAACAGCCATTACAATAGAAGGAACGAATGCCATTACATCTACAGCACCATCTACAATCCCCTTAAGGAATTCGGAAATACCGTCAAACACTGTTCCAAAATTCGATACAAGCCAATCAATTCCCGTATCAATCCAATCAGCAAATGGCAATCGAGGAATTAATTCATTCATGTACAGTCACCTCGATTTCTTTTACTTCTGTCTCTTGCGTATCCAATTCACTATTAATAAACTGGCCGTCGCCTGCCAAAGCGCCGATCAGTGCACCACGAATAATAATGCCTTCCAACTGGTTCGTTTCATTTACAACAGCAACCGGAATAGATGCGGTTGATACCGTATCGAACAATTCCGTTAAAATTGTGTCGCGTGAAGTGACAGGCACATCTTTGACCAAAACGTCATCTAATGATTTTCCTGTGTCCGATGCTTGTACAGCATCTTGTGCCGTTACAGCACCAAGCAACCGATTGCCTTTATCGACTACATAGATAGAAGAAATGCTGAGCCGTTCCATTAGACGTAATGCCACTCTTGGCCCACGATCTAGTTGTACTGAATCCGCTTTCTTCATAATGTGTCCAGCTGTCAATACTTTGGACAGATCGACATCCTCAACAAACCGTTCCACGTACTGATTGGAAGGATTCATGAGAATTTCTTCCGGTGTTCCAATTTGAACAATATCCCCGTCTTTCATCAATGCGATTCGATCGCCTATTCGCAATGCTTCATCCAAATCATGGGTAATGAAGATAATCGTTTTCCCCATATCATGATGCAACTGAAGAAGCTCATCTTGCATATCTTTTCGAATGAGAGGATCCAATGCACTGAATGCTTCATCCATCAGTAACACATCCGGATCGTTGGCAAGTGCTCGCGCCAAGCCGACACGTTGTTGCATACCACCACTTAGTTGGCTCGGGAATTGATCTTCATACCCTGCAAGTCCTACAAGCTGGAGAGATTCACGCGCTTTCGTTGCGCGGTCTGCTTTTGCTATACCTTGGATTTCGAGTCCGTATTCCGTGTTTTCCTGAATGGTCTTATGCGGAAAGAGCGCGAAGTTTTGAAAAACCATTCCAATCTTTTTTCTTCTCACCTCACGCAATTGCTCTTTGTTCATACCGACAATATTTTGCCCATCGATTCGTATCTCGCCCATTGTCGGGTCAATTAACCGGTTTAACAGCCGAACTAACGTGGACTTACCGCTTCCTGATAGCCCCATAATGACGAAAATCTCACCATCAAGCACATCAAAATTTGCGTTGTTGACACCAACCGTAGCCCCCGTCATCTGGAGAATTTCTTTTTTCGTCTTGCCTTCGTTCAACAACTGCGCAGCGCGCTTACTATGTTTCCCGAAGATTTTCGTTGTATGCCTTACTTCAATTTTCTTCAACTGGTCATTCATGCGCACACTCCCTAATCTCTGTGAATCAATATGTATAAGTATATGCATAACCTTTATGCATTTTCAACCGTTTTTTCTAAATTAATTGTTCGTACAGTAAAAACTGTACAAACTTATGCTTTCCATTGCAATTTGGAAGTAGTTATAATACGCTTAGGAAAGTGACAGGAATTTCTCGTGAAGGATTGAGAAGGAGTTGTATTATGGAAGGTAAAGAGACAGTTGAAAAAGCACGCGAGCGGATTATTGAAACGATCGCACAAAATATACATTTATATGGCCTCACACCTTCTGCCGGTAGACAGTTCGGTATGATGTATTTTCATAACGAACCTCTGACGCTGGATGATATGACGGAAGAATTAGGAATGAGTAAAACGAGTATGAGCACTTCTGTTAGAGCGTTGGCAGACTTGAAGTTAGTGGAACGTGCGTGGAAACGTGGAGTGCGAAAAGACTTATATCAAGTAAAAGACGATTGGTATCAAAGCTTTATTGATCTTTTTTCAATAAAATGGAGACGCTCGATCTCCCTCCATTTAGTCGCAGTCCGAAAATCGTTAAGCGAATTGGAAAAATTACAAGCAGAAGAAGGTCTTGATGAACAATTAAAAGAAACGCTCGCCATCGATATTGAGAAACTCGAATATATGCGTGATTACTTTGAATGGCTCGACCGCTTAGTGGATGCGTTTGAAGACCATGATATTTTTAACCTTGTGCCACCCAAAAACTATTCAAAACAAAAGTAAGTTGCTTGAACTAACAGTGAGAAAGTAGCGTGTTAACGTAATGAAAATGCCAATGATCATCTCTATGCTCGTCATCGGTTCAATTGCACTTGTCCTTTCCATCACACTCCCGGTACCTAAGACAATTCAATGGATATTGTTAATCATCGCTGTCCTATTGAACGTAACGAGCGCGGTCACTCTAATGGTGATTGGTGTGAAACGAACGAGAGGGACTGCTTGAAGGATAAACGAAAAGGAAGACAAAGAAAAACCGCAAGAAACCAAGTATGATGAACCTTGGTTTTTGCGGTTTACTTTTTATTCTACAAACTGTACATCTTGTAACTGATAAATACCAGATGTATCGATAGAGAATCCTTTAATTTTGTTGCTGACACCCGTCAAGTATTCCGTGTGAATTAAGTATACCATTGGAGCATCTTCAATTAAGTGTTCTTGTACTTTATTGTAAATTTCAATTCGTTTTTCCGGATTGGATTCACGGCGACCTTCATCTAGAAGTTTATCAACTTCTTTGTTTTCATAGAAAGAACGGTTACCTGGGCTACCCTTTTGAGCGGAGTGGAACAATGCATACATTCCATAATCCGCATCTCCAGTAGGGTTCGACCATCCGAGAATGAACATATCATGTTCACCATTTGCCGTCTTTTCAAGGTATGCGCCAAATTCCATAACATTTATATCCACTTCGATATTTACCTTTTTCAACTCTTCTTGAATAAGAACTGCGATTTGTTGACGCTGTGGATTATCATTCGTCCAGATGGATGATTTGAATCCATCCGCGTAGCCCGCTTCCTCAAGAAGTTTTTTCGCTTCTTCCACATTGTAGTCAACCGGCTTTGCATCTTCGTTATAACCAAAGATTCCAGGAGCTAAAGGTCCTTTAGCTAATACACCAAAACCGTCATATACCCCTTCACTAATGTCTTCTTTATTGACAAGCATTGATATTGCTTGACGTACTTTCGGATCATTAAACGGTTCTTTTTCCGTATTAAATCCGAGGTAAGCAAGACTGGAAGAAGCTTTTTGGTTTACCTTTGCAAAGTCACTGTTATTAATGCCAACTACTTCATTTGGCTGAATAGGATCTGCAATATGAACATGTCCTGTTTCCAAGTCAGCGTTTCGTACAGGACTCTCAGGAATGACTTTGAACGTTACGGAGTCTACATGTACTTTGTCTCCCCAGTAGTCATCGTTTTTAACGAGCTTAATGTTATCGCCAGGTTGCCAACTATCAAACTTGAAATAACCTGTCCCCACTGGTGCTGTTGAAATGACTGAGCCAGCATCTTTCCCACTGTTCATCGCATCATAATCAGCTGCAATGGACTTCGGACTGACCATTCCACCACCGTTATGAGAAAGGTGCGCTAACAAAGGTGCAAACGGATATTCCGTCTTGATTTGCACAGTATATTCATCTTGCACAACAACATCTGTAATCATTTCATATAGGAAGAACCGTGGTGAACCTACTTTCGCATCACGGATACGATCCAAGTTGGCTTTAACAGCTTCAGCGTTAAATGGCTCACCATCATGGAATTTTACACCTTCCCGTAATTTAAATTCATAAGTCGTATCGTCGATTGGTTCCCAGCTTTCTGCAAGACCGGGAATGACTTTGTTTTCATCGTCTCGCTTTACCAATGTTTCATAAATATTTGCTTGAACAACCGAAGACGGAACATCGTTTGAGCCAGCAGGATCTAAAGATGACGCATCCGATAATACAGCTAGCACTAAGTCGCCACCTTCAACGCCCTCACCTTTGTCACTGTCGAGATCACTATTTGTGTCACTTCCTGAAGAATCTCCCCCGCCACCAGCACAAGCAGCAAGTAGCATCGAAAAGGCAAGTACAAGCATGAACAGCCATTTCAAATTACCATTTCTTTTCATTGTTTATCCCCCCGACGTCATTTTTTTCACTAGTTGCATGCCGTGATTGTAAAGCCGCAATAGTCAAATGAAATATAGCATACAAGTTTAAAAGAAACAATACATTTCTGAATAATTCATTACTGACAAATTAGAATTAGCAAACAAAAATTACCTCGTTTCTCAACACAATAATATAGGAAGTGATTTAACAAAAAACACGGAATAACACTTTAAATCTAAATTGATAAAAAATAAAGTTCCTAAATTGTCTCATTCATGTTATGCTACTGTAAATCCACTAAACTACGGAAATATTGTCTTTTTTACAAAACTACTAACTACTTAGAGGAAGGTGTTTACTATGGTCGTACAAAATCCGATTGCGGACGTTGGGAAAAGGGCAACAAATCCGAAGGTGGAAGCGTACAAAGGGCTACTTAAACGGCTTATAAAAAATAAAGCGGCAGTCGTTGGCGGTTTGCTCATTATTGTATTTATCCTTACAGGGATAGTTGGCCCTTATTTTACTTGGTTGGATCCGAACGCTACCCAAATTACAAATAAATTAGCTCCCCCCTCCGCTGAGCATTGGTTCGGTACAGACAATTACGGTCGTGACATTTTCACAAGAATTATTCATGGAATGTCTATCACGATGAAAGTCGGATTTTTCTCCGTAGCACTTGGTGGAGTTATCGGCGTATTTCTTGGGATTATATCAGGATATTACGGCGGGAAGATGGATACATTCATTATGCGTGTAATGGATGTCATCCTCGCGTTTCCTGGAATCCTTCTTGCACTTGCCATTGTTTCTGTGCTAGGTGGAAGTATTCAAAACGTTATTATTGCAGTCGGTATTTTTTCAGTACCTGCTTTTGCTAGGATTGTACGAGGTTCTACGCTATCAGTTAGAAAGTTGGAGTACATAGATGCTGTAAAAGCGCTTGGCGCATCCGACGCACGTATCATTTTTAAACACATCTTACCGAACGTTTTATCACCGATTATTGTCCAAGCAACATTACGTATTGCAACTGCCGTCTTGACGGCTAGTGGACTGTCATTCCTTGGACTAGGTGCACAACCCCCTACACCTGAATGGGGTGCTATGCTCAGTGAAGGCCGGGCCTACATGCACCAAGCACCACATCTTGTATTGTTTCCAGGAATTATGATTGTTCTGTTCGTATTGGCATTTAATGTCTTCGGAGATGGTTTACGGGATGCGTTAGACCCGAAAATGAAGAAATGATGGAGGAGGCAAAATTATGACAAAGTTTATCGTTAGACGCCTGCTCCAGACAATTCCTGTCCTTATAGGCGTATCAATTCTTGTGTTTTCATTAATGTATTTAATTCCAGGGGATCCTGCACAAATTATTGCTGGTGAAGCCGCTTCCCCTCAAACTGTTGAACAGATTCGAGAAAAGTTAGGCTTAAATGACCCTGCGCCAGTGCAATATTTTAAATATGTGAAAAATATTGTCCAAGGAGACTTAGGGAACTCGATACGAAGTGGACGTCCAGTTATGGATGAGATTAAAGCGAGGTTTTGGATAACGGTTGAACTGTCCTTTTATTCAACGCTTTTAGCAGTCTTCTTAGGGCTTATCGCCGGTATCATATCTGCCGTCAAACATTATTCATGGTCAGATGTGACGATTATGATCGTTGCTCTTTTTGGACTTTCAATGCCAAACTTTTGGTTAGGGCTTATGCTCATCCAGTGGTTTGCAATCGGCCCAGATTGGTTACCAGAATTCTTAAAAATGAGAGCATCGGGTTGGGGCGATAGCTGGAAACAAGTCATTTTACCTGTTGTTACATTAGGAACAGGTGGAGCAGCAATTATTGCTCGTATGACACGTTCTTCCATGCTTGAAGTCATCGGACAAGATTATATACGTACAGCCCGAGCTAAAGGACTGGGTGAACGGGTAGTTGTCTATCGTCACGCGTTAAAAAATGCATTAATTCCTGTCGTGACTGTCGTTGGTCTTGAGTTCGGAGGATTCCTAGGTGGTGCGGTTCTGACAGAAACCATTTTTGCGATTAACGGTATGGGACGGTTGACAATCGACGCAATCCGAACACGTGACTTTCCGATCGTACAAGGAACGGTTTTGATCATCTCCTTCTTGTTCGTTTTCGTCAATTTGCTCGTAGATATTTCCTACCGCTTATTGAATAAACGGATGGATGTAAACTGATAAATGGCTGAAAAGAGGTGTGGCACAATGGAAACGGATTTATTGAAAGTGGAGAACCTGCGTACTTCCTTTTATACCGATGACGGTGAAGTGAAGGCGGTTGACGGTGTCAGCTTCGGTTTACCTAAGGGAAAAACACTTGGAATCGTAGGTGAATCTGGCTCAGGCAAAAGTATAACAGCGCTTTCAATTTTAAAATTACTCGCAGCGAATGGAAAAATCGTTGGCGGAGAAGTGAATTTCAAAGGAGAAAACCTTCTCTCCTATAGTGATAAAGAAATGCGATCGATACGGGGCAATGCAATCTCAATGATTTTCCAAGAACCCATGACTTCATTGAACCCTGTTTTTACAGTCGGACAACAAATTAGCGAATCGCTTGTGAAGCACCAACAATTAGGCAAAAAGGAAGCAATGAGCCGATCTATCGAATTGTTGAAGCTCGTTGGTATTCCGTCTCCTGATAAGCGTGTAAAGCAATATCCACATGAATTATCGGGTGGTATGCGGCAACGTGTCATGATTGCGATTGCACTTGCTTGTAATCCAGAAATATTAATTGCAGACGAACCGACAACCGCTCTAGACGTAACGATACAAGCACAAATTCTTGGTCTTATTCGCGGACTACAAAAAAAGTTTGGCATGTCTGTCATTATGATTACACATGATCTCGGTGTCGTCGCAGAAACTTGTGATTATGTTGCCGTCATGTATGCAGGACAAGTAGTGGAATACGCAGACATTCTATCTTTATTCCAATATCCTAAACACCCGTACACAATCGGGCTGATGAATTCTCTTCCAAGGCACGATAAAGAACTTGAAAAACTGGAACCTATTTTAGGGAATGTGCCGAATCCAAAAGAGATGCCCGTTGGATGCAGATTTGCTCCGAGATGTCCGGCAGCAACGGATTTATGCAGAACGAAAATGCCAGACCTTCTACCAGATGAAAAGGGGAATGATATCCGTTGTTGGATTTACACGGATCAGTGGGATGGCGAATCGGAGGTGACGATTTATGGCGAAAAAAGAAATGCTGAAAGTGGAAGGACTCAAACAATACTTTCCCATTAAAGGTGGGTTAATGGGTCGCACGATTAATCACGTAAAAGCGGTTGACGATATTAGCTTTACGATTTACGAAGGCGAAACGGTCAGCATTGTAGGTGAATCCGGATGCGGAAAGTCAACGACAGGTCGTTCAATTCTGCGCCTTGAAGAACCGACAGATGGATCGGTTGTTTTTAACGGTGAGGAATTAACCACTCTCTCCAAACGGGAAATGCGAAAGCATCGGAAAGACTTACAAATTATCTTTCAAGATCCTTATGCGTCCATTAACCCGCGGCAAACAGTGGCAGATGTATTAGATGAAGCGATGACGATTCAAAAAATCTTACCTGCTAAGCAACGACGGAAACGAATCATCGAGTTGCTAGAAACAGTCGGATTAAATGAATATCAAGCGGATCGATACCCACACGAATTTTCTGGCGGTCAACGACAACGGATCGGTATTGCGCGCGCTTTATCCGTTAATCCAAAATTAATCATTTGTGATGAAGCCGTTTCCGCACTAGACGTTTCCATACAAGCACAAGTATTAAATCTATTAGAAGAACTGCAGGAACAATATCAGTTAACGTATTTATTTATCTCGCACGATTTGGGTGTAGTCCGACATATTTCAGATCGGGTTATCGTTATGTATCTTGGAAAAATTGTAGAAATCGGAGATAAGCATTCGATATTTGAAAATGCAAAACATCCGTATACGAAGGCATTGCTATCTGCAATACCTGTACCTGATCCAACACGTGAGAAAAAGCACATCGTGTTAACAGGCGATGTTCCTTCTCCAATTGATCCACCAGCAGGCTGTCGTTTCCACACACGTTGCCCGTTCGCACAAGACATTTGCAAAAAGGAAACTCCTGTTCTTGGTACATATGCTGCCATGGCAGATGGTCACGAAGCAGCTTGTCATTTTGTCGAAGAAATTGAAAGTGGAACACTACAGGCAAAAGAATTTGAAGAAACCGTATTTGGGTAATCTCTACAGGTATAATGAAAGACTTATAAAACGGTCAACTCTATGCATAGGTTGTTTTTAGGCATTAAAGATCTAGTTCTGAAAAACGAGCAGCATTCAACTCGCCCGTCGTAAATAGGATGTCTAAGCAAAACTTGACTTCTATCTGGCGATAATTCCTGGAATTAGATTTGAATACATAAAAAGGATGCCATTTTTTGATAGCATCCTTTTTATTTTTGACTACGCTCGGATGTTTTTTCTGTTTTGTAAGTGCTCACTAGCATCGTCTTACTTCCGTCACAGCCTTTATGAGCATATACAGCTAGACGGTATAAGAAAATTTCAAAGTAAGTGCGTGAAAGTCTTCCTAGGAGGTTAGTCGACTACGATTGGATGACCGACTTCTGGACCAGAGATGCCTGTAACTGTATAGCCATGTGCGGATGTCACTAGAGGTGTGCATGCTAGGATGCTGAGGGATAGGATAAACATCGTTAGTTTTTTCTTCATTTTTCTTCACCTCCTTTCAATTCGAACGTCATGTTACTGTAGGAAAGGATACAAAGTTCTTGGTAGGTGTATGCATTTTTATATTTCTTCTGTTCTGCGAAATAGTTGGAAAAATGGTGTGCAGCGGTTTTTAAGCTTTTCCAATCTTTGTTCATACGAAAACCAGCCGTGCAAGAGCGCATCTTTTGTTCGTATTCTTCATATTCTCCCATGAAATAATAGATGGTTGCTTCTAAGTACGTAAGTTGGTCTTGCTCAATTTCGGACGATACCGTCTCTTTCAATTTAGGTAAGAAGGTGTGTAACGTTTTAAAATCCTTTAGTTGCAGTACAATTTCCACTTTCAGCTTCATGGCGTTAAAGGCATTTTCACTTTGATGTTGTTGTAAAATTTCTAATGACTTGTTAATTTCTCTTAAGGCTTGCATATATTCTTTCTCTAGATAAAAGAAGTACGCTTGATTGTGACAAACGTCCGCATACAGTTTGGACTTTTTATCCGTAATAATGCTGCTGCCTTTCTCAATATAGTGTTTTGCGTCCTCCATTTTATGCTGTTCCATATAAAGTGCAGCAATTAAATTGTAACAATGACCGCATTTTTCCCAGTCATGGAAATGCATATACAAAGTGAGAGCTTGTTTAGCATAGACCAATGCTGTTCCGTAATCGTAACTATGATAAAAGGCCAAGGAAATATTGTAATTTAACTTGGCAGACAGGACTTCGTCTTTTGTCAAATGCAAGGAATCCAGAAAATAACGGATGCTCTTCTTGTACTCTCGGTTAAAATACTGATAGATTCCTGTTACAAATGTGTATTTTTCCAAAATGGAATTACTTGCTTGATTGATATAGTCTGTAGGAATGATTTTTATTTCGGAAGTATAGTGGGATTGAGCAAGTGTGATTTGTGCAAAGCGCACAAGTTCCAAGTACTTTAACAGATTGAATAGAATTTCTTGTTTAAAAGATGAAATGTAGGTGAATTTGTTTACATGTTTCGTTAAAAATTGTTGGACTTCCTTTTCATTTGTATTCAGCGACTTTTCATATTGAATTAGCAACACTTGTAAGTCAGGATGATCTTCATAGATTTTGTGAAAATAAGAAGTAGGTACTTCTAGTTTATTCGCTAGCAATTGAAGAACTTCGTTTGAAGGATCAAAACGTCCACTTTCAATATTGCTATAATGCGAAGTTGAAACGATGCCGTGACTAATCTCTTTTTGCGATAATCCTTTCGCTTCTCTCAACTTCTTAAGACGCGTACCAAGATGCACATTGACACCCCCTGTCCACTTCTTTACTCTAATTGTATGAAATACATTTCGGAAACACAACACAATATTTTTAAATTCCGAATTTTCATTCTTACTACCCTGTTTTGCCATGAAACAAATGATTCTTCCAGCCCGTCCACGTATGTCCAATCCTCTACTTTATCATTAATATTCTTTCTTTTTTAATCATTTCCGCCGAACTATTTACCTATTCAGCACGTAACTTTTGAAGTTGAACAATGAAAAGTAGTATGCAATCCATTACAGCATTAGTGTTCTAAAAAAATATGAGGTATATTACCAAAATTTTAATTTTAAAAATATACATGCTACAATGAATGTATGTTGGACAACATACATTACGAAGGCAAACTGGCCAGTTGCTTTCCTAAGGAGCGAGTACCGTGAGAAGAATTGTCACAACGATTGTAGTCGGCATTCTCGTGATTGGTTTCCGGTTCCCTGTCCACGCTTCCGTATCAGATCAACTTAATCATCAATCAAGCTTTCAGCCGTTAGTATGTATGGAGCAATTGCCGAAAAGTCTAGTAGAATTTATGCTATTGACAAGCATGGGCGATGTCGCAATCTTCACGTCAATTGTTGATGAATTGGAAGCACTTAGTCAGATTGTAGGTGCAGTTGAAAAGATTGTCTCCCCGTATGCAGTCGTTCACTCTGAGATACAATTAGAACAAGATCAAACAAACCAAATTGCAAACGCAGCATCTAACGACACGAATTCGGTTGTAGCCGACAAGCACTTCCAAGGGGTGGACAGTGAACGAGACTGTTCAACACTTATTTGGTCGGCGATGCTCATTTATGCAACGTGGCGTTTGCATGGCAGAAGACATGACGCCCAGAAAGGTTTACATGATGCAGACGCATGCAACAAAAAAACAGATGAATAGTTGTACGATGATGCTTATAGATGTGAGTTGGCGATAAAATTCGTGCATGAAGTTGAATTATTCGGCGAGTAATACCGTTCTATTGACGGAACTAAGATAATAAGGGAGTCCTGTGCTATTTTCACCTTATTAGTATCTTAGTTCCTTTTTTCGTAATCGTGGAGGGTGTTTTGTTGCTCCGCGTAGTGTTTGTTCCTGCTTGTTTTCCCTCGACCTTTGCACCGTTTCTGAAGCACACCATTCGAATTCCTACTATTGCGACCAATTATTGAGTGTTAACAAATGAATTGATAGAGAAAGATGGAATCGTATCATCCTCTAAAATTGTATTATTTTTAGTAGTTTTGTGTATGTCGCGAAGTGTCTAATTCAATCATTTCAAGTGAAAGTATTGTGTTGTTACAAAACTTTTTTATAAATGATGTACCTTTTCCCTCTGTAATCTTCCCCCTTTTATATTTTCTCAAAATTTCAATTATTAGTTTATAAATGGTATAGTTGCATTATGTTGGACAACATACAATTTGAAGACAAACTGGCCAGTTGTCTTCCCTAGGAGCGAGTGACGTGAAAAAAGTAGTCGCAACAGTAGCAGCTGGTATTCTCTTACTGAATTTACAGTTCCCCGTCCAAGCATCATCTGTCTCAAAGCATGTCGATCAAATCTTGACGTTGCAACCAGGCGTATCTATGGAAGAGCTGCAAAAAGAAGTCGCAGACCTTTCGATGACGACCGGCATGAATGAAGATGAAATTTATGAAAAAATGCTCGCTGAAATGGAGTATCAAAACCAGTTGGCGGAAGAAGAGGCAAAGCAATTGGCAGAGGAGTATGACGCTACAGATGAAGCGGCCATCCAAGGCGGTGGCGGGTCAGCGTTATATATCGTCGGACCGAGTGCACAAGGGGATTTTTACTACACACCTTCCGCAACCGCTTATGTCAACCATGGACATGTAGGGCTTTACTACACGAGCAATACAATCGTTGAATCCATTTATCCTTCAGGCGTGCGCAGCATTTCAGCGAATGTCCGAAAAGTTGACAAAGGTGCTGTTGTAAAATCCGTTTCTGCAACGAGTACTGTAAAAAGAAATGCAGCGAATTGGGCATACGGAGAAATCGGCGAGAAGTATTCTTTGAATTTCGCGAACAACCGAAATACAGGCCATTATGGTGCTAAAAACTGTTCTAAATTGATCTGGTCTGCGTATTTATTAAAAGGGAATCTGGACTTGGATGTGGATAAAGGATTTGGCGTCTATCCACGGGATGTCCGTGATGCCAAGCAGACAGTATTCAAACGGAAGATCTAACGGTAGTGGTTGTAACCCTAATTTTGCATATCCGTCGTTAGGCATATTAGTGAGCGCAACAGATTAGGGGTTGTCTTAATTCATAAGAATGGAACTAAGCAAACAGTAAACTCGTTTGCTTAGTTTTGTTCATAAGGAGCGTGTTGGAGATGAAAAAGAGATGGTTTATTTCAGGAATACTTGTACTTGTTCTATTAACCGTATCCTCCGTTTACGTTTTTAGTACTAAAAACGAGAACTTACTCACGACGGAACAACTTCCATCCGTCATTACGAATTCTGTTGCGGCACTATACTTTTCTACAACTGCTGATCAAGATATGAACCGAGACGGGTTAAGTTTTGCGGTTTTTATTAACAAAGAGGGACAAACGGACGTGTTTGAAATGGATGGCTTGGAATTAGGCACCATCCACGGAAATGATGAATCGTTTTTTCTGGAGGACCGTAGCCATGTTCACGTTGTGGATCAGAAAGGGACAAAAACGTTTGCTATAGAAGGTGAAGAGCATACCGGTGAAGTGACTGGATTTCGTAATGGCATGTATTACAGCGTGTATAATTCAGGGTTTAATGAGGAGGGGGGCTATTCGTCCAATATTCGAGTCGGGAATAAAGATGGATTTAAAACAATCGAGATACCGTATTATTTACACATGTCTGGCATAACGGAGGATGAGCTGATGATGGTCGCTGGAGAAGAAGAGTACATTTCATTGTTTACGATGCCGCTTCAAGATAGCGTACAAATAGAGGAAGTCGTGCCACTTGGAAAAGTGGGTGACCGATTAGGACTTTCGCCAATTGTTAAAGCCGATGGTGCGTATTTCATGTTAATTAGCGATACGCAAAAGTTAACGAGCGAATTGTATCGAATTGACGGGCAAGCGAAAACTGTGAAGATGTTTCCGTTTCTTACATACAAAGATGCGGAAGATTATCGAATCCGAGTCCCTTATAATTTACGAAATGCTGCGGCTGTCATAGGCGATACATTCTACTATGTAGACGGTGTAGGTGAAGTGCATAGCATCCACGTAGATACCGGTGAAACGGGCTTGGCATTTTCGTTGGAAGGAGCGAGTACAGGGAGCTTGAAAATGAGTGAACAAACGTATTTTCAAGATGATAAATTACATTTCTTCCGTTATGACAAAGCAACTAGTGAACACACCATCGACACGTATGACGTACAAACGGGCAAAAAGGTAAGTACACTACCCGTCCAAGGCCTGGCCGACATGTTCGACTACACAAACAAAAAAAACAAACGCATCTCCCCCTACGACTTCATCGTATTCGATAAATGAATGTTGAGAATTGTTCGGGTGCCTGTCCCCCGAAAAATTGCGAATTGTGTTGGGGACTGTCTCCCATCACAAATGTTGCAAAATATTATTTTGAGCGGTTTTTTGTGTCATTTTTTGATTGTAGATAGCCCGTAGAGATGGGGGAAAAGGTTTTTGTTTGGAGAAAATAGTAGGAAGAAGATTGAGTTGATGGGCTTTTTAGGTGATCCTGACGAATTCCAACCGAATAAAGTGGTACTGTTCAAATTCTCATTATCGCAGATTTGTGACAATTGACGAAACTTTTATTGTTGACTATGGTAAGTGAAAACAATAGGAGTGATTATCGTTATGGATCGTTGGAGGAGAGAGTTTCAGCAAAGGATGGATGGACAGGTGGTTGCTTCGTATGGCTAGACAACGCCGTGTTTGGTCACCACATTTGTATTACCACGTCGTCATGCGAGGCAACAACCGGCAAGAGATTTTTCATCATCCGTCTGACTATCGGATGTTGTTGCAGTCGCTTCATTATACATACGAACGACATCCGTTTTCTCTTGCTGCGTATTGTATTATGAACAACCATTACCATCTACTTATTCGTTCGCCAGTTGTCCATCTTGGAAAAGTGATGGGACGGCTCAACAAAAAATATGGCGATTACTACCGAGGTAAATATGACTACACTGGCTTTTTATACGAGGGGCGTTATTATGCAGAGAAAATTACAAATGCAAGGAGTCTATTACGGATTAGTCGTTACATTCATCGAAATCCAATTGATACGAAGTTTCCGTTAGTCGATCAGATGGAGAACTATCCATACAGCTCTTTCACACAGTATGCGACCGCTACGTCTTCTGATTTTCCATTCTTCGATAACGAAATCATTCGACTCGCGTTGCCTTATATGCATTTAACGAAAATGGAAGACTATCTTGGCTTTTGTAGAGAGGTCCTTGAAGACGAAATGGATCTGGGGACATCGATCGGAATTGCTCGAGACAATCTTTGACTCGTTTAACTATGTGTGGTTAGCAGCGATTCTTGTACGAAAAAAGCCTTGCGTGTGTGTCTCAAATGCAAGCATACGTAAAGAATCATTTACCATCCTAAACGTAAAAAAGCTGTTGAGAAATTCACTCCCCACAACTCCTCGACAGCTTTTCTTATCATTATGCTGTACCAACTTACAGGCAACTTCTTTATTTCGAAGTATTTTTCCTTCCTTCTCTCACATACCCACAACGCTTACATCTATTAGAATAATAGTCCATTCGATGGTAGCCCGATAACTTGCACATCAATTTTCCGATCCATTTCAACATACAAAGCTCCCCCCATTTGCTAGATTCTCTCCACCATCAATCCAACTACCTATACTTTCGTGAAAATTTATTCTAGTATACACCAGAATAAGTACTTAGAATTATTTTCTACAATAACTCTCAAAAAAAGTGTAGAAAACACATAATTCGACGCATAAAGAAGGTGCCTGTCCCCTAAACAATTCTGAATTGTTTTGGGGACTGGCACCGGTTTTATAGGTCTATTTGCATGCCTTCTTCGGCTATGCGGAAGCCACGTTCCTTTACTTGTTGCGTAAAGGGATGGCATGGGTCGATTGCAGGATTCGTATGGTTGAAATGGGTGAAGTAGATGTCGGTTTCATTGACCAAGTCTTGCAAGCGGTCCATTGTTTCGGTCATGACGGGATGAGGGATTTCTCTATAATCCCTGCCCATGTTCTCAATTTCTGCAATGGAATGGAACGTAGCGTCCAAGATGCAGACGTCTGCTTTCTTTGCAGCATCGTATATATTGACTTCCCACGCTGTCCATGAATCGATGTCTGGAATGTATAAGATTTTTCGATTACGTCCTTCAATCCAGAATCCGTAAGTCTCTGAAAATTCATTGCGGTGAGGCACTTCGACAGGTCTTATGGCAACGTCTTCACTGATTTGTACCGCTTTGCCTGCTTGTAATGCCTTCACGTTAATATTCCCTAGGTCCACAAGTTGCCGCCACGGTGCTTCCGTTTCAAGCATCTGTTTCAACTTCGGACCTACATATGTAGAAACGCCTTGCGCGCCAATTGCTTCACGGCCTAAAAACAATAACCCCGGATAATGGCCGATGTGAGCATGTGTCAAAAAGATACTGTCCATTAACACGCCTGCCAGCCCATATTGCATTTGAACAGCAGCGAACTGTTCTTTAAAATCCAGCGAAGCGTCTATTAAGTACCACGTTTTCTCTTCAGGAATGACGACCGCAACTGAAGCGGCATATCTTCTTTTAGCAGGATTCGTTAACGCCTCTTTACACTGTGCGCACGTACAATTCGGTTGAGGGATCCCTGCATCTTGAGCTGTCCCAAGTATCGTTAACACTGCTTGTTTCATTTTACGAGCCTCCTATCGCTTTTCTTCACAATTGTCCAACCGGTATACCCATATAACACATTCATGAGCGGGACGAGGAATGCGAGGAATGTGTAAGGAATGAATGCCATCGGATCGACTTCCAGAACACTTGCCGCAAAGACTGCCGGGACACCCCATGGTACAAGATTAATGCCTACTGTACCAGCCGCTTCCACGCAGCGGGATAAATTTTTCGTATCAATTTGAAGCTCTTTATATTTATGTACAAACGTGCGGGCTGGTAAAATGATCGCCAAAAACTGCGCCCCTGTAGAAAATGCGACAGCAAATGTCGAAACAATCGTCAACATAATTAAGGAACCAGTCGATTTCACGCGTTCAAGCATTCTTCGGGTTAGTACTTGAAACGCGCCTGTTTCTTCCATAATGCCACCTAATCCGGTAGCCAATACTAATAAAACAATTGTGCCATACATCGACACCATACCGCCTTTATTTAATAGCTTATCAACTGCCTCGACACCTGATTCAACTTGGTATCCACTTGTCATGAACTGCATGACGGACGTCACCGTTTCACCTTGGACAACTATCGCTAACACGGCACCTATGATAGCGACGCCTAACAGTGCAGGTAACGCGGGTGTCCGCTTAATAATTAGCACAATCGTCAGCACCGGCATGAGCAACAACAGCGGATGGATGATGAAGATCGATTGGAGTCCATCCATTAACGCGATAATTGACGACTGATCTGCCCCTTGAATAACTGAAGTGTGTCCGATTACCGCATACAAAACAAGTGCAATAAAAAATGCAGGTAACGTATCCCACAGCATATGTTTCACGTGACTAAATAAATCGGTCTCCGCTACTGCCGGTGCGATGTTCGTCGTATCCGACAACGGTGATAGTTTATCACCAAAAAACGCACCAGAAATAATCGCACCTGCAACGAGTCCTGGTGGAAACCCAAGACCTTCACCAATTACCATAAACGCCAAACCAACAGTTGCAATTGATGTGAATGAACTACCTAACGTTATGGACACGAGCCCAGTTACAATGGCTACAGCCGGCACAAAGAAATCCGGATGAATGAATTTCAACCCGTAATAAATCATCGTCGGAATGACACCACCCGCAATCCACGTACCAATGATAATCCCGATCACGAGTAAAATAAACACTGCCGGCAACGCCCTTGCTACACCATTCACCATCATCTGCTGTACAGCATTCCATTTCCAACCTGCCATCAAAGCCACGACAGCAGCCATCACCATGCCTGCAAGCAACGGTACATGCATGCCCACTTTCCACACAAAAATGGAACCAGCACCCGCAGCAATCAACACAATTACCGGCAACAACGCCATCCAAAACGTCAGCCTCTTTTCCATCTTCCTTCCCCCTTTAAGGTGCCAGTCCCCGACACAATTCAGAATCGTTTTGGTGCCTGTCCCCCGAACAATTGCAAATTGTCCGGGGGACAGGCACGCGCATAATTCCCTATATTACCACAATTCAACTATCTATATAAGATAAAAAAAGAGGTGAGTTCACGCACTATTTCGCGTGTTGTCACCTCTTTTTGATTATTCGTAATTAGTGATTACATAAACATACCAGCGATTGTTCCGCTCATCAAGTTCGCAAGGGTTCCTGCAAGTACCGCTTTCATCCCTAATTTTGTGACAGTTGTACGTTGGTTTTCCGCAAAAGCTGTCATACTTCCGATTAGAATTCCAAGTGAACCGATGTTTGCAAAACCACACAAAGCGAAGGTCATAATCGCAACAGTTTTATCCGATAGCATATCAATCATCGGCTGGAATGACGTAAAGGCAACCATCTCATTCAAAATCACCTTTTGCCCTAACAAGTTACCTGCAGTCATCGCTTCAGACCACGGAACCCCCATGATGAATGCCAATGGTGCAAACAAATATCCAAAAATTTGTTCGAGTGAAAGGTCAGGGAAGCCAAACCAACCACCAATTCCGCCTAAAATACCATTTGCTAACGCTAATACAGCAATGAAAGCAATCAACATCGCGATAATTAGCCCAGCCATTTTCATCCCTTCCATCGCACCACGTGTGATGGCATCAATCAGACCTGACTTCTCTTCTTCATCTGCTACTTCACTAGGATCAACAGAAATGGAAGACGCATTCAAAACAGGTGTTTCCGTTTCAGGAATCAGGATTTTCGCAAAAACCAATCCCGCAGGAGCTGCCATGAAACTCGCTGACAACAGGAAGTTTATCGGTATACCTAACGCGGCATAGGCCATTAAGGTTCCACCCGCGACCGAGGCTAGACCACCGACCATTACGGCAAATAGTTCTGATCTTGTTAACGTTTTTATATAAGGTTTAATAAGGACAGGCGCTTCTTGAATTCCCAAGAAAATATTGGAAGCTGCTGTCAAAGACTCCGGCTTGCTTGTCCCTAAAAGTTTTGCAAGCCCTCCACCAATTACACGGACAAAAAACTGCATAATGCCAAAATGGTACAACACTGAAATAAGCGCAGTGACAAAAATCGCCATCGCCGCTACCCGAATTCCGAAGATAAAACCAGTCGGTTGTGACGGGTCTGCCAAACTTCCGAAAACAAACGCTAACCCTTCATTTCCATAATGAATGACATTTCGAACCCCTTCAGAAATCTTCTCAAGTACCATACGCCCAATCGTCGACTTCAGTACAAGATAGCCAAAAAGGATTTGAAGTGCAACACCAATCCCTACAATACGATAATTAATCTTCTTTTTGTTCTCAGATAACAAAAAAGCAATAAACAATATAACAAGACAACCTAATAGGCCAGTGAGTATATTCATCCTCTTCTCCTTTATTCACAAGTGACATTTTCCACGATATGTGTAATCGGTTACATGTAATTTACCAAAAATCATATTCACTGTCAATGTCTATTTTTAACACTTAAAAATTCAAACTGTATTGATTTGTCTTCACTTTATTGCTATGTTTATGTAAGCGATAACATAGGAGAGTGAGTTCATTTTGCCTACAATCAAAGATGTCAGCAAGCTAGCAGGCGTTTCTGTTGCTACCGTTTCACGCTATCTGAATAAAAATGGCTACGTCAGTCAACAAGCGGCAGATGCAATCGCAGAAGTCATTGACAAACTGAATTACAAACCAAATAACATTGCAAGAAGCTTAGCGGGCATGAAAACCGCGACAATCGCACTTATGGTACCAGACATTTTAAATCCATTTTTTCCCGAAGTCGCAAGAGCGACCGAGGATGCAGCAAACGCTTATGATTACACACTCATCTTATGCAACACAGACAACAATCCAGAAAAAGAACAAAAATATATTGAAACATTAATTCACAAGCAAGTCGACGGCATCATCATTTCGTCTTACACGATTAAACCCGAACAACTTGAACACTTACAAAAACGCAAAATCCCAGTCATCCTTATGGACAATCACTTATCGGGCAGTTCAATCGTCTCGCTCATGTCCAACAATTTTAACGGTGGTAAACTTGCAACCGAACATTTACAAAACCAAGGCTGTCGGAAAATCGCGCACATTTGCGGGCCGATTCATATTACATCTTCCCGCGAACGGACGAACGGATACGAAGTCATTGCGAAGCAACTCGATTCATTCACACCGAGCCTTATTGCATATAGTGATTTCACCGTCAAAGGTGGCTACCGGGCAATGCAGGAACTTATCCAGAAACACCCCGATCTCGACGGTGTTTTTGCAAGCAATGACCTAATGGCGGCAGGCGCAATTAAAGCCCTGCAAGAAGCAAACCTTTCTGTCCCTACTGACGTTAAAGTCATCGGGTTTGACGGCATCCAAATGGAAATGATGTCACCTGAAATTTCAACAGTTGCCCAGCCCATTTACGAAATTGGCAAAACAGCCGTTGATACGTTAGTCAAACTCATTAATGGCGATCCGATTGAAACGTACACGCAAACATTTGAAGTCGAATTACAAGTAAAACAGTCAACTTCCATACAATCCAAGTAAAAACGGTTGAGTTCCTAGTATGCGGAACTCAACCGTTTTTATGAAACAGAAACCGAACTTCTCCTTGCGAACAATTCCATACAAACTGCTAACAACACACCGACTAATAAACCATTGCTCACAATCGGTTGAAATAATACCGGAAACACACTGAACGTCTCCGCCGGGATATTCATTACACTAATTCCGACGAGCAAAGGAATCGTTAAACGATAAAGCGACATGCGACCAACTGGTAAATTCCCCAAATTCTTAATTGCAGTTCCAAACAGTTGTAAGTATGCGACAAACAAAACCGCATCGCCTACACTCATCGGCATTGTCGAGAAAAACGAACCAAGTATAGGGACAACTCCAAGCACGATGAACAGCAAACCTCCAAGTATAAACGGCGCACGCTGATAGATTTTCGTACTTTCCAAAAACCCGATGGAAGATGTATACGGTCCGTATGGGATTAACCCGAACAATCCGGCTACAATCGTATGCACACCTGTTAACATAAAGGACCAACTGAATCTTTTTTTATCGGTCGTCGTCTTAAATACTTTCTCCACAGTCGTAATCGAGACTAACGAATTCGCCATATTAATCAGCCCAGCAAAAAAAGCAGTTAGCAAAATACCAATATCAAATCGGAATGAGCCCCATGGCAAATAGGTAAATAACGCAGTCCCCGTTCCAGATACTTGTGCCGTTGCCGGGAATAAAAGACTATGGGCAATCCAACCACCGATCATACCGATGAGAATAGCAAAGTTACCGATTTTCCCTCTTACTTTTACAGTTAAGACAAGCACAAGCAGCACAATGCAAATGGATAACAATGCAACGGGTTCATTTATCGTGCCATCCACACCGATACCGAGCATCCCTTTAAAGAAAATCATTATGAGCTGTATCGATAATAAAAACAAATAGACCGTTAACACTACTTTATTGAAAATCCGTTTTAAGACATCTGAAAAACCAATTGCGCCTAACAGAATCGTTACGATTCCAGCCGCTACCATTCCTAATGCAAGACTTCCACCGAGCTGCGCATAACTAATCCCGACAGCTGGAGCAGAAGCACAAAGACTTAACACAAGCCCCCACCATACACCGCCATGCCCTTCCATTAATGGATAGCGATGACCGAACAAAGCTTGTAAGATACTAGCGGTACCCACTAGCGTTGCATAGTTTACACTAAATGCATTAAAATCCATATTTTAACATTATGGTACTCCGGAAAAATTTAAAAAAGGGAACGGGGGTCTACAGTTAAATCAGTTCCCTTTTTTTGTAATTTAATTTATTTAGCTTTGTTTTTCTTTGTTGCTTTTAACTTCTTCTCT